>NZ_JBSFHV010000045.1:0-40012 GCF_053597235.1 Streptomyces sp. NPDC001493
CTCGGCGTCGACCAGGTGACCAAGCTCGTCGACGACCACACCAGCGGACGCATCCTCGGCTTCATCGGGGAACCCCGCGTCAACGTCCTCCAGCTCAACATCGCGCTGAAGGAACTCTTCGGGCGGTGACACGCACCGCGGTCAGGCGGGACGGCGGTCGGCCCCGGCGACCTCGTTGATCTTCCCGAACGGGACGTGGACGCTGGGCGTCGTCCGCGAGGTGCTGACCAGGTGGGTCTCCTGGTCGTCGAAGAAGATGTGCGGTCTGAGGATCTTCATGATCTCGCCCTTGTCGATGCCGCCGAGGAAGAAGGCGTCGTTGACCCTCAGGCCCCATCCCTTCAGGCTGGTGACCGCGCGCTCGTGGGCGGGTGCGTTCCGCGCGGTGACGATCGAGACGTGGAGACGGATCCGGTAGTCGGGGTTCCTCCGGCGTTCCTCCTCCTCGCGCTGCTGGATGCGGTTCACGCCGGCGAGGAATTCCTTGAGCGGCCCGGCGTCGTGCGGGATCGCGGCGTTCCTCGTCTCGTGGGCGCGGAACTCCTCGATCCCGCCCGTCTGGAAGACCTGCTCCGACTCGTCGCCCGCGAGTACGCCGTCGAAGTCGAAGGAGATGCGCAGGTCGTCGTCGTCCGAGTCGTCCTCGTGCGGCGTGCCCAGGACGTGTCCGGCCGCCAGACCGGAGGAGACGGCCCCTCGGACGTCCTGCCCGTTCGCCGACAGGAACAGCGACATGTTGAGCGCGGGCATGAAGTTGTACGGAGATCGGCCCTGCCTGAAGATGGCCCGGCTGATGGGCAGCCCGTGGGACTCTATGGAGCGCATGACCCGAAGTCCGGTGTCGGGATCGTTGCGGGACAGCACGATGACCTCCACCAGCGGGTCGTCGGCGGTGCTCAGGCTGTTGAGCGACAGCAGACGGCGGATGAACGGGAACGCCACTCCCGGCCGGAGTTCGTCGTCCCGGTGCTTCTCCTGGTAGCCGCGGTAGCCTTCCTCGCCGTGTTCGCGGAAGATGGCGTCCGACTCGGTCAGGTCGAAGAGAGCGCTGGACGCGATCCCGACGACGAGCCGGTTCGAAAGTTCGTAGCCCACAGCAATCCCTTGGTCGGCCGACTCCTCATGTCGTCGCATCTTCGCACCGGGGTTCATCGCTGGTGCCGACGGGTGTCCGCCGGACGGTCCGTGTGCCGGAAGACCGCCCGCCCGCGCCGGGCACTGCGGCGGGGGCGGGCAGGTCTCTCAGGCGGGGACGGGTGCCACGCGGGTGCCGGCGAGCACGGCCAGGGCGGCCACGATCTCGTCGCTCCTGGTCTTCGCGTCACCGAAGAGCATGGCGGTGTTCTCGCGGAAGAAGAGGGGATTCTGCACTCCGGCGTATCCGCTGGCCATCGACCGCTTGAAGACGACGACGTTCGCGGCCTCCCAGACCCGCAGGACCGGCATGCCGGCGATCGGGCTGCCGGGGTCGTCCATGGCGGCCGGGTTGACGGTGTCGTTGGCGCCGATGACCAGGACGACGTCGGTGCCGGCGAGGTCGTCGTTGATCTCGTCCATCTCCAGCACGATGTCGTAGGGCACCTTGGCTTCGGCGAGCAGCACGTTCATGTGGCCCGGCAGGCGGCCGGCGACCGGGTGGATGGCGAACCGGACGTCGACGCCCCGGGATCGCAGGAGGCGGGTCAGTTCGGCGACCGGGTACTGCGCCTGGGCCACCGCCATGCCGTAGCCGGGGGTGATCACCACTCGGGAGGCGCCGGCCAGGAGCTCGGCGGTCTCGTCGGCGTTGGTCTCGCGGTGCTCCCCCTGTCCGTCGTCGCCGCCGCTCCCGGGCGCCTCGATCCCGAAGCCGCCCGCGATGACGGAGACGAACGAGCGGTTCATGGCCTTGCACATGATGTACGAGAGGTAGGCGCCCGAGGAGCCGACCAGCGCGCCGACGACGATGAGCAGGTCGTTGTTGAGCAGGAAGCCGCTCGCGGCGGCCGCCCAGCCGGAGTAGCTGTTGAGCATGGAGACCACGACGGGCATGTCTCCGCCGCCGATCGAGGCGACCAGGTGCCATCCGAAGAGCAGAGCGATCGCGGTCACCGCGATGACCGGCCAGAGCGTCGGGCGGGCGACGAAGAGGACGGTGAGGACCACGAAGGCGAGCAGCGCGCCGAGGTTGAGGATGTTCTTGCCGGGCAGCACGAGCGGGGCGGACTTGATCCTCGCGCTCAGCTTGAGGTTGGCGACGATCGAGCCGGTGAAGGTGACGGCGCCGATGAAGA
Organism: Streptomyces sp. NPDC001493; assembly: GCF_053597235.1. NCBI lineage: Bacteria > Bacillati > Actinomycetota > Actinomycetes > Kitasatosporales > Streptomycetaceae > Streptomyces > Streptomyces sp. NPDC001493. The sequence continues at coordinate 2,274 of NZ_JBSFHV010000045.1, forward strand.
TGCCGAGGGAGACCTCGGCGTGGTGGATGCTCAGGAGCGATCCGGAGAAGCCTCCCTCGCCGTGGCGTTCGACCTCGATGTAGGAGGCCCAGCCGACCAGCACGGCGGCGAGGCCCACGAACGAGTGCAGCAGCGCGATCAGTTCGGGCATGCCGGTCATCTTGACCACGCGGGCGCGCCAGAGCCCGATGACGGCGCCGACGGCGAGGGAGATCGCGAGGACGAGCGCGGTCGCACCCCGTACCGAGGTGTCGTGGAGGGTCAGCCCGATGGTGGCGGCGAGGGCGACGGCCATGCCGGCCACTCCGTACGCCCAGCCCTGCCGGGCTGTCTCGTGCTTGCTCAGGCCCGCCAGGGAGAGGATGAAGAGCAGGGCGGCGACGAGGTACGCCGCGGTGGAGATCGAGGCTGCGGTCACGTCAGTTCCCCTTGCTGAACATGGCGAGCATGCGGCGCGTGACCGCGAAGCCGCCGACGATGTTGACGGAGGCGAGCAGGGTCGCGAGGCCGGCCAGCGCCTGGATCGTGTGCCCGCCGAGCCCGACCTGGACCAGCGCTCCGACGACGATGACCCCGGAGATGGCGTTGGTGACGCTCATCAGGGGCGTGTGGAGCGCGTGGTGGACCTTGCCGATGACGTAGTAGCCGATGACGACGGCCAGGGTGAGTACGGTGAAGTTCTGCGGGATCGGCGCCGGGGCGAACGCGATCACGAGCCAGAGCAGGGCGATTCCGGTGAGGACGAGTGCGAGTTTCGCGGGGCCGGCCAGGGGCTTCCGCTGCGGTGTCGCGGCCACCGTGGCGGCGGGCGCGGTCGCGGGGGCGGCGCTGACCTGGACCGGGGGCGGCGGCCAGAGTTTCTCGCCCCGTCCGTCCCCGGTGGCGCGGACGACCGTGATGCCGCGCTGGACGGGGTCGTCGAGATCGAGGACGGCTTCGCCGTCCTTTCCGGGCGTGAGCAGTTTGAGCAGGTTGACGAGGTTGGTGCCGTACAACTGGCTTGCCTGGGTGGGGAGACGGCCCGCCAGGTCGCTGTAACCGAGGATGGTCACACCGTTGCCGGTGACGACCTTCCGGCCCTCGACGCTGCCGGCGACGTTGCCGCCCTGTGCGACGGCCATGTCGACGATCACGGAGCCCGCCTTCATCGTGGCGACGTCGGCTTCGGTGATCAGCCGGGGGGCCGGGCGTCCGGGGATGAGGGCGGTGGTGATGATGATGTCGACGTCGGCGGCCTGGGCGGAGTAGAGCTCGCGGGCGGCGGCGTCGTAGAGGTCCGAGGTGGCCTTGGCGTAGCCGTCGCCGGACTGCTGGGCCTCTTCGTCGACGACGACCGGGAGGTACTCGCCGCCGAGTGACTTGACCTGGTCGGCGACTTCGGGGCGCGGGTCCGTGGCGCGTACGACGGCGCCGAGGCTGGACGCGGCGCCGATCGCCGCGAGGCCCGCGACTCCGGCGCCGGCGACGAGTACCTTGGCCGGCGGGACCTTTCCGGCGGCGGTGACCTGGCCGGTGAAGAACCGGCCGAATTCGTGGGCGGCCTCGATCACGGCGCGGTAGCCGGCGATGTTGGCCATGCTGGACAGGACGTCCAGGGACTGGGCGCGGCTGATGCGCGGGACGGCGTCCATGGCCAGGACGGTGATGTCCCGTTCGGCCAGGGCGTCCACGAGGCCGGGGTTGAGTGCGGGAGCCAGTGTGGAGACGAGGTAGGCGCCGTCCTTCGGCTTGTCGACGTCATCCGGTGAGGGGCCGTTGACGCGCAGGACGATGTCCGCGCTCCACGCCTCGTTCGCGGTGCCCACGACGGCTCCGGCCGCGGTGTACGCGAGGTCGGTGAAGGCGGAGAGCTCGCCCGCTCCGGACTCGACGACCAGTTCGTAGCCGAGGGCGATGAGCTGTCTGACGGTCGTGGGTGTCGCGGCCACACGGGTCTCCCCGGTCGGCTCGCGAGTCACTCCGATGCGCATGGATAGGGCTCCTTCGGAAACGTGGGCCGCCGTGCACGGTTGGCGAGGGGGCGGGGGTCTGATGCTGCCCCGTTCGACCGGGGTGACACCAGACCTGGTTCGGGCGTGGATCGGCACACAGGATGCGGGTTGACGGCCGTACCCGTCGGGCGGTAGCCCGCCGGGGGTGGACGGCCACCGGGAACGGTGGATTCCTGCGGCCGTCGTGACGGTGCGGCCCGGTCCGCGACCGTGGCGACGATCCGGCGGACTCGGCCCCACCGGCACCGTGCACCGTGAACTCCCGTTCTGCATGGCGCCGTTGGCGCGTCTACCGATGAGACCGACGGGCGCGGCGACGGCTCCGTGTCCCGCGACGGCCGCCGTCGCCCTGCGTGTACCCGCCCGGCGCGGCCCGGGTCGCCCTCCCCCGCGTCTCGGGTGATCACCCCGCTGTACGCTTCGCGCGGGCGGTGGGATCGCGTGCCGGGAGACGACGGTTCCGAGCAGCGGGACCGCACGGGGGCCGGCTCGCTCCGGCGCCTCGGCCGGTGGCGCCGCATGCGTACGGAAGGCGCCTCCACCCGGCGCGCGGACGGGGGATCGCGGCGGGCGGGCCCCGGTGTCCGCCACCGACGCACGGCTACGCGTCGGTCAACGGGGCGTACGCGCAGACGACTCGATGCCGAAGTCGAAGAGAGAACGGAGACGCGCATGGAGATCACCGCGAACGTGCTGGTCGCCCTGGTGGCCGCACTGCACGTGTACATCCTGGTTCTGGAGATGTTCCTGTGGGAGAAGAAGCCCGGCCGTGAACTCTCCGGCCTTGACGCGGAGATGGCCCGGGCCACCGTGCCGCTGGCCGCGAACCAGGGCCTCTACAACGGTTTCCTCGCGGCGGGACTCGTGTGGGGGCTGTTCGCCGGGGACCCGACCGGTTTCCGGGTCCAGGTGTTCTTCCTCGTCTGCGTGCTCGTCGCAGGCCTGTACGGCGGCTTCACCGCCAACCGGCGCATCCTCACGGCCCAGGCGCTGCCGGGCGCGTTGGCGCTCGGCGCCGTTCTGCTGGCCGGCTGAGCGGTCTGTCGGGGTGCTGCCCCGGCCGGGCCGAGGATTCCGGCCGGGCCAGGGGTTCCGGGCCCTCCCCCACGATGGGGAAGGCGCCCGGCTCCCGCTCGTTCTGCCCTGCTCCGCCGACGGTGCCTTCTTCCCGTCCGCTCACCCGGGCCCGTCCCCTCACCCGGGCCCGTCCCCTCACCGGGCTCCGGCCACGGGTCGGCTTTCGGCAGGAGGGCCGACGGCCCTTCCTCCGGCTTCTCCGCGACGTGCGTTGGGCCTGCGGGCGATCCGGCGGCCGGGTCGGCGGGCGTGCGGCGGAGCACCGGGCACGTCCGTACGGCGAGTCGGGGCGGATGTCCGTGACCGCGAGCCAGGAACATCCGTTCACCATGCGGTGGGTGTCCCTCACCCACCGGCCGTCGGCCGCCCCGGCCCGTACGGCGCCGGCGCCGCGGGCCGCCCCCGCACGCCCCAAGGAGGAACACCGCTGATGACGGAAGACCGCACGGACCGGGGCTCACCGCCGCCGGACCGCTTCGGGGCCGCGCGCGCCTACGCGAGTCACCGGCCCGGTGTACCGCCGGAGGCGGCCCGGCTCCTCGCCGCGGCACTCACCGGGGTAACCGCCCCGGTGCTGCTGGACCTCGGGACGGGGACCGGCCAAGTTCCCTTGTCCATACTGGAGTCGCTGACTCCGTCCCATGTGTCCGTGGTGGACACGAGCCGTGAACGGATGCGTGCGGCGCTCGACGCCCTGCTGCCGGAAGTGGGCGCGTCGCGCGTCACCGGGTTCGCGGGCCGGGCGGAGGACTTCGGGCCGGTGGACGCGGACCGTCGTCCGCACCTGATCACGTGCTGCCGCGCCTTCCACTGGATGGACCGGCAGGCCGTCCTGGCGATGGCGGACCGGGTGGCCGCTCCCGGCGCCGTCTTCGCGGTGATGGGTGACGGCAGCCTGTGGACGCACGACGCCGACTGGACGCGCGCCCTGCGGTCGCTGATCCAGTCGTACCTCGGCCCCGTCCGTCGTGCCGGTACGACCGGCGCGTACGCGGAGCCGTACCGCCCGTACGAAGAGGATCTGGCCGGATCGGCGTTCAGCCGGGTGAGCGTGCACGAGTTCCCGGTGACCCGCGTCTGGACACCGGATCAGGTGTCGGGGTACCTCGCGACGACCTCGTTCGCCGGTCCGGCGCTCTTCGGTGACCGGCATGCCGCGTTCGAGGACGACGCGCGCCGGCTCCTCGCCGCCCACGCCGCTCTCGGCCCGCTGACCGAGGAGAGCGTGTTCACCGTGCGTCCCGCCAGGCGGCCGGGAGACCTCGCGTGAGGGGCGAAGCTGCCGGAGAGCAGCCCACCGCACTGCCGGCCCGCGCCCGCCGCTCCCTTCCGGGGCACGCCGAATGCGCGTTGCCGGACGCCCCGAACCGGGACCACGGCCCGGTGCCGCGTTCGCGCCGGCCGGACGGTGCCGGGGACCGGTGCGTGACGGCCGTTGCCGCCCAGCCCTTCGCCGTTCCCGAGCCCCGGCCCGCCGTTCCCGGCGACGCGGCGGAGATCGCGCGGCTGAAGTCGGCGCACACCTGCCCCGAGCCGCTTTCGCCGGAGAGGCTCGCCGCGACCCGCACCCTCCTGGCGGCCCGTCTCACGGCGGCCGGCAGCGCGGTGGCCTACGTGGTCGACGCGCCTGCGGGCGGCGGGCTGGCCAGTTGCGCGCTCGCCCTGGTGCATCCGGTCTTTCCCTCGCGCGACTCCCCCGAGGGCCTCGCGGCACACGTGGACGCCGTCGCCACCGAGCCCGCCCACCGTGGGCGCGGCTATGCCAGTGCCGCGCTGGGCGCTCTGCTGCGGCATCTGGAGGAGCTGGGCGTCACCGAGTACGCGCTCCACAGCGGCGGCGAATCGGTGCCGTTCTACGAGCGGTTCGGCTTCTTCCGCGACGCGGCGTTGCTGCGGATGACCCGGGCCCCCGTCCGTCGGCCCGGGGACGCGGCGGGGCTGTCGACCGCGCAGTTCGCGGAGACGGTCATGCATGCCACGGGCTTCGCCGGGCTGTACTTCACCGACGAGGACGGCCATCCCCTGCAACTGCACGCGGTGTACTCCTCCTCGCACCCGTGGCAGGTTCCCGGCGGCACGATGGACCCGGGCGAGCGCCCTTGGGGTACGGCCGTGCGCGAGTGCCGGGAGGAGACCGGGATCATCGTCGGCGGGCCTCCCCGCCGTCTGCTGGCCGCCGTCTACGGCCTGCCGGGCGCCCAGTGGCCGTACAGCACCTTCGGGTGTGTCTTCGACGGCGGGCGTCTCACCCGGCGTCAGATCGAGGCGATCGTCCTGGATCCGGCGGAGCACGACGAGGTACGGGTACGGCCGCTGGAGGAGTGGCGGGACCACATGCCCGACGGCGACTACCGCAGGCTGCTGGCCATCGACGGTGCCCGGCGGTCGGGCGAGACGGCGTACTTCGACACCTGGGACTGGGAAGCGGAATGAGGCGGGCCCCCGCCCGGGCGGTGTCCTCCCGGGCGGGGGCCGTGTACGGCGGCGCGGATGGCCGTGTACGGCGGCGCGGGCCGCCGCGACGGCCCGGGGGGCGTCCGGGATCGGCCCGGAGCTGCCCAAAGCGTCCGAGGGGCGCGGACCTCCGGTGCGGTGCGGGACGTGACCCCCGACGGTCATGATCGTTTGCAGGGGGTGATCCGTCCGACGGACCGGGATCACTTCCCCCGCACCAGAAAGACCGGTAACGCCGCATGAACATCAGCACCCGTCCCGCCTTCGGCCGGACGGCCGTCGCCGTCGCCGTCACCGCCGTCCTCTCCCTGGGTTCGGTGGCCGCGGCCGACGAGCCTCAGGGCTGGAAAGGAGAGGGCGGACTCAGCCTGACGGCCGACCAGAACAACAAGGTCGACGCCTACCTCGACCACGCCCGGCAGGCGGAGCGCACCATCAGCGTCCAGGTCCGCACCGCCGCCGCCCTCTCGGGCGCGGAGATCATCGGCTTCGACCAGCGCTTGAAGTCGCCCGACTCCCTGAAGCGGAAGGTCGCCACCGCGCTCGTCGGGGATGCGGGCCGCAACGTCGACACGGTACTGGCGGGCATCAGCGACGCCGTGCGCTACACCGTGCAGTGGCAGGACGCCGCGTACACGGCCGGCGTCACCGATGTTTCGAACACGCTCGACGCCTTCGGCAACGACAGCACCAAGTGGTCGAACACCTGGGGCCGCACGAGCGGTTACAAGGCCCTCAACACCGGTTGGCGGGCGCCCCGTTCGGGGCAGCTGTTCGAGATCCAGTTCCACACCCCCGCCAGCAAGCACGCACAGGAGGCCACCCACAAGCTGTACGAGGAGCAGCGGCTCCCCTCCACCAGCGCCGCGCGCAAGCAGCAGTTGCAGCGGGAGCAGGACGCGCTCTTCGCCGCCGTGCCCGTGCCGAGCGGCGCCGAGTCCCTCACCGCCCCGGGGACCGTAAGGACGCTGCCGGCGCCCGTGTGACCACGCCGGGCCCCGGCGGCCACGGAACAGCAACCGCGGCCGCGGGGACCGATGGTGGCGGGCGAGCACGCCGGGCCGGCCCCCTCAGGAGGCGCCGGCCCGGCTCGGCAACAGGGGTCGACTACGCGTCGGGCCCGGAGACCTCGGCCGCGAAGTCGTTCACCCGATCCGGGGTGATCCGGACGATCAGCCGCCTCTCCTCGGGACCCTCGGCAGGCGGGTCCTCCGCCAGGTAGCGCTGCGAGAGCCGCTTCGGCAGCGCCTTGTCCGGGTCGGGCAGCAGTTCGGCGGTGCCCCGGATCTCGGCCGACCGGTACGGGTTGCCCAGATCGAAGACCGTGAGGCTGACACGCGGGTCGCGCTCGATGTTCCGGGCCTTCTTCCGTGCGGAGGTCACGGAGATGAGCAGCGTGTCGCCCTCACGCTCGAACCAGACCACCGAAGTCTGCGGACTCCCGTCGGGGTTGATGGTGGCGAGGGTGGCGAAGTTCTTGCCGTCGAGGAGCTCGGCGGTGGCGGGGGCGAAGCCTTTGAATAACGTCATGTGCGGCGTCAACCGGGCCCCGGCGCGATCCATTCCCCGGCACACGTCGAGGCGGGCCGGGCGTCAGGCAACGGCGTCGGCGGCCGGGACCAGCATCAGGCATCAGGCATCAGGCGTCCATGGTCGCGGCGAGCGAACGGGGGCGCAGGTCGGTCCAGTTGGTCTCGACGAACTCCAGGCACGCTTCCCGGGTGTTCTCTTCGAAGGCGATGGCCCACCCTCCGGGGACCTCGGCGAAGGACGGCCAGAGCGAGTGCTGGCCCTCGTCGTTCACCAGGACCAGGAAGCGGCCTTCGGGGTCGTCGAACGGGTTGGTGCTCATGTGTCAGCGCCTCCTCGGCGGACCGGCCGGGCGGCCGTGTCGAGCGGGTGGTTCGCGGCCGTGCCGACGTCCACCCGCGGCGGAATCATTAGGTTAGGGTAACCTAATCGCCGTGAGCCTAGCCTTTCGACTTCCCTCTCACAAGGAGACGTTGATGCCTCCCGCGACCGAACGCTTCCGAACCGGGGACGGAGCCCGCCCGCCGCTGGGCGCGTTCCGCCGGACCACGGGCCGCCACCGCTCGGCCGGCCGGCCGTGACGGGCGCCTCCCTGGACCTCGCGGCCCACCGTCCCCCGTCCTTCGCGGACTTCGGGCTGCCGGGCAGTCCGGGGACCGAGGCGTTCTGGGCGGCGGCGCGCAGTCCCGTTGCGGTGCCGTCCGCCGGCGGCGGCTGGGTGACCCTCTTCCTGTGGCGCGGGTCCCCCGCGCGCATCGTCTTCGAGAGCTGGTCGGAGCCGGTGCCTCTGCGCCGTTTCGGCGACACGGACTGCTGGTACGCCGAGGTGGCGATGCCCGAGCGGCTGCGGGTGACCTACCAACTCCTCACGGACGACGGGGCGTACGCCGATCCGCTCAACCCGGCGGGCGCCGGCGGTGACCGCTCGCTGGCCGCGGCCCCGGACGCCCCGCCGCAGCCGCACTGGCCCCTGGTCGGAGCGGAGGACGTGCTGCCCCTTCCGCGTACCCGGCTGCGCTGGGCGAGCGAGCGGCTCGGCGGGCGCCGCACCGTACGGGTGCATCCGGCGGGCGGCGGCGGGCCGTTGGTGCTGCTGCTCGACGGGGACGACTGGCTCCATCTGCATCCGGCCACCACCGCGTTCGACTCTGCGGTGGCCGCGGGCGGGATGCCTCCGGTCACGCTGGTCTTTCTGCCGGTGAAGGACCGGGAGGCGGAGTTCGGGTGCCGGCCGGCGCTGTGGGAGGCGGTCCGCGACGAACTGCTGCCGTTGGTGGCGGAGTCCGGTGTGCCGGGTGACCCGGGCCGGCTGGTGGCGGTCGGGCAGAGCCTCGGCGGGCTGAGCGCGCTCCACGCGGCGCTGGACTTCCCGGAGCTGGTGTCACGGGTCGCGGTGCAGTCGGGGTCGTTCTGGTGGTCGCCGGACGCCGTGGGCGCGGCGGACCCGCTGGGCGGGCCGCCCGGAGGCGCCCTGGCAGCCCGGTTGCGGGAGCACCCCGGCCTGTCCGGGCTGCGTGTCGCGTTCGACGTGGGCGAGCACGAGACGCGGATGCTTCCCCACTGCGAGGCGGTCGAGTCGCTGGCCGAGGCGGCCGGGGCGACCGTACGGGTCTCGCGGTCGCCCTCGGGGCACGACCGGGTCGGCTGGCGGCACGCCCTGCTCAGGGACGTCGCCTGGGCGCTGGGCTGAGCCCCGGCCGACCCGGCCGCCCGGCCGCCCGACCGCCCCGCCGCCCGCCGCCCGACCGCCCCGCCGCCCCGCCGCTCCGACGGCCCCGGCGGTCCCGGCGGCCCCGGCCCCGGCGGCCCCGGCGGCAGGGTCACCGCGTCATCGCGCCACGGCCCGGCAGTACGCCTCGTCGGTGGCGAGGAGGTGGCGGTGGGTGGCCTCGGCGGTGATGACGCCGTCGTCCAGGACGAGCACCCGGTCGGCGGCGTCCAGCAGGGCCGGACTGCTGGTGAGTACGACCGTGGTGCGGCCCCGGCGCAGCTCGGCCACGTTGCGGGCGACGAGCTGTTCGGTGACCGCGTCGACCGCCGTGGTCGGGTCGTGCAGGACCAGGATGTCGCTGTCGGCGGCCAGCGCCCGGGCCAGCGAGAGCCGTTGGCGCTGTCCTCCGGAGAGGTTGGCGCCCCGGTCGCGGACGGCGTGGTCCAGTCCTTCGCGGTGCAGGGCGACGACGTCGGTCAGCAGGGACGCCTCGACGGCCTCCGGGATCATGCGGCTGGTGCCGGAGGGGTCGATGTTGGTACGGAGCGTGCCGGCGAAGATCTCCCCGTCGTACGGGTTCACCAGCATGTGCGCGCGTACCGCCTCGGCCGGCAGGTCGCCGATCTCCTGGCCGCCGAGCCGCACCACTCCCTCGTACGCGTGGGGCGGTACGTTCAGCGCCAGGATCGCCGCGAACTCGGCGGCGGCGCGCGGCTGGTAGGCGGCGATCGCAACGAACTCCCCTGCGGCGACCTGCAACTTGAGTTCGCGCAGTGAGCCGTGGCGGACGCGGTCGATCTCCAGGCCGCCGCCGGGCTCGGGGCTTCCCGTGCCCGGGGCCGCGAGCGGCGGGGCGTCGAGGACCAGCGCCATCCGCTCCGCGGAGGCGCGCGCCATCATCACGTACTTCGGCATCTCCGAGAACAGCTTCATCGGTTCCATGATGAACTGCGCCAGGCCGACCGCCATGACGAGTTCCCCGACGGTGATCTGCCGGTCGAAGGCGAGCCAGCCCGCGGCCAGGGTCACGATGGCGGCGAGAGCCGCGTTGAGGGCCAACGAGGCGCCCGCGTAGGCTCCGTTCACCCGGGCGACGGTGATCGCCTGGTGCTTCGCCTCGGTGCTGACCTTCCGGTAGGACCGGAACGCGGCGTGGTTGCCGCCGAAGCCGTGCAGCGGGCGGAGGCCGGTGATCAGGTCGGCGACCTTCGCGCCCGCCCGCGCCACCCGGGCCTGCTGCTCCTTGGTGCTCGCGCCGATCCGTTTCGACATCACGCCGAGGACCGAGAGGATCGCGGCGGCTCCCACGAAGACCAGCAGGCCGAGCCGCAGGTCGGCCAGGCCGAGCGCGGTCCCCGCGACGAGGATCGCGACGACCGAGCTGACCAGCAGCGGCACCACCTCGATGATGTCGGCGGTCTGGTCCGCGTCCTCGGTGGCGATGGTCAGCACCTCGCCGGATTTCAGGTCCATGTCCCGGGCCACCGGCTGGAGTCCGCAGGCCGCGACGCGGACCCGCCAGTGGTGTGCCTCGGTCGTGTTGGCCTTCTGCAGGATGCGCATCCCGAACCGCCAGGAGAGCGACACGGTCGTGATGATCACGGCCAGCGCGCCGATCGACAGCAGGAGTCTGCCGGGGCTGCGTTCCTGCAGGGTGTGCTCGACGATCAGACCGAGCGCGATGGGGAACGCCGTCTCACCGGCCTGGTAGAGGCCCATGAGGACGGTGCCCCAGGCCATGGCGCCGATGTTGCGGCGCAGGGCGGTCCGCAGGATGTCGGCGCCCTGGCGGGGCCGCTGGGTGTCAGCTGTTGTCTTCAAGGTGGCGCGCAATCGCTTCCGGGGTTCGCAGGGTGAGCAGATCACGGATGGTGATCACGGGTCCGTACTCCCGGCGGAGCAGCCCGATCAGCCGCACCGCCAGCATGGAGTGTCCCCCGAGGGACACGAAATCGCTCACGGCGCTGACCTCGTCGTCGTCCAGGTCCAGTGCCTCGGCGAAGAACTCGCAGACCAGGGTCTCCGTTTCGCCCTCGGGGGCGCGCTCGCCGGCCGTGGTGAGAACGCCGAGGGGCTTGGCCTCGGGCAGGGCCTTGGTGTCGGCCTTGCCGTTGACGGTGAGCGGGATGGCGTCGACCTGCGCGTAGTGCGTCGGGCGCAGGAAGTCGGGCAGTGCGGCGCCCACGTCGGCGGCGACCGAGGCGAGGTCGGCGCTGGATCCGCCGGCGTCGGGAGCGTCGAGCACCAGATAGGCGGCGAGCCGGTGGGCTCCGTCGACCTGGGGGTCGGGCTGGGCGACGGCTGCGACGAAACGCACCGCCGGGTGGGCGGCGAACGCGGCCTCCACCTCGCCGAGTTCGACCCGGTGGCCCCGGATCTTGACCTGCTGGTCGGTACGGCCGAGGTAGTTCAGGTTCCCGTCGGGCCGCCGGAGCACCAGGTCCCCGGTGCGGTACATCCGCGTGCCGGGTTCGCCGAACGGGCAGGCGACGAAGCGGTGCGCGGTCTGGGCGGACTGCCCGAGGTAGCCGCGGGCGATGCCGACGCCGCTCACGTACAGCTCGCCGGGGACGCCGTCCGGCAGGGGGCGCAGCCACGGGTCGAGTACGTACACCTCGGTGTTGTCGATGGGAACGCCGACCACCGGGTCCTGGCATTCGAAGGTGCCGACGCCGAGGGTGTTGATGGTGTATTCGGTGGGCCCGTAGAGGTTGTAGCCGACGGTGCCGTCGGTGGCGGCGAGTCGTTGCCAGAGGGCGGGGGTGATGGCCTCGCCGCCGAGCAGGACCAGCGCGGGTCGGTGCGCGGGGTCGTCGAGCAGGCCTTCGGCGACCAGTTGCTGGGCGTAGGTCGGGGTCACGTTGATGACGTCGATGCCGTGTTCGAGGCAGTGGGCGACGAGCCGGGGGGCGTCGCGGCGCAGCTCCTCGTCGCAGATGTGCACCTCGTGGCCGTCCGCGAGCCAGAGGAGTTCCTCCCACGACATGTCGAAGGCGAACGAGACGGTGTGCGCGATCCGGAAGGTCCGGTGGCCGTGTTCGGCGAGGACCGGCTCGAAGATGCGGCGCTGGTGGTTGATCAGCATGTTGGTGAGGCCGACGTACTCGGTCACCACGCCCTTGGGCTTCCCGGTCGATCCGGAGGTGTAGATGGTGTACGCGGGGTGCCGCAGGCGGTCCGGGTCGTCGGGGGCGAAGGTGACGAGGGGTTCGGCGTCGGGGAGCGGGCGGTCGAGTGCGATCAGCTCGCCGGTCAGCCGGGGTGCGACGGCGCTGACGGTGAGGGTGACCTCGGGCCGGGCGTCGGCGACGATCGCGGCGATCCGTTCGTCGGGGTGGTCGAGCTCCAGTGGTACGTACGCGGCGCCGGTGCGCAGTACGGCGAAGAGCGCCACGATCGAGTCGAGGGAGCGCGGGAGGGCGAGGCCGACGGTGGTCTCGGGGCCGATGGAGCGTGCGGCGAGCACGCCCGCGAGGGCACGGCTTCGGTCCCTGAGTTCGGCGAAGGTCATCGTGGCGCCGTGGGCGACGAGCGCGGTCCGCCGCGGGTCGCGGTCGGCGGCCAGGTCGAACCGGTCGACGACGGTGTCCGTGCCGATCTCCGTGACGGCGGCCGGCGCGGGCGTGTCGCCGAGGCCGGGGAGCGCGCCGAGCGGGCCGGTGGAGCGGGCCAGGGCGTCGAGCACGCGCAGGTAGCCGGTCAGCAGGCGGCTGGCGCCCTCGGTGTCGTCGTCGCGGTACTCCAGCTTGACGGTGAGGCGGTCGCCCGGGGTGACGACCCAGGTGAAGGGGTAGTGGGTCGAGTCGTCGGCCTTCACCGAGGTGATGCCGTGCCGGGTGTTCATCGCGGCGAACGCGTCCATGTCCAGGAAGTTCTGGAGCACGAAGAGGTTGTCGAAGAGGCTGTCGTGTCCGGCGGCCCGCTGGATCTCGCCGAGCCCGAGGTGTTCGTGTTCCATCGCCTCGACGCGTGCCCGCTGGACGGCGGTGAGGTAGGCGCCGGCGGTGTCGTCCGGGCGGGGCCGGGTCCACTGGGGCACGGTGTTGAGGAGCACGCCGACGATGCCGGAGGTGTCCTCGCCCTCGCGGCCGGAGACGGTGACGCCGAACACGGCGTCGGTGCGGCCGGTGTGCGCGCCGAGCAGGAGGCCGAAGGCGCCGGTGAGGACGGAGTTCAGGGTGACGCCGTGGGTCCTGGCGGCCTCGCGCAGGAGGTCGGACGCTTCGGGGGTGAGGGTCTGCGTGAGGGCGCGCGGCAGCTCGTCCGGGAAGGAGGGGTCCGGTCCGGCGAGCAGGGTCGGGCCGGTGAGTCCGGCCAGGTGGCCGGCCCAGAAGCGGGTGGAGAGGGCGGGGTCCTTGGCGGCGAGCGCGCGGGCGTGGTCCTCGAAGGAGGGGGTGGCGGGGGCCGGGTCCAGAGGCTCCCCGGCGAGGATCGCCCGGTACGCGTCGAAGAGGTCGCGGAGGACGGTCTCGCGGGACCAGCCGTCCCAGAGCAGCAGGTGGTAGCTGAGCAGCAGGCCGTCGCGGCCGTCGGGCATCCGCACCACGGTCAGCCGGATCAGGGGTGGTTCGCCGGGGTCGAATCCGGTGTCGCGGTCCCGGGCGCGCAGGGCGTCGGTCTCGGCCTCCGTGGTCAGGGAGACCGTGCGCACGGGGACGCGCCGGCCGGCGGCGAGGACCTGGACGGGGTTGCCGTCGTCGTCGGTGGTGAAGCCGGCGCCGACGACCGGGTGGCGGGCGATCACGTGCGCCATCGCCCCGGCGAGGGCGTCGGTGTCCAGGCGCCGGTCGAAGGTGAACCAGCTCTGGGCGACGTAGTGTCCGGCGGTGCCCGCCAGCTGGGCCTGGAAGTAGAGGCCGCGTTGGAGCGGGGTGACCGGTGCGGTGCGCTCGGCGGTCGTGGAGGCGTCGGCGATCTCCTCCAGCGCGCGCCGCCAGTGCTCGGTGATCGTGTCGGGGACGGAGTCGGCGAGGGTGAATTCCGCGTGCAGGGCGCCGGTGGTGCTGTCGGTCCAGGCGTTGACCTCGACGGCGTACGGGCTGCCCTGGTCCCCCGGGGTGAGGCGGAGCGCCTCCGACTCGCTGCCCCGGCCCAGGTAGTTGAAGAGCACCTGGGGGTGCGGGCGGGCGGTCAGGAGAGGGCCGGTCTGCGGGTTGAGGTGGCGGAGCAGACCGTAGCCGAGGTGTTCGTCCTCGTCGGGCCGGCGCGTCGCGGCTTCGCGGGCGGCGGCGACGGGGTCGGTGTGCGCGGTGAGGCGTACGGGTGCGACGGCGGTGAACCAGCCGACCGTACGGGAGTAGTCGTGGTGGTCGCGGGAGGGGACGCGGCCGTGGTGTTCGAGGTCGATCGCGAGGTCGGTGGGCTCGTTCTGGATCCGGGTGAGCGCGGTGCGCAGTGCGCCGAGGAGCAGTTCGGTGATTCCGGTGCCGAGGGCGGCGGGCGCGGTGCGGGTGACCCGGTCGCCGGTCTCCGGCGGGAGCACGGTCGTCCGTACGCGCAGCGCCGTGGCCGGGGGCAGCGGGGCGGGGGCGTCGAGGGTGGTGAGCCAGTGGCCGAGGCCGTCGGTGGCTTCGGCGGAGCGGGCGGTCAGCGCTTCGGCGTACTCGGCGAAGGGGGTGGTCGGCGGCGCCAGGGTCTCGCCGCGCAGGGCGGTGGCCAGGTCCTCCAGCAGGATCAGCCAGGAGACCGCGTCGACGCAGAGGTGGTGGGCGGTGACCACGACGGTGCGGGTCTCCCCGATCCAGGAGAACGCGACGACGTGCCCGGCCGAGGGGTCGAGCCCTGCGGCGGCCTCGTCCGCCGCGGCGGTCGGGTCGGTGGTGTCCGGGAGCAGGACGGTGGCGGTGGCGGCGGGTTCGGTGGCGAGGGACCACACCCCGTGGTCGGTGCGCAGCCGCAGCCGGAGGGCCGGGTGCGCGGCGAGCAGGGTGTCGGCGGCGCGCCGGACGTCGGCGGGGGTGGTGGCGTCGGGGGCGGTGAGCGTGCGGGCCTGGGCGAACCGGTCGAGGGAGCCGCCCAGTTCGCGCTGGCGCAGCACGATCGGCGTCGGGTGGAGCGGGCCGTCCTGCGGACGGACGGGCCCGTGCACGGCGGGGAGCAGCGGCGTCCGGGTGTCCAGGTGCGCGGCGAGCGCGCGCGGGGTGCGGTGGAGGAAGACGTCGCGGGGTGCGATGGGCAGGCCGAGCGCCCTGGCCCGGTTGATCAGGGTGATGGCGACGATGCTGTCGCCGCCGGCCGTGAAGAAGTCGGTGTCCGCGTCGACGTCGGGTTCCGGGAGGGTCTCGGCGAAGAGGGTGACGAGCGCGTCGAGGGTGACGAGCGCGTCGGGCGCCGGGGTGCTCGCGGCCACGTGGGTGGTGTCCTGGTCCCGTGCGGCGCGCTCGGTCAGGGCCTTGCGGTCGAGCTTGCCGTTGACGGTGAGCGGCAGGGCGTCGAGGGTGAGGACCCGGCCCGGCACCATGTGGGCGGGCAGCTTCGCGGCGAGCAGGCGGGCGAGGTCGCCGGGTGCCCGGCCGACCACGTGGGCGACCAGGTGGTCGCCGGTCTCGGCGGGGGTGACGGCCGCGTCGGTGATGCCGTCGAACTCCCGGATCGCGGACTCGACTTCGCCGAGCTCGATGCGGAAGCCCTTCAGCTGCACCTGGTCGTCGGCGCGGCCCACGAACTCCAGCTCTCCGCCGAGGGTGCGGCGGGCGAGGTCGCCGGTGTGGTACATGCGGGAGCCGTCGGCCGCGAACGGGTCGGCGACGAAGCGGCCGGCGGTGAGTCCGGGCCTGCCGAGGTAGCCGAGGGACACCTGGTCGCCCGCGACGTAGATGGCGCCCACCCGGCCGGGCGGCACCGGGCGGAGCCGGTCGTCGAGGAGGTGGGTGGTCAGGCCGGGGACGGGGCCGCCGATGGGACTGGTGTCGCCGCCGCCGAAGTCCTCGTCGGTGAGCACCCGGTGGGTGACGTGGACGGTGGTCTCGGTGATGCCGTACATGTTGACCAGTTCGGGCGTGGCGGTGCCGTGCCGCTCGGCCCAGTCGCGCAGCCGTCCGAGGTCCAGTGCCTCGCCGCCGAAGATGATCCGGCGGAGCGCGGTGGCCGGTTCCCCGGCGTGCCGGTCGGCCTCGATGAACTGGTAGAAGGCGGACGGGGTCTGGTTGAGGACCGTGACCCCGCGTTCGCGGACCAGCCGGTGGAAGTCCACCGGGGAACGGGTCAGGGCGTACTCCGGCACCAGCAGTTCCGCGCCGTGCGCCAGCGCGCCCCACAGCTCCCAGACGGCGAAGTCGAAGGAGTACGAGTGGAACTGGACCCAGACGTCGTCGGGGCCGAAGTCCATGGCGGGACGGGTGTTGGCGAGCAGGGTCACCACACTGGAGTGCGGGACGACGACGCCCTTGGGCCGGCCGGTCGATCCGGAGGTGTAGATGACGTAGGCGGGGTCGTGCGGGCCGGCCTCGGTCCGCACCCCGTCGGGAGCGGGAGGTTCGGTGCGCGGTGGCTCCGTGTGGGATGGCTCCGTACCGCGTGGTTCTTCGCCGAGCACCAGCAGGCGGGCGGGGTCCCCTCCGGTCCGGCGGAGCAGCCCGGTGAAGCGGTCCCGCCCGCCGGGTGCGGCGAGGACGACCTGCGGGGCGGCGTCGGTGAGGACGTGTTCGAGACGCTCGTCCGGGTACGCCAGGTCCAGCGGTACGTACGCTCCCCCGGCGGTGACGATGGCGACCAGGGCCACCACCTGTTCCACCGAGCGCGGGACCGCGACGGCGACCCGGCTGCCGGGCCGGACTCCGGCCGCGCGCAGCAGGGGAACCAACGCGTCTCGGGCGGCTGCGAGTTCGCCGTAGGTCAGGGAGCGGGTGGTGCCGTCGAGGGCGCATGCGGTGACGGCGGTGGCGGCAGGGTCGCGGCGTGCGGCGGCGTCGAAGAGTCCGCCGAGCGTCGTCGGGGCCGTCGGTTCGACGGGCCGGTGCTCCGGGTGCTCCAGTGCGCGGACCGGGGCGCCCGGCCGGGTGAGCAGGGCGGTGAGGGTGCGGGTGAAGGTGCGCAGGATCTCTCGGGCGCCGGCCTCGCGGAGCAGTTGACGGTCGTGGACGAGGTTGAAGCGGACGCGCCCGTCGGGGGTGCGTTCGACGACGAGGGTCAGGGGGTAGTGCGGGGCGCCCTCGTTCTCGATGGCGGTGATGGCGAGGTCGTCGCCGGGGCGCCGCAGCGCGTCCACGTCGGTCGCGACGTCGAACACCACGAGGGTGTCGAAGAGGGTGCCGTGGCCGGCCAGGCGCCCGGTCCTGGCGAGCGAGACGTGGCTGTGCGGCAGGACCGCGCTCTGGTGCTCCCGGACGGCGGCGAGCAGTTCGCGGGCCGTGGTGGTGTCGGACCAACGGGCGCGTACCGGGACGGTGTTGATGAAGAGCCCGACCATGTTCTCGATGCCGGGGACGTCCGCGTCGCGTCCGGACACGGTGGAGCCGAACACCACGTCCGTACCGTGCAGGATGCCGCCGAGGGTCAGGGCCCAGGCGCTGTGCACGGCCACGCTCAGGGGCACGCCGGCCGAGCGGGCGGCGGCGTCGACGTCCGTGCCGAGGCCGGCACCCTCTTCGACGGCGTCGGCGAACCGGTCGGACGGGGTGTGGTCCGGGGCGACCTGGCAGGGGCCCGGGAGTCCGGCGAGTTCCTCCCGCCACACCCGGTCGCTCTCCGCCTCGTCGAGTCCGGCGAGGTGGCGCACGTAGTCGGCGAACCCGTCGGTCCGGTACTCCGTGCCGGGCGCGTGGTATTCGGCCAGCAGCGCGCGGAGCATCGGCGGTACCGACCAGCCGTCGGCGACGATGTGGTGCACGGTCTGCACCAGCACGGTCCGCCCGGAACCGGCGCGGACCAGGGTGTAGCGCATCAACGGGCCGGTGGCCAGGTCGAATCCGGCTCGGCGGTCCCGCTCGGCGAGGTCGCGGATCTCGGTGTCGGTGATCCCGGGCCGCTCCAGCACCGTGAAGGGCGCCCGGATCCCGCTCTCCAGGACGGACACCACCCGGCCGTCCGCGAGGGCGGTGAACCGTGCGGCGAGGTTCGGATAGAGCTGGAGGAGCCTCGTCGCCGCCGCTTCCAGGCGGTCGGCGTCCACCTCGCCGTCGAGGGTCAGCAGCTGCTGTTCGACGTAGGCGCCCGCCGAGTCGTCGTCGAAGACGGAGTGGAAGTAGAGGCCTTCCTGGAGCGGGGTCAGCGGCAGGATGTCGCGGAGTTCCGGCGTGTCCAGGGCGTCGACGTCCGCCTGGGTGAGCGGTACGAGGGGGAAGTCGCTGGGGGTGTGGCCGCCCTCCTGGAGGGCGGCCAGGCCGGTGAGCGCTTCGCCCAGGTAGGTGCCGAGGGTGTCGATGTCCTCGTCGGTGAACATCCCGTCGGGCCAGGAGAGGGTGGTGACGAGTTCGTAGGCGCCGGTGGACGAGGCCTCCGCGATCGCGTTGAACTCCAGGGCGCGCGGCAGCCGCATTCGGGGGTCGCGCCGCTCGCCGAGCTGCCCGGTGCTTCCCGAGAGCCGCCAGTCGCCGGAGGTCTCCGCGTCGAAGCGGCCCAGGTAGTTGAAGAGCACCTGGGGTGCGGGCGTGTCGAAGGCGGTGCCGGTCAGGTGGCGCAACACGCCGTAGGAGAGGCCGTTGGCCGGGACCTGGGCGAGGTTCTCCTTGACGGCCTTGAGCGCGGTGGCGAGGTAGCCGGGCGCGGTGAGGTCGTCGGCCGGACCGGGGTCCACGGTCACCGGGAAGAGAGTGGTGAACCAGCCGACCGTGCGGGAGAGTTCGGGCTCGGATCCGGTCACGAACCGTCCTTCGCGGCCATGTCCCTCCAGCTCGACGTGGGCGAACGTCTGGTCCTGCCCGAGGTCGCGGCGCCACCGGGCGAGGGTGACGGCGAGCGCGGTGAGCAGGACGTCGTTGACGCCCGCGTGGAACTTCGCGGGGATGTCGCCCAGCAGCGCGGCGGTGGGGCCGGGACCGAGCGTGACGGTCCGGGTGCGTTCCCGGTCGACGGTGTCGGTCTCGGACGGCGCCCGGCGGCCGACCGGTCCGTCCACTCCCGGCAGGGGGCGCTGGTAGTACGCGCGGTCCGCGTCGAAGTCCGTCCGGGCGAGGAGTTCCGTCCAGTGCCTGAAGGAGGAGCGCACCGGGGGCAGTTCGACCGGCGCGCCGGAGGACCACTGGCGCCACGCCGTGGCCAGGTCGTCCATCAGGACCCGCCAGGACACGCCGTCGATCACCACGTGGTGGACGACGAGGACGAGTTGGCGGGCGGCGGGGCGCCAGACAGCGCGGAGCATCACGCCGCCGTCGGGGTCGAGCGCGTCGGTCGCGAGGGCGAGGCACTCCTCCTGCGGCAGGTCGCTCTCCTGCCACCCCGCGGCGGCTCCGTCCGCCTCGGGGACGTCGAAGCTCCAGTGGTCGCCGCGTACCAGCCGGGCACGGAGCATGTCGTGCCGCCGGACCAGGGCGGTGAGGATCTCGTCGAGGGCATCGGCGGTCAGTCCGGCGGGGACGTTCAGCACCACCGACTGCACGAAGCCGTCGACCGCGTCGGTGGTCTCGCCGAGCCACCGCAGGATGGGCGATCCGGTGACCTCGCCGGTGGCCACGTCGCGGTGGACGGGCGCGGACACGTCCTCGCGGCTCGCGACGGAGGCCAGCGCCCCGATGACGCTGTGGGTGAAGATCTGCCGGGCGGTGACGTGGAGGCCCGCTTCGCGCAGTGCGCTCAGCAGGGAGATGGCCAGGATGCTGTCGCCGCCGAGGCGGAAGAAGTCCTGGTCGACGCCGACCTCGTCCAGTCGGAGCAGCGTGGCGACGGCCGCGCAGACGGCACGTTCCTCGTCGGTGGCGGGCGGGACGTACGAGCCGGTCGCGACGGCGGGTTCGGGCAGGGCCTTGCGGTCGAGCTTGCCGTTCGCGGTGAGCGGGAACTCCTTCATCACGACCACGTGGGTGGGCACCATGTACTCCACCATGTGCTCCTCGGCCCAGGCCCGGACCTCGTCGCCCCGCAGGTGCTCGGCCCCGGAGGCGGGGATGACGTATCCCACCAGGTAGGTGCCGCCCGCCGTGTTCTTCTTCGCGACGACACAGGTGTGGCGTACCGAGGGGTGTTCCGCGAGGCCGGCTTCCACGTCCTCGATCTCCAGCCGCATGCCGCGGATCTTGATCTGGTTGTCGGCGCGGCCGAGGAAGTCGAGCGAGCCGTCGGGGGCGTAGCGGGCGAGGTCGCCGGTGCGGTAGAGCCGGGAGCCGTCGTCGGCGAAGGGGTTCGCCACGAACCGGGACGCGGTGAGGCCGGGGGCGTTGACGTAGCCGCGTCCCAGGAGGAAGCCGCCGACGTAGAGTTCGCCGCCGACGCCGACGGGGACCGGGCGCAGCTCGTCGTCGAGGACGTACAGCTTCGTGTTGGGGTTGGCCTTGCCGATGGAGGTGGAGAGGCGTTCGGCGGCGCCGCGGTAGATGACGTGGGAGACGCCGATGGTCGTCTCGGCGGGGCCGTAGCCGTGGTAGAGCGGGATGTCGAGCTTGGTGCGGAAGCGTTCGTACAGCTCCGGGGTGAGCACCTCGCCGCCGCACCACACGTGCCGCAGGCTGTCCAGCCGGCCGGAGTCGCCGGACATCTCCAGCAGGACGTCCAGCATGGAGGAGACCAGGTAGGTGAAGGTGACGCGCTGCTCGGCGATCACGCTCAGCAGGTGGTGCGGGTCGCGTTCGCCGCCGGGCCGCAGGACGACGAGCCGGCCACCGGTCACCAGGGGCAGGAAGATCTCGTTGATCGAGATGTCGAAGGAGAGCGGTGCCTTGAAGAGCGAGGCGTCGTCGTGGCCGAAGCCGAGGATCTCGCGGCTCTGCCAGAGGAGGCGTTCGCTGATCGCCTCGTGCCGGATCATCGCACCCTTGGGCCGTCCGGTCGAGCCGGAGGTGAAGATCACGTAGGCGAGGGCCGCCCCGGACACCGTGGTGTGGAACCCGTCGGCGGGCTCGGAGCCGTAGCCCCAGTCGCCGAGGTCGACGGCGACGGCCTCCGGCTCGCCCTCGGGCCGTACCCCGGAGTCGTTGAGCTGGAGGACGGCACGGGCGTCCTCGATGACGACGCTCCGGCGGGCGGCCGGCCACTGCGGGTCGAGCGGTACGAAGGCGCCTCCCGCCCGGAGTACCGCGAGCAGCCCGATCACCATGTCCGCGGACCGGCCGAGCGAGATGCCGACGACCTCCTCGGGGCCGAGTCCGCGCCCGATCAGGTGGTGAGCCAACTGGCAGCTCAATGAGTTTACTTGGCGATACGTCAGGGAACGGTGTTCGTCGACGACGGCAATGGCGTCCGGCCGGGTGCGCACCTGCTCGCGGAACATCTCCACGAGGGTCGGGCGGTCCCGTTCGGCGTCGGTGTCGTTCCACCGTGCCAGCAGTTCGGCCCTGGCCGGGGCGCCGGAGGCGGTGATCGTACCGAGGGGCCGGTCGGGGAAGTCGAGGAGATCGTCCAGCGCGCCGCGTACCTCGGCCGGCTCTACGTCTTCGGGGACGACAATGCTCCGGCCGTCCTCTCCCACTGACCAACCGGCGCTCCCCGCGCCGCCGTTGTGCACCCAGCCGAGGACATCGGGGAAGAGCGTGGCCGGGCCGAGGTCCATGCCTTCGGGGCTCCGGCCGGTGGCCCAGTACGCCAGGCCGATGGCGCAGGCCTCGGTGATGGTGGTGTCGGAGTAGTCACCGGTTCGCCGGCGCACGACGGCCAGGCTCGCGGGAGACAGCGGCACGAGGCGGGCGTGGGGGTCCATCATCGAAGACTCATCGTCCCTTCCGGGTTGGAGAGTTGGCTCGGAACGGGCACGGTCCGGGCTGGGTTCGTCGGCTTGTTCCGGGCGCGCGCCCGAGCGCGGTGCCGCGGTCGATTCGCTGCGTCGCGGAAGGGGCGGGAGGCGCCGTCGTCCGGCACGCCGAGGAGGCCGGACGGGGTGGCCGCACCGCATCCGGGCGTGCGTGCATGCGTGCATGCCGTGCGGGTGCACCGTTGCACGGGGGCGGGTGTACGGGTTACGGGGGTGTACGGGTTACGGGAGGGGTGTACGGGTCACGGGAGGGCGAGCGGGTCCTGGCTTCCTTCGCGCCAGGCCCGCCACAGGCGCGCGTACCGGCCGTCCAGGGCGACCAGTTCCCGGTGGGTGCCCTGCTCCACCACGCGTCCGGCGTCCAGCACCGCGATCCGGTCCGCCGCCATCGCCTGGGTGAGCCGGTGGGCCACGAAGAGCGTGGTCCGGCCCGCGCACGCGGCCAGCACGGCGCGCTCCAGTTCGGCGGCGCCCTCGCTGCCGGCCTCGGCGGTCGATTCGTCGAGCACCACCACGGGGGCGCGGCCGAGCATCAGCCGGGCGAGGGCGATCTGGGCGATCCTGGTGCCGTCGAGGCGTTCGCCGCCCTCGCCGACCGGGGTGTTCAGCCCGTCCGGCAGCGCGTCGAGCCAGGCTCCGGCACCGACGGTGCGCAGCGCGTCGGTCAGTTCGGCGTCGGTCGCCTGCGGTGCGGCGAGGCGCAGGTCGTCGGCGAGCGGACCGGAGAACACGTGGGTCTCCTGCGTCAGGATGCTCACCAGGGCCCGCGCCCCGGCCTCGTCGAGGTCGGCGAGGTCGGCGGGGCCGATGCGTACGGTGCCGGTCTGCGGGGTGCCGATGCCCGCGATCAGCGCCGCGAGCGTCGACTTGCCCGCGCCCGTCGCCCCCACCAGGGCGAGTGAGCCGCCGGCCGGGATCGTGAGAGCCACGTCCCGCAGGACCGGTTCCTCGGCTCCGGGGTAGCCAAAGGTCAGCCCCTCCACCGTCACGGGGTACGGGACGACGGCCGCCGGGGCGACCGAGGTGTCGCCCACCAGCCGGTCTTCCGCCTGCTCCCCCAGGACCCCGACCAGTCGGGTCAGGCTGGCGCCCGACTTCTGCGCCTCGTCGAAGGTGAACATGATGGAGCCGAGCGGGGTGAAGAGCCGGTGGAACATCAGCGGGGCGGACGCCACTTCGCCGAGGCTCGCGGCGTCGTTCTCCAGCAGGGCGTACCCGACGAGGAGGATCAGGACCAGGCCGATGAACTCGGCGCGGTTCTCGCGGCCGACGAACCGGCCGAAGAACCGGAAGACCTCGACGCCGAGTTCGCGGACCCGCCACGACTCGCCGGTGACCTTCTCGCGTACGGCGCCCTCCAGGCGGTACGCCCGGACGGTGTCGATGCCGTTGAGGCCGCTGATCAGTGCCTGGGCGCGGTCGGCCTGGGCGGCCCGCTGCTTCTGGTAGAGCGGTGCGGACCGGGGGAGGTACCAGCGCAGCGCGAGGGCGTAGGCGGGCAGCGCGCCGGCTCCCGCGAGGCCGAGCCGCCAGTCCAGCCCGAACATGGCGGCCGTCGCGATGGCGACGAGGACCCCGGCGGTGAACACGGTCGGGACGGCCGACCGGATGCCCTTGGAGAGCACGGCGACGTCGTCACCGACGCGGGAGAGCACGTCTCCGCGGCCGACCTGTTCGATCCGGGCGCTCGGCATGCCCAGCACCGCGCGGACGGCGCCTTCGCGCAGTCGTGCGAGCAGGTCCGCGCCGAGCCGTCCGATGAGGTACGTCGATCCGGCGGTGGCTGCCGCGCCGAGCAGCGCGGCAGCCCCCATCAGGGCACCGACGGTGACCAGGACGGAACGTGACTCGCCGTCGACCACCCCGTCGACCACCCGGCCGAGGAGAAGCACCGGAAGCACCTGGAGGACCGCTCCGGCCACCGTGGTGAGCACCGTGGCGGACGTCAGCAGAGGTACCTGCCGGCAGTGCGCCACGAGCCACCGGGTGGCTTCTCCCCCGCCCGCCGTGCGCAGGGTCGCGGGGGCGGGGCGGGTGTCCACGGCGCTCACGCGCAGCCCCTGACGGTCCGTGCGGTACGGGACGGGGCGGCCGGCATCACTGGTCGACCGACTTGACGAGCTCGTCGATGGCGTAGGGCAGGGAGAGCAGGGTGCCCTGGGACATGGCCGCGCCGACCGCCGGGCCCTCGCTGTCGAGGAGGTACGAGACCTTCCCGGCCTTCACCGCGGAGAGGTTGCCGAAGAGGTCGAACTTCTTCAGCGCGTCCGTGTCCGCCTTGTCGTTGATGACGAAGATGCGGTCGACGTCGACGAGGTCGATGCGCTCGGGCGAGAGCACGGTGTAGAACTTGCCGCCGGCGGCCTTGTCGACCTCCGTGGCGCCCTTGTAGCCGATGCCGGTGATGAGCCGTCCGCGCACGTCGGTGGTGGCGAACGGGGCGACCGAGCCCTCGTACCAGGACAGCGCCACGGCGGTCTGGTCGGCGAACTCGGGGTGCGCCGCCGCCGCCGAATCGAGCTTGGCCTGGATGCCGTCCACGAGCGCCTTGCCCTCGGCCTCCTTGCCGAGCGCCTTGGCGATGTGCACGGCGTTGTCCTGCCAGGGAGCGCTGAACGGCTCCTTCTCGGTCTTGGTGCGGCCCACAGTCGGCGCGATCTTGGAGAGCTTGTCGTAGGCGGCCTGGTCGATCTCGGAGTAGACCGCGATGATCAGGTCCGGCCGCAGGGCCGCGATCTTCTCGTAGTTGGGGCCCGCGTCACCGTTGCTCATGATGACCTCGGGGCGGGTGTCCCCCCACTTGTCCTTCACCCAGGGCCACTGGGTGTTGATGTCGGGGGACGTGCCCGCGGGGTTCGGGTACTGGTCGACCATGCCGACCGGCTTGATGCCGAGCGCGAGGATGGCCTGGTCGTCCGTGTAGCCGACGGAGACGACCCGCTGCGGGGCCTTGGTGATCTCGGTGGTGCCGAAGGCGTGCTCCACGGTGACCGGGAACGCGCCGGTGGCGGTGGCCGGGGCGCTGCCGCTCGCCTTCGCGTCGGGCTCCTCGGAGCCGCCGCATCCCGCGAGGAGGCCCACGCCCAGGGCCGCGGCGGACAGGAGCGCCGCCACCCGCCGCCAGGACTTCGTACCCGTCGTTCTCTGGAGGAGCATCCCGAATCCCTTGCTCTCGCACCGGCCGCCTGTGCCCCGGTCCCCGGGGCAGCCACACCGTATCCTGAAGAAGTGAGGCCAGCCTAGCCTAACTAAGGTATTTCCGGTGCCTCGATGCCTAGTTGGAACGGACGTGCGTGCGTCCGATCGGCACGATGAGGGGACGGTCGCCCACCGGGTCGTCGATCACCTCGGCGCGCAGGCCGAACGCCTCGCGCAGCAGATCGGCGGTGATGACGTCCCGGGGGTGCCCCTGGGCCAGGATCGTCCCCTCCCGCATCACGATGAGGTTGTCGCTGTAACGCGTCGCCAGATTGAGGTCGTGGAGCACCATGACGACCGTGCGGCCCGATTCGTGCAGGTCGTCGACGAGGTCGAGCACGTCGATCGCGTGTGCCAGGTCCAGGTAGGTGGTCGGTTCGTCCAGCAGCAGCAGATCGGTGCCCTGGGCGAGGGTCATCGATATCCAGACGCGCTGCCGCTGCCCGCCGGAGAGCGAGTCGACCGGGCGGTCGGCGAGTTCGGACACCCCGGTCATCGCCAGCGCGCGCTCCACCACATCGGCGTCGTCGGAGGACCACTGCCGCAGCCAGCTCTGGTGCGGATGCCGGCCCCGGGCGACCAGGTCGGCCACGGTCAGACCCTCGGGGGCGACGGGCGCCTGCGGCAGCAGCCCCAGCTTCTTCGCCACGTCCCGGGTACGGAGCCGGGCGATGTCGTCGCCGTCCAGCACGACCGTTCCCCCCGTCGGCCTGAGCAGCCGGGTCAGGGTGCGCAACAGGGTTGATTTTCCACAGCCGTTGGGGCCGATGATCGTGGTGATCAGCCGTGACGGGATCGACACGTCGAGGTCGTCGATGACCACGCGTCCGCCGTACCCGACCGTCACCCCCCTCGCCGCCAGCCGGGCATCTTCCGATCCTGCGCCGGCCGCGGTTCCGGCCGCGGATCCGGTCCCGGTTCCTGCCGCGGTTCCGGCCGCGGTGGTGCGCCGCGTGGTCATTTCTCCCCCGTCGTCGGTCGTCGTCATGTCGGCCCTCATCCGTCGTCAGCCCGCGCGCTGTCCCGCGAGGTTCGCCCGTACCAGCAGGTACACGAGGAAGGGTCCGCCGATCGCGGCGGTGACCACCCCCACGGGCAGCGCCATGGGCAGTGCCGTGCGCGCGACCAGGTCCGCCCCGGTCAGCAGCAGCGCCCCCACGAGACCGGAGGCCACCAGCGGTGGTGTCGGGCACTTCGCCAGCCGCATCGCCACCTGCGGCGCCACCAGCGCCACGAAGGGCACCGGACCGGCCGCGCTCACCGCCGCGGCGGCCAGCAGCACCGCGCAGAGCAGCAGGACCGCACGCACCCGCGTGTACCGGACGCCCAGTCCGGCGGCCACCTCGTCGCCGAGGTGCATCGGCTTGAACTGGAAGGCGGCGGTGGCCACCACCGCGAGGAGCGCGAGGGTGCACCAGAGTGCCACCCGGACCTCGTCCCAGGAGCGGTTGTCGAGCGAGCCGACCAGCCACGCCTGGGCCCGCGCCACGTCCCTGATGTCGGCGGTCACGAGCAGCCAGGTGGTGAGCGCCTCCGTCACGGCGCTCACCGAGATGCCGATGAGGATGAGCCGGAATCCGTCGATCCCCCGGCGCCACGCCAGGAAGTAAACAAGCAGTCCGGTGCCCAGACCACCGGCGAGCGCGGCGGCGGAGAGGCCCACGGAGCTGACGACCGCGGCGGCCGCCCCGCCCGAGACCGTCACCAGGAACACCGCGACCGTGCCGGCGCCCCCGGTGATGCCCAGCACGTCGGGGCTGGCCAGCGGGTTGCGCGCGACGGACTGGGTGATGGCCCCGGAGACCCCGAGCGCGATCCCCACCACCAGTCCGGCCAGGGCCCTCGGCATCCGCAGTTCCATGACGACGAACTCGTCCACCTGTTCGCCCCGGCCGAAGACCGTGGCGATGACCCGGGGCAGCGCGATGGGGAAGTCCCCGACCGCGATGGAGAGGCAGAACACCAGGAAGAGCGCGACGGCCAGCACGAGCGTGACCGTGACGATCCAGGGCCGCCAGACGAACGACACCCGGCCGATCCGCACTCCGGGTACCGCGGAGGGCTTCGGCTTCGCTTTCGGCTCCGGCTTCGCTTCCGGCTTCGGCTCCGAGGAGAGCGACGGTGCCGCAGCGGACGACGGATCCGGAGAGGACGACGGCTCCGAGGAGGACGACGGCTCAGGGGAGGGCGATGATTCCACTTCTGTCCCGTTCACGCGTTCTTGAACTTTCCGCGCCAGACCAGGACCGCGAAGAACGGCGCGCCGAGCAGGGCGACGACGACGCCCGCGGCCAGTTCTCCGGGCCGCACCACGAGGCGTCCCACGATGTCGCAGACGAGCAGGACGACGGCTCCGAGAAGGCCCGCGTACGGCACCAGCCAGCGGTAGTCCGGTCCGGCGAGGTAGCGGGCGATGTGGGCCACCATGAGCCCGAGGAACGCGATGGGGCCGCACGCGGCGGTGGCCGCTCCCGCGAGCAGGGTGATGGCGAGGATGCCGACGGTCCGGCTCAGCGCGATGTTCACGCCGAGCCCGCGCGCCACGTCCTCGCCCAGGGTGAGCAGGTTGAGGGCGGGCAGGGTGGTCAACGCGAGGACCAGCCCGACGGCGATGAAGACGGTCATCGGCCCTATGACGTCGAATCCGACCCCGGCGACGGAGCCCGCGTTCCAGAACCGCAGGGCGTTCAGCGACTTCTGGTCGGAGAGCGCGACGGCCGTGGTCATCGCGGCGAGGAACACCGTGACGCCCTGGCCGGCGAGGGCGAGGGTCAGCGGGTTGCCCGCGCCCCGGCCCACGCTGGACAGACCGAACACGACGACCCCGGCGACCGCCGCCCCGAGAAAGCCGAACCAGACGTACTGGAACGGGTCGGTGAAGCCGAGCAGCCCGATCGCGGCCACCACGGAGAAGGAGGCTCCGGAGTTCACGCCCAGCAGCCCGGTGTCGGCCATCGGGTTGCGGGTGTATCCCTGGATCAGGGCCCCGCCGACGCCGAGGGCGATGCCCGCCACGATCGCGAGCACGGTACGGGGTACCCGGACGGTCCGCACGATGAGCCTGATCTCGGTGAGCCGCCGGTCGGCGTCCGGCTCGGCGAACAGGCCGTGCCACACGTCGGCGGGGCTCAGCGCCCGGGCACCGACCGCCAGCGACGCGGTCCCCGCGAGCACGACGATCAGCGCGAGCACGCCGAGGCCCACAACTCGTCTCCGACGAGCATTCGTTGCTCTCTGGGGCGCGGAGAGCTCCACCGCAGTCGTGGTCATGTCGCCGTACGTTATCCCTTTGATCTTCCGTGCCCGCAGAGGAGGTTGGCCAATTCGCTCCAGCGAGAGGCCGGTTGGCGCGGGAGGCGCCACGGCCGAGGGTACCCGCGGGCGGGCCCGGCTCCCCGGCCGCCCGGGAGCGGGGCCGCCCTCGCCGGGTTTCAGCGGGACGCGCCGACGGCACCCTCGGCGACGGCCTCCGCGCGCCCCGAGGTGCCCCCGGCCCTGCGTTCGAGCAGTGAGTCCAGGATCTCGCCGACCCGGATCGCGGTGTTGGAGAGCAGCGAGGAGGTGATGCCGTGGGTGTGCTCCGTACCGCCCTGCAGGTAGATGCCGCACCGCAGCGCGGGGTCGGTCCCGATGCGGTAGTCGCGCTCGACGCGGACGCGGCCCCGGTCGTCGGTGCGGCAGAGGTCCGCCGCCTCGCCGAGGAGGCCGAGGGGGTCGACGGGGCTGTAGCCGGTGGCGAGCACCACGACGTCGGCGTCCAGGGCGGTCTCCTCGCCCGTGACCAGGGACGTCACGGTGGCACGGGCCTTCTCCTCGGTCTCCTTGACGCCCACGAGGCGGGAGACGTTGAGGAAGCGCAGCCGTTCGGTACCGAGCACCTTCTCCTGGTAACTCTGCCGGTAGAGGTCGTCGATCAAGTCGATGTCGACCACGGAGTAGTTGGTGTTTCCGTGATAGCCCATCAGGCGCTGCTTGATCTCGTCGGGCGCCGCGAAGTACTCGTCGACGGCACCCGGGTCGAAGATCCGGTTGGCGAAGGCGCTGTCGTCGGCGGGGCTGTATCCGTACCGGGAGAAGACCGCGCAGATCTCGGCTTCGGGAAAGGCTCGGTGCAGGTAGGCGACGTTCTCGGCGGCACTCTGTCCGGCACCCACGACGACGAACCGGGAGGGCGAAGTCCCCTCCAGTTCGCCGATCCTGGCGAGCAGTTCGGAGTTGTGCCACACCCGGTCGCCGCGCTCGACGCCCTCGGGCAGCAGGGGGCGCAGCCCGGTACCGATGACGAGGTTGCGGGCCCGGTGGACGGAGAGCCCCTCCCCCGAGCGGACCGTCACGTCCAGGTACTCCACGATTCCGTCCTGGACGGCCGGCCTGACGGAGACGACCTCGTGGCCGTAGGAGGCCATGTCCTCGACCTGGGCGGCGGCCCACTCGAAGTAGTCGTGGAACTCGACCCGCAGTGGGAAGAGGTTCTTGTGGTTGATGAAGTCGATCAGCCGCCCCTTGCTCTTGAGGTAGCAGAGGAAGCTGAACTCACTGGTGGGGTTCCGGAGCGTCACCAGGTCCTTGAGGAAGGACACCTGCATGGTCGCGTCGTCGATCAGCATGCCGCGGTGCCAGCCGAAGCGCGGCTGCTGCTCGAAGAAGCGGGCACTGACCGGCTGCCGTTCGCCGGCGCGGGCGTTGTGCTCACTGATCGCGATGGCCATGGCCACGTTGGACGGTCCGAAACCGATTCCGATGAGGTCGTGGACCTGCGGTGCGTCGCCAGGAAGAACCGGTGACATGTCACTCCCATTCGTGCGGGGAAGCCGCTCATGGCATGGGGAAGGTGCGAGCGTCGGACACACCGACGGCGCGGCTCGAATTTAGGTGAGCCTAAGCTAATCCTTGGAGGCTGTCGAGAGGGCGCCGGGGCGCACGGCCCGTCAAATGCGCAGCATCGCGCGCCCGTTGCAAACCAAGGTAAGCCTTGCTTTACTGGCCCACGGTCCATTCCGGCACAGAGGAGGAACCCCCATGCGGGTCGTCATGTTCGGTTACCAGACCTGGGGTCACCGCACCCTGCAAGCCCTCCTGGACTCCGAGCACGACGTGGTGCTGGTCGTGACCCACCCCAAGAGCGAGCACGCGTACGAGAAGATCTGGAGCGACTCCGTCGCCGATCTCGCCGAGGCGCACGGTGTCCCCGTGCTGATCCGCAACCGCCCCGACGACGAGGAGCTGTTCGAACGCCTCGAAGCGGCGGAGCCCGACATCATCGTGGCGAACAACTGGCGGACCTGGATCCCCCCGCGCATCTTCGCGCTCCCGCGCCACGGCACTCTGAACATCCACGACTCGCTGCTGCCGAAGTACGCGGGCTTCTCGCCGCTGATCTGGGCGCTGATCAACGGCGAGACCGAAGTGGGCGTCACCGCGCACATGATGAACGACGAGCTCGACGCCGGTGACATCGTCCGGCAGGAGGCGGTCCCGGTCGGTCCGACGGACACCGCGACCGACCTCTTCCACAAGACCGTCGACCTCATCGCCCCGGTCACCACGGGCGCGCTCGCCCTCATCGCCTCCGGGCAGACGGAGTTCACCCGGCAGGACCGGTCGCAGGCGAGCTTCTTCCACAAGCGGTCCGCCGAGGACATCAGGATCGACTGGACCTGGCCGGCCGAGGACCTCGAACGGCTGGTGCGCGCCCAGTCCGACCCGTACCCCAGCGCCTTCACCCACCACCGGGGCAAGCGGCTGGAGGTCCTCGCCGCCGTGGTCTCCGAAGCGCGGTACGGCGGCACGCCGGGCCGCATCTTCTACCGGGAGGGCGACGGCGTGGTGATCGTCGCCGGAGCCGACGCGCGTACCGGACGCAACCACGGCCTGGCCATCACCCGGGTACGCACCGAGGACGGCCGGGAGCTGCCCGCGACGGAGTACTTCACGTCCATGGGCGGGTATCTCACCGGTCGTCCCTGAGGTGACCGCGCACCCGGCGGTCGCTCGGGCGGCGAGCGCCCGGACGGGGGTCGCCCGGACGGGGGTCGCTCGGGCGGGAGTCGCTCAGGCCGGAGTCGCTCAGGCGGCGAGCGTCGCCGCGAGCGCGGCGAGCCCGTCGGCGTAGATGCCGTGGAAGAGGGCGACCGCCTCCTCGTCGCCGATTCCGTCGGGGGTGAAGCTGCCGCTCCACTCCACCCGGGCGGAGTCCGTGTCCGGTTCCGGGTGCACCGTCAGGGTGGAGAGGTAGCCGGTCACCGGGAACGGCGCGCGGAGGATCGAGTAGCTGTAGGTGCGGGCCTTGTCGTCGAAGGCTTCGAGGCGCTCGACGATCACGCCGCCGTCCTCGTTGGTGAGGGTGCGCACCCGGCCGCCCTCGCCGAGCTCGCTCGTCGGGATGTAGGGCAGCCAGTCGGGCAGGGTGTCGAACCCGCCGATGAGCTGCCAGACGCGGTCGGGCGACGCGGGTACGCGGACGGACGTGGTGGTCGTGGCCATGGGGTTGATCTCCTTGGATACGGCTGAGGGGGACGGCAGGCGGAGTCCGGCCGTCCCCCTGAAGACGGACGGTGAAGACGGACGGTCAGACGGTCGGTACCGGAGCGTCGGGGGCGATCAGGCGCTCCTCGCGCAGCTCGGCCCAGAAGCCGGCCGGAATCCGCTCGCCGAGCGCGGCGACGTCCTCGGCGATACGGCTGGGGCGGGTGGCGCCGGGTATGACCGCGGCGGTGGCCCGGTGGGCGAGGGAGAACTGCAGGGCGGCGGCCTTGATGCCGACCCCGTGGCGCTGTGCGAGCGCCTTGATCCGCTCCACCTTGGCGATGATCTCCGCCGGTGCCTGCTGGTACTCGAAGTGGGTGCCGCCGGCGAGGATGCCCGAGCTGTAGGGGCCGCCGACGACGATGTCGACGTGCTGTTCGGCGGCGGCGGGCAGCAGACGCTGCAGGGCGCAGTCGTGGTCGAGGAGGGTGTAGCGGCCGGCCAGCAGGAAGGCGTCGGGCTTCGGCTCGTCCAGGTCGAGGGTGAGCTCCAGCGGCTCGACCTTGTTCACGCCCACGCCCCAGGCCTTGATGACGCCCTCGGCACGGAGCTTGTCCAGGACGCGGAAGGCGCCGGTACGGGCGCTCTCGTACTGGGCGAGCCACTCGTCACCGTAGAAGTCCTGGGCGATGTCGTGCACCCAGACGATGTCGAGCCGGTCGGTCTTCAGCCGGGTGAGGCTGTCCTCGATGGAGCGCATCGTGGCGTCGGCCGAGTAGTCGTTGACGATCTTGTTGGGGCGGCCGTGCTCGAAGAGCCCGCCCTTCTCGCCGAGCTCGCGGGCGGCCGGGTCCTCCACCTCGTCCAGGATCACCCGGCCGACCTTGGTGCTCAGGACGTAGTCGTCACGCGGCTGGGCGGCGAGCACCTCGCCCAGGCGGATCTCGGCGAGACCGGCTCCGTAGAACGGGGCGGTGTCGAAGTAGCGGATGCCGTGGTCCCACGCGGCCTGGACGGTGGCGGCCGCCTCGGCGTCGGGGATGGCGCGGAACATGTTGCCGAGCGGGGCGGTTCCGAAGCCGAGCGGGCCGGACAGAAGCGGGGCGATGCCCATGGGGGGATTTCCTTACGGAGAGTGCGGGGCGGCACCGTCGCGTACGGCTCTCGGGGAGAGCCGCGGCGGGCCGCCGGTCTGACTTCTCCGACATTAGGAGCGATACTTGAGACTGTCCAAGACACGCTTGGACTGACTTGAGTCCCCCGAGGTCTTACATGCTTGACCTGCGACAACTTCGCTATTTCGTGGCCGTGGCCGAGGCCGAACACGTCGGCCGCGCCGCGGAGGAACTGCACATCTCGCAGTCGCCCCTCAGCCGACAGATCGCCCAGCTGGAGAAGAACCTGGGCCTCACCCTGTTCGAGCGCAGCCAGCAGCGTATCCGCCTGACCGCCGACGGGCGGGTCTTCCTCAGCGAGACACGCGCGCTGCTGCGGCACGCGGACCGCCTGGAGAACCTGGGCCGGCGCCTGGGGCGCGGGGAGGAAGGCGGGCTGTGCATCGGGTACGTCTCCGACGCCATGCACACCGGAGTCCTCCCGGCGGCGCTGCGCACCCTCCAGGAGGAACGGCCCGGCATCCACGTGGCGCTCTACAGCCTCGACCCGGAGGAGCAGTTCGTGGGGCTGCGGCAGCGCAGTCTCGACATCGCTCTCGTGCCCCGCCCGCCGGCCGAGGACGATCCCGACCTGACGGCCGCCCCGCTCGTTGAGGACCCGCTGCTGCTCGCACTGCCGGCGGGCCACCCGCTGGCGGGCCGGGAAGAGATCACTGCCCGGGATCTGGACGGTCAGCCCTGGATCGCCGTCGAGGGATCGGGCGAGCCGGCCGCCAGGGACGGGTTCGTGGCCGACTGCGTGGCATCGGGCTTCACCCCGGACATCCGCCTCAGCGCTCCGGAGCCGCTGACCGCCCTGGGGCTGGTCGCCTCCGGTCTGGGGCTGGCGCTGGTCCAGCGGAGCATGGTCCGCGGCGCCACCGAGGGGGTCACGGTCCGTGAACTGCCCTGGCACCGGGGATCGGTGCATCTGTGGGCCGCGTGGCACCGGGTCGATCTGCGGCCGGTGGTGGCGTCCTTCCGCGGAACCGTTCTGGACGGCCGCGGCCCGACGCCACCGGCGGGGTGACTCCGCCGAAGGAGCGGGAGTTCCGGCGTCACCGCCCGTCTGCGCCCCGCCGTCCTCGCCCCGCCTTCACCGCCTCGGATGCTCCCGTGCGGGGCTGTTTTGCGCGCGGCCGCCGGGGGCCGGTCAACTCCTGCGCTTGGAGAGGCTGTACAGCAGCACCAGGACCGCGATCACCATCACTGCGACGTGCAGCCACGCGGGGGCAGCCGACACATCGGCGGCGTTCGTCAACGAGGACATCACCACTCCGTCCCGTCCCTCGCGTCGAGGGAGGAATACCGGTTCATGTCCCGCGAGCCCGCGGGACCTTGACGTACTCCTGCCCCCGTCCGCCGGATGCAGGCCCCCATGCCCCGTACTCCACCCCGGCGAAGGACCCGCGCCGGAAACCCCGAAAGAGTTTTCGCGCGGGCGCCGACCGGTCTCCCGCGCGGGAGGCGCGAGGGCCGACGGTCGCGGTCCGGGACGGCGGGCGACGCCCCGCGTACCCTGTCCGCGTGTCCGCCTCACCCCTGCATCACGTCGCCGTACTCGTGCTCGAAGGCGCCAAGCCGCTCGATGTCGGCATCCCCGCACAGGTGTTCACGACCCGCGCGAGCATGCCGTACGAGGTGCGGGTGTGCGGGGCGGCCCCGGGGCTGGTCACCGGCGGCGACGGGCTTTCGTACCACGTCGCCGACGGCCTCGACGCGCTCGCGTGGGCCGACATCGTCTTCGTCCCCGGCTACCGCTTCCCGGACCGCGACGAGCCGCCCCGGGCCGTCCTCGACGCGCTGATCGCCGCGCACGACCGGGGCGCCCGGCTCGCCGCCATCTCCACCGGCGCCTTCGCCCTCGCGGCCACGGGCCTGCTCGACGGCAAGCGGGCCACGACCCACTGGCACTACACCCGGGCGCTCGCGTCGAAGCATCCACTCGTGCAGGTCGACGAGAACGTCCTCTTCGTCGACGACGGCAGCGTGCTGACGTCGGCCGGCGCCGCGTCGGGCATCGACCTGTGCCTGCACATCCTGCGCGGCGACCTCGGGGTGGCGGCCTCGAACCATGCGGCCCGGCGGCTGGTCGCGGCCCCGTACCGCAGTGGCGGTCAGGCCCAGTACGTGCCGCGCAGTGTGCCCGAATCCCTCGGCGAGCGGTTCGCCTCGACCCGGGAGTGGGCACTGCGCAGGCTCGGCGAGCCGCTCACCCTGGACGCGCTCGCCCGGCACGCCGCCGTGTCCTCGCGCACCTTCTCGCGGCGCTTCGTCGAGGACACCGGGTACACGCCGATGCAATGGGTGATGCGGGCCCGTGTCGACATGGCCCGGGAGCTGCTGGAGCGTTCACAGCGGGGCGTCGAGCAGATCGCCGCCGACGTCGGGCTCGGTACGGGTGCGAATCTGCGGCTGCACTTCCAGCGCATCCTCGGCACCACCCCGAGCGAGTACCGGCAGACGTTCGCGCGGGGCGAGTAAAGCGTGTTGCGAAAGTAGCGCCGTCCGCCCGCAGGACAGGCGGGACTTCCGCAACACGCTTGAAGGCTGTCCCGCAACTCCTGGTGGATCGACGGGAACTCGCCACCACCGCCTGACGAGGCCGACCGGGCCCGCGACCGCCAGAAGCACGGCTGCCGTGGCGATCGTCCACCGCCTGCCGATCCGGACAACCGTGGGGAGCGAGCCCCGGCCTCATGCCGGCGGACACGCACACCGCGGAGTCGGGGACACCCGGCCCGGGTGCACGAACCTGCGGCGTCATTCAGGCGGTCGACCGGGGAGCGTGGCCCGGTGCCGGGCACCGCGAGCACCGTCCGGGGTCCCCCGGCACGCTGGCACGATCCTTGCGGACCATGGCGATCGAGCCGCTGTCACCGGCCCGCGCGGCGCGCGAACCTGGAGGTGAACCGCACGACGGACAGCACCGAGGGACAAGGGACACCGCATCATGACTCGCATCGCCATCAACGGATTCGGCCGCATCGGACGCAACGTGCTGCGCGCGCTCCTCGAACGCGACAGCAAGCTGGAGATAGTCGCCGTCAACGACCTCACCGAGCCTGCCGCCCTGGCGCGGCTGCTCGCCTTCGACTCGACCTCGGGCCGGCTGGGCCGCCCGGTCTCCGCCGACGGCGACACCCTCGTCGTGGACGGTCGTCGCATCGCCGTGCTCGCCGAGCGCGAGCCGGCGCGGCTGCCGTGGGCCGAGCTCGGCATCGACATCGTGCTGGAGGCGACCGGCCGCTTCACCTCGGCCGGGGCCGCCCGGGCCCACCTCGACGCGGGGGCGAAGAGGGTCCTCGTCAGCGCCCCGGCGGACGGTGCCGACGTCACCCTCGCGTACGGCGTCAACAACGACGCGTACGACCCCGCGACGCACACCATCGTCTCGAACGCGTCCTGCACGACCAACGCACTCGCCCCGCTCGCCTCCGTACTCGACGAACTCGCCGGTATCGAGCACGGCTTCATGACGACGGTGCACGCCTACACGCAGGAGCAGAACCTGCAGGACGGCCCGCACCGCGACGCCCGCCGGGCCCGCGCGGCGGCCGTCAACATCGTGCCGACCACCACGGGCGCCGCCAAGGCGATCGGCCTCGTGCTGCCGAACCTGGCCGGAAAGCTGTCGGGCGACTCGATCCGCGTACCGGTGCCGGTGGGCTCGATCGTCGAGCTCAACACGACCGTCGCCCGTGACGTGAGCCGCGAGGACGTGCTGGAGGCGTACCGAGCCGCGGCGGCCGGCCCGCTCGCCGGGGTGCTCGAATACTCGGAGGACGCGCTGGTGTCGTCCGACATCACCGGCAACCCTGCCTCGTCGATCTTCGACTCGGCGCTGACCCGTGTCGACGGCCGCCACGTCAAGGTGGTCGCCTGGTACGACAACGAGTGGGGCTTCTCCAACCGCGTGATCGACACCCTCGAACTCCTCGCGGCGGGCTGACCGGGAGCCGGAACACGGACCGCACACTTTGAACTCGGGTTGCTGGGGCCCCAGTTGACCGGAAGGGCGGCCGACTGGGGCATCCACGCGACGGGCGATCCGCACGGGTAGCATCGGATCATGGTCGACGCATGCTTCGGACATCCCCGGCTCGCCGCCATCTACGATCCGTTGGAACTCGACCGGAGCGATCTCGACGCGTATCTCCGGATGGCGGAGGAGTTCGGGGCACGCCGGGTGCTGGACATCGGTTGCGGCACGGGCGTGTTCGCGCTTCTTCTGGCGGATCGCGGGATCGAAGTGACAGGAGTCGACCCGGCTCGGGCGTCCGTCGATGTCGCCCGCACCAAGCCGGGCGCCGAACGGGTGCGCTGGATCGACGGAGACGCATCGGAACTCCCCTCGCTGAGCGTCGACTTGGTGACGATGACGGCGAACGTCGCCCAGGCCGTCGCCGATCCACAAGCGTGGGAGGAGACCTTGCGCGGGGCGTACGGGGCGCTGCGGCCGGGCGGCCGGCTGGTGTTCGAGACCCGCGACCCCGCCGCGCGCGCCTGGGAGGAATGGACCCGCGAGAAGTCCCGCGGGGCCACGGACGTTCCAGGTGTCGGATCCGTCGAGAGCTGGGTCGAACTCGTCGACGTGCAGGAGCCTTTGGTGACTTTCCGCTGGACCTACGTCTTCGCGTCCGACGGCGAGGTCCTGACCTCGCTCTCGACTCTGCGTTTCCGGGAGCGCGAGGAGGTGGCGGAAGACCTGGCCGCCCTCGGCTTCACGGTGGAGGCCGTTCGCGACGCGCCCGACCGTCCGGGGAAGGAGTTCGTCTTCGTCGCGAGGCGGCCGTAGGGCATGTGGTCGACGTGCCGCCGTTCGACCGGCGGACGGCACCTCGACGTCCCACCCCAAGCCCGTGCCCGGCCCCTTCGCCACGCCCTACCGGTCCTCCCGCGCGGGGGTTGCCGTCGACGGAACCGCGAAGAACGCGGCCACCGCCAGGGCCGACACGCCCGCCGCGAGGAGCAGCGTGCCGGGCAGGGACCAGGCCGTCGCCGGTCCGGCGGCGGCCGCACCCAGGGCGTACCCGGTCAGCTTCGCTCCGGCGCAGGTGGTGGAGATCCGGCCGCGCAGACGGGGCGGGGATTCGCGGTGCCGGATCGCGAACACCGCCGTGAGCTGCAGGCCTTCGCCCACCCCTGCCAGGAGTACGGCTCCGAGGAGCAGGGCGGGACCCGCTCGGGCGGCGAGGGCCAAGGCAGCGGCCTGGACGAGGGCGCCGGCCAGGGCCGGACGGTCCGGGTCGACACCTTCACGGACGCGGCCCGCAGCGCGTACCGGTCCACCACGTACTCCTTCGACGCGCGCGGCGACCAGG
>NZ_JBSFHV010000046.1:0-38329 GCF_053597235.1 Streptomyces sp. NPDC001493
ATCCAGCAGGACTCCGGCCAGGCGGGCCCGACCGGGCTGACCGCGCTGCCGTGGGTGAACCACCGGGTCCGCCGCTGGGAGAAGGGCTGTTGCCCGTCCCCGGCCGAAGTGCTGCCGAGGGCCGCTCCGCGAGCGGTGGTTACGCGTCGAGGCCGATGGCGAAGGCGGCTTCCAGGTCGTGCTGGGAGTACGTACGGAAGGCCACGTGCGTGTCGGTGGCCTCGACACCGGGGATCTTGCTGATCCGGCCGGGGATGACCTCGGCGAGGTCGTCGTGGCGCGCCACCCTGACCATGGCGATCAGGTCGTACGTACCGGTGACCGAGAAGACCTCGCTGACGCTGTCCAGCGCCGCGATGGACTCGGCGATCTCCGGAATCCGGTCGACGCTGGTTTTGATGAGGACGATCGCGGTGATCACGGCTGGCTTTCTCCCTCGGTGGCCGTGGCTGGTGTCTTCACTCTAGCCCCACGCCGGTGAACCCCCCGGGCCAGGACGAATCCGGCGGCGAACCCGGCCACATGCGCCAGATAGGCCACGCCCGGACCGCTCCCCGCGGTGCGGGCCGCCAGCCACTGGAGGGCGAACCAGAAGAGGAGCACGATCCAGGCGGGGAAGCGGAGCGGCAGGAAGAGGAGGAACGGGAAGATGCTGGTGACCCGTGCCCGGGGGAAGAGGCGGAGGAACGCCCCCAGCACCGCCGAGATCGCCCCCGAGGCGCCGACCAGCGTCTGTTCGGAGTCCGCGTACGCCGCCGCGTAGACCACCAGGGTCAGATAGCCGCAGCCCGTGTAGAAGAGGGCGAAGCCGAGGTGGCCCATCCGCTCCTCGGCCATGGCGCCGAACACGTGCAGGAAGAGCATGTTGCCCAGCAGGTGGAGCCAGCCACCGTGCACGAAGAGCGCCGTGAACGGGGTGAGCCACGCGTGCGCGGAGCCGTCCCACAGTTCGGCGGGGATCACCCCCCACCGCTCGAAGTAGCCGGCCTGGGCGGCGAGAGCCGCGTCGGCGGTGCCGTAGGAGGGGCCGAACCCGGAGACCGGGCCGGCGAGGAAGACCAGGCAGCACACGGCCATCAGGCCGTACGTGACGGGGGCACCGCCCGCCGCCGCCGGGAGGCGGAGTCTCCGTACCGCGCCCAGCGGGCCCGCGTCACGCCGTTCGATCATGTACGGAGCATGACGTACCGGGACGGAACGGTACGGGCCGCCTCGCCGTGCCGTCGGCGGGGCGCGAGGCCGTAGGGTTGCCCCAGGACACCCGCAGTTCGACGGCGCACCGCGAGATCCTTGAGGCAGGACAGGACGGGCCCCGTCCGGGACGGCACGAGGCCCGACGACGAAAGAGGACGGCACGATGACGACGGTTCCCCAGCCGACCGACGCGACCCGCTGGCGCTGCACGCTCTGCGGGAACCTCACGCGTTTCGACGTGACGCGGTCGTCGAAGGTGGTGGAGTACGTCCACCTCGACCTGGCCGGTGACGCCAGTGTCGAGGAGCGGGAGGTCGTCAGTGAGACGATCGAATCGGTCCGCTGCCGCTGGTGCAGCGCGGTGGACCAGATCGAACTGGTGGACAGGCCAGGTGCCGACTCCTGACGGAGTCGCACCACGGACATGATGGGGTGACGGATGGTGGAGCAGCCGACCAACGGCGCTGATCCGGCCGATGGGGCCGACGGCGCCGTCGAGGCGCTCGACCGCCCGCTGCCCGAGGGAGTGCGGCGGCGGGTCGTCTCGCTGGTCTCGGACGCCTTCGGGGGTCTGACGGTCGGCGAACTGCCCGCGCAGCTGCGGCAGTACGCCCGCTTCACCCCGACCCGGCGCGCCAAGTTCGCCGGGAACGCCATGGCCGCCGCGCTGGAGGGCGACGCGCGCTTCCGCGGGCGCATCGGCGAACGGATCGCGGCGGCCCAGCCGGAGCTGGCCCGTGCCCTGGAGGCCGGAGCGCCGCCGGCCGCCGCCGATCCGGTGGACGTCGCCGCAGCCGCGTACGTGCTGCGCCCGGTCGGCTGGGTCAAGCTGGTGCAGGCCGCCGGCGAGGAGGTCCAGCGGGCCACCGCGGAGCGCGCCGACGACGAGAGCCGGCGCGAGACGGAACGTTTGCGCGAAGAGCTGGCGCAGGCGCGCGGCCAGACGAAGACCGACACCGAGCGGCTCCGCGCCGAACTGGACGCCGCCCGCAAGGAGTCCGAGTCGCTCCACCGCAAGCTGCGCAGCGCCCTCAGTGAGGTCAAGCGCAGCGAGGCCGCGCTGCGCCGGGCCGCCGCCGAGGCGGACGCGGTACGCGCCGAGGCGGCGGCGCAGGTCTCCCAGGCGGAGAGCGAGACCCGCCGGCTCAAGACCCGCCTGGCGGAGGCCGAGACGGCCGTGGAGGCGAGCCGCAGGGCCGCCCGCGAGGGCCGTTCGGTCGAGGACATGCGGCTGCGGCTGCTGCTGGACACCGTGCTCGACGCCGCAGCGGGGCTCCGCCGCGAGCTCGCGCTGCCGCCGTCGACCTCCCGTCCGGCGGACGGGGTCGACGCGGTCGAGCCGGGCCGGATGTCGCCCAAGGACATCGCCGCGCGGGCGCTTTCGGAGACCGATCCAGCACTCCTCGACCAGCTGCTGGCACTTCCGCAGGCGCATCTGATCATCGACGGCTACAACGTCACCAAGACCGGCTATCCCCAGATGCCGCTGGAGAAGCAGCGGTTGAGACTGCTGGGCGGGCTGTCGATGCTCGCCGCGCAGACCGGCGCCGAGATGACCTGTGTGTTCGACGGGGCGGAGCTGGCCGTGCCGGTGCTGCTCGCGCCGCCGCGCGGGGTGCGGGTGCTCTTCAGCAAGGCGGGGGTGACCGCCGACGAGCTGATCCGCCAACTGGCCCGTGCCGAACCGCCGGGGCGGCCCGTCGTGGTGGTCTCCACCGACCGGGAGGTGGCGGACGGGGTGGCCAAGGCCGGTGCCCGGCCCGTGGCGTCCGCCTTGCTCCTGAAGCGGCTTTCGCGCGTTTAGTTCCGCGTGAGCCGGTACGAGCGGGTGTGATCCCTTTTCGGGAAACGTATCGTCAATTCCCGGCTACGCGCCGTGCGTCGGGGGCTCGGAAACGCCGGGTGTGACGAATATTTTCCAGGGAGGATTTGAACTGATCACAGCCAGGTCACTAGGGTCGGGGCTCGAACCTTCGCACGGTAGATCACTCATTCGGGGTGGCGGCGAAGGAACCGCCGAGTCCGTGATGTGCGCGGAGCCGGGTCGTACCGGGTGTTCTGCCCTCCGTCCTGGTAGGCGGCTCTGAGGAAGAAGGAGCTCGCCTTCGTGGCGTCCCACCGTCGACCCAAGCAGCCGAGCCGCACCCGTGTGACCGTGCTCACCGCGACCGCCGCAGCCGCCGTGGCCCTCTCCGCCCAGGCCGCGCACGCCGATCCCAAGCCGACCAAGAGCGAGGTCAAGGCGAAGGTCGACAAGCTCTACGGCGAGGCCGAGGCCGCCACCGAGAAGTACAACGGGGCCAAGGAGCAGCAGCAGAAGCTGGAGAAGGAGGTCGACGCCCTCCAGGACAAGGTCGCCCGTGAGCAGGCCGACCTCAACAGCCTCCGCGGCGAACTCGGTTCGCTCGCCACCGCGCAGTACCGCTCCGGTGGCATCGACCCCTCCGTGCAGCTCTTCTTCTCCTCGGACCCCGACAGCTTCCTCGACCAGGCGTCGGCGCTGGACAGCCTCACGGCCAAGCAGGCCGCGTCGCTGGAGAAGATCCAGGCCAAGCAGCGCTCCCTCGCCCAGGAGCGCAAGGAGGCCCAGGCGAAGCTCTCCGAGCTCTCCGAGGTCCGCGACGCCCTCGGTGCGAACAAGAAGAAGTTCCAGAAGAAGCTCTCCGACGCGCAGGCCCTGCTGAACACCCTCACCGCCGCCGAGCGCCAGAAGATGGCCGACGATGACGCGCGTGCCAGCCGGTCCGCGGGCAGCCGCGTCGACCTGGGCAACGAGGTCCCCGCCTCCGCCCTCGGCGCCGCCGCCCTCGCCAACGCCGCGACGCAGATCGGCAAGCCGTACGTCTCCGGCGGTACGGGCCCCAGTTCGTTCGACTGTTCGGGCCTCACGCAGTGGGCCTACGCGCAGGCCGGTGTCGCGATCACCCGCACCACGTACACCCAGATCAACCAGGGCACCCAGATCGGCCGCAGCCAGCTGAAGCCGGGCGACCTGGTGTTCTTCAACAACACCGAGCACGTGGCCCTCTACGCGGGCAACAACACGGTGCTGCACGCCCCGCACCCCGGCGCGTACGTCCGCTACGAGTCGATGAACACCATCGGCAGCTTCCAGGTCGGCGTCCGCATTTGACGCCCGGCGCCCGACGCCCGGGTGCCTGAACTCCGGCGCCCGGCGCCCGGTGTCTGACGCTCCCCGTACCTGACACTCGGTGTCCGGCGCCCGGTTCCCGACGCCCGAACGGGCGAATCGGTTCGCCCCCGCACGACGCCCCGCCCCGACGGAGACCCAGGTCACCGCCGGGGCGGAGCCGTTTCGCCCCTCGCGCCCCCCGGCCGGTCCTTGGTCGCGGTGTAACCGGACGATTACTGTCTGTCTGCTGTGCGGCTCCCGTCCGTCGTCCCACCCGTCCCGGGTGGCAGGGGGCCGCGTGCGTACGTGCGCAGCGGAAGGAGTACGGCTCCCGTGGTCTCCCATCGCCGTCCCACCCAGTCCGGCCTCAAC
Source organism: Streptomyces sp. NPDC001493 (assembly GCF_053597235.1). Classification (NCBI taxonomy): domain Bacteria; kingdom Bacillati; phylum Actinomycetota; class Actinomycetes; order Kitasatosporales; family Streptomycetaceae; genus Streptomyces; species Streptomyces sp. NPDC001493. Next base: position 4,700 of record NZ_JBSFHV010000046.1, read on the forward strand.
CGGGGCGTCCGCGCCACGGTCCTCACGGCGGCCGCGGCGAGCGCCGCCGCCGGCCTCACCGGGGCCCCGGCGAACGCGGCGGCCCCGCACGACCGGGATGCCACCAGGGCCCGCGTCGACCAGCTGTACCGCGAGGCGGAGCAGGCCACCGAAGGGTTCAACCGGGCCGGCGAGGAGGCCGGCCGGCTCCGCGACGAGGTCGCCAGGGCCCAGGAGGCCGCCGCACGCACCCAGGACGCCCTCAACGGGATGCGCGGGGGCCTCGGAGCTATCGCCGGGGCGCAGTACCGCGAGGGCGCCCTCGACCCCGCCCTGGCCCTGCTCTTCTCCTCGGACCCGGACACCTTCCTCGACCGGGCCGCCACCCTCGACCGGCTCGGCGCCCGCCAGGCGCTCGCGCTCGACAAGCTCCGCCGCACCCGCCAGAAGCTCGACCAGATCCGCGCCGAGGCCGCGGACGACCTGCGGGACCTGGAGCGCAGCCGCGCCGCCGTGGCACGCCACAAACGAACCGTCGAGTCCAAGCTCGCCGAGGCCCGCCGGCTGCTGGCCACCCTTCCCCCCGAGCAGCGCGCCGCCCACGACGGCCGCGCGTCCCGCTCCGGCCGCCCCTCCGACCCGGGCGGCACCGGGGACCTGGACGCCCTCCGCGCGGCCGCCGCCGGCCTCCCCGGCTCGGCGCGGGCCCTCGCCGCCCTGGCCGCCGCCCAGCAGGCGCTCGGCCGCCCGTACGTCTGGGGAGCCAACGGCCCCAGCGGCTTCGACTGCTCCGGGCTCATGCAGTGGGCCTACGCCCGCGCGGGCGTCAGCCTGCCGCGCACCTCCCAGGCCCAGCGGTACGCGGGCCGCATGGTGCCGCTCTCCCAGGCACTCCCCGGCGACCTCGTCGCCTACCGGGCCGACGCCAGCCACATCGCCATGTACGCCGGGAACGGCCAGGTCATCCACGCCCCCTACCCCGGCGCCGCGGTCCGCTACGACCCCGTCGGCATGATGCCCGTCTCCTCGGTCACCCGGGTCTGACCGTACGATCGGCTGAATGGCAGAACTGGCGGCACCCCGGCCCGACGCGCGGCGGGACCGCCCCCGCGGCCGGGGCCCGACCCGGCGTGCGGCGGGCGGCCCGCTCGTCGCGCTGCTGCTGGCCGGGCTCCTGGCCGCCGGGGGGTGTGCCGCCCCCGACCGCTCGGCGGACTCCGCCACCGCCGGGGAGATCACCGCGGTCCTCGACCGGCGGGCCGCCGCCGTGCTGCACCACGACACCGCCGCCTACCTGGCCGTGGTCGACCCGGACGCCACCGCGCTGCGCACCGCCCAGCGCACCTCGCTGGCCGACCTGGCGCAGGTACCGCTGCGGTCCTGGACGTACACGGTGAAGTCGGTGACCCCGCGGGGCACCGACCGGGTCACCGCCGACGTCGAGCTGGACTATCGCGTCGCGGGCTTCGACACCGCCCCCGCGACTGCCCGCCGCACCCTGGAGCTCGCCCGGGACGGCTCCGGAGGGTCCTGGTACCTCACGGCCGACCGGCCCGCGAAGGACGCCGCCGTACCGCTCTGGGACCAGGGCCCGGTGACCGCGGTGCACGGCACCCACAGCCTCGTCCTCGGCGTCGGCCGCCCGGCGGAGGAGCTCCGCGAGATCGCGGAGACCGCCGACCACGCGGTCCCGGCGGTCTCCGCCGCCTGGCCGGACTCCTGGGCGGCGCGGGTGGTCTACCTCGTGCCCGCCTCCACCGGGGCCATGGCGGAGCTCCTCGGCTCGCCGGACGGGAGCTACCGGGGGATAGCGGCGGTGACCACCGGCGCGGTCTCCAGCGGGAACGGGCGGCCGGGCCTCGCCGACCGGGTCGTCGTCAACCCGGAGGCGTACGCCGGCCTCGGCACCTTCGGCCGCCGGGTCGTCCTCACCCACGAGACCACGCACGTGGCGACCCGGACGTCCACCACCGCCGCCACCCCGCTCTGGCTCTCCGAGGGGTTCGCCGACTGGGCCGCGTACCGGCAGGAGGACCGTACGGCCGACGAGATCGCGCCCGAACTCGCCACCGCCGTCCGCGCCCGGAACCTGCACGCCGCGCTCCCCGCGGACGACGACTTCGCCTTCGACCGGGACGCGGACGCGCTGGCGCGGGCGTACGAGGGCGGCTGGCTCGCCTGCGTGCTCGTCGCCGAGGAGTGGGGCGAGGACGCGCTCACCGACCTGTACCGGGCGGTGGGGGCGCACGACGGGCGCGAGGGGGCGGTGGACACCGCGATGGAGAAGGTCCTCGGCATCGGCGAGCGGGAGTTCACCACCCGCTGGCGCGACTACCTCACCGAGCGGCTCGGCTGAGGCACCGGCTCCCCGGCCTCCGTGCCGGCCCGGTCGGGGGTCCTGCCGGGGGCCCTGTCCGGGGCCTCGTCCGGGGCCTTGTCCGGGGCCTTGTCCGGGGCGGCCACCGGTCCGGTCCCGCGCCACAGCCGCACCGACGCGACCACCGTCGCCGCGACCAGCAGGCCGTTCCGTACGAGGAGCAGGGCCACGCCCGTACCGTCGCTCGCCACCACGTGCCCGAAGCCCAGCGGGAACTCCAGGAAGGTCACCGGGCAGGCCGACAGGACCAGGCAGGCGGGCAGGCCCGACCGGCTGCCCCGGAGGACCAGGCAGACCGCCGCGAGACCCACCAGCCAGACCAGGTACTGCGGGCTGATCACCCGGCTCGTCGTCGTGAACAGCAGCACCGCCGTGAACGCCGCGTCCGCCGCGGTGTGCGCCGCGAAGGTACGCGCCCGCAGCCGCCACACCAGCAGCCAGCCGAACGCCGCCGCGCTCAGCCCCAGCGCCAGCGCCGACACCAGCTCCACCCGCGGGCCGAGGAACTCCATCGAGCCGTAGTGCAGTTCGATCCACCCCGGCCAGCCCGACCACCGCGCCAGATGGAGCACCACCCCGCCCAGCGACTCGATCTCGGTGCCCCGGTCCCGCTGGTACGCGAGGAACGCGAACGCCCCCGGCACCGCCGCCCAGAACCCCGCCGCCAGCACCCCGGCCACCACCACCGCCGCCGACCACGCGCGCCGGGTCGCCCGCCCGGGGGCCGTCCCCACCAGCACCAGCGCCGGCCACACCTTCAGCAGCGCCCCGAACGCCGCCAGCGCCCCCAGCACCCTCGGCCTGCGCACCCCGGCCAGCAGCCCCGCCACCGCGACCGCCGTCACCATCAGGTCGTACCGGGCGTAGACCGTCGGGCCCAGCAGCGGTACGCCCGCCACCCAGACCCAGGCGCCCGCGCGCCGCGCACCGGGCCGGGAACCCGCCCGCAGCAGCAGCCCGAGCACCAGCGCGTCGCAGACCAGCACGAGCACGGAGAACGCGGTCGCGTACTCCAGGAACGGCAGCAGCGCGGGAGCCAGCACCGGCAGCGCCGCCGCCGGCGGGTACTGCCAGGTGACGTCGCCCGCGGGGAAGACGCCGGTGCGCAGCACCTCGTACCAGCCGTGGTAGATCACCGAGACGTCCACGGTGACGTCCGGGCCCGGGACCGTCACCACCTTCAGCACGCAGAGCAGCAGCGCCGCCCTGGTCAGCGTCCAGACCGCGAGGACCCCGCAGGTGCCGGCCCGTCCCGTCATGGCTGATCCGCCCCTCGTGCCGTACGTCCGGTCAGCCATGATGCCGGGCCCCGCTGTGCGCGGGACCGAGGCGCGGCCGGAAGCCGGGGGGCCGGACCGCGACGGGACGCCGGCCCGTCACCCGGGACCGACCCGACACGGGTCGCCCGGGACCGACCCGACACGGGGAGGTCCGTCGCGCGCGGCGGGTCCGTTACTGTCGGCGGCGATGGACAAGACCTTGATCGTGACCAACGACTTCCCGCCCCGCCCCGGTGGCATCCAGGCCTTCCTGCACAACATGGCCCTGCGGCTGGACCCCGGGCAGCTCGTCGTCTACGCCTCCACCTGGAAACGGAGCGAGGAGGGCGTACGGGCAACCGCCGACTTCGACGCCGACCAGCCCTTCACCGTGGTCCGCGACCGCACGACGATGCTGCTGCCCACCCCCCGGGTCACCCGGCGCGCGGCCGGGCTGCTGCGGGAGCACGGCTGCACCTCCGTCTGGTTCGGCGCCGCCGCCCCGCTCGGCCTGATGGCCCCCGCGCTGCGCCGGGCCGGGGCCCGCCGGCTCGTCGCCACCACCCACGGCCACGAGGCCGGCTGGGCCCAGCTCCCCGCCTCCCGGCAACTGCTGCGCCGCATCGGGGAGGGCACCGACACGATCACGTACCTCGGTGAGTACACCCGGTCCCGGATCGCCGCCGCGCTCACCCCCGAGGCAGCCGGACGGATGGTGCAACTCCCGCCCGGCGTCGACGAGAAGACCTTCCACCCGGCGTCCGGCGGCGACCGGGTCAGGGCCCGGCTGGGGCTCACCGACCGGCCCGTCGTCGTCTGCGTCTCCCGGCTGGTGCCGCGCAAGGGCCAGGACACGCTGATCCTCGCCATGCCCGCGATCCTGGCCCGCCACCCCGACACCGTGCTCCTGATCGTCGGCGGCGGCCCGTACGCCAAGGACCTGGAGAAGCTCGCCGCCGAGACCGGGGTGAGCCGCTCCGTACGCTTCACCGGCTCCGTGCCCTGGGAGGAGCTCCCCGCGCACTACGGCGCCGGCGACGTCTTCGCCATGCCGTGCCGGACCCGGCGCGGCGGCCTCGACGTGGAGGGCCTCGGCATCGTCTACCTGGAAGCCTCCGCGACCGGGCTGCCGGTGGTGGCGGGCGACTCCGGCGGGGCGCCCGACGCGGTCCTGGACGGCGAGACCGGCTGGGTGGTGCGCGGCGGCGACGCCGAGGACACCGCCGACCGGATCGTCACCCTGCTCGGCGACGCGGAGCTGCGCCGCCGGATGGGGGAGCGGGGACGGGAGTGGGTCGAGGAGAAGTGGCGCTGGGACCTGCTCGCCGAGAAGCTCCGCACGCTGCTCTGAGCCTCGCGGTACGACGGAGGGAGGCCCGCACGCGTGTGCGGGCCTCCCTCCGTCGTACCGTCCGGATCAGCCGCCGTAGATCGACTCGATCTCGTGGGCGAAGTCCTTCGCGACGACGTTCCGCTTCAGCTTCAGCGAGGGCGTGATGTGCCCCGCCTCCTCGGTGAACTGGGCGTCCAGAACACGGAACTTGCGCACCGACTCGGCCTTGGAGACCGCCGCGTTCCCGTCGTCCACCGCCCGCTGGATCTCCGCCAGCAGCTCGGCGTCCTCGCGCAGCGAGCGGGCCGTCGAACCGGCGGGCTTGCCGTGCTCCTCGGCCCAGCGGCCGAGGAACTCCTCGTCCAGCGTGACCAGCGCGCCGACGAACGGCCGCCCGTCGCCCACCACCATGCACTCGGCCACCAGGGCGTGGGCGCGGATGCGGTCCTCGATCACCGCGGGGGCGACGTTCTTGCCGCCCGCCGTCACGATGATCTCCTTCTTGCGGCCGGTGATCGCGAGGTAGCCGTCCTCGTCCAGGGTGCCGATGTCACCGGTGTGGAACCAGCCGTCCGCCAGCGCCTCGGCGGTCGCCGCCTCGTTCCCCCAGTACCCCGCGAACAGGTGCTCGCCGTGGAGCAGGACCTCGCCGTCGTCGGCGATCCGCACCACGGAGCCGGGCAGCGGCTGGCCGACCGTACCGATCTTCGGCCGGTCCCACGGGTTGAAGGCGGTGGCCGCGCAGCTCTCGGTGAGGCCGTAGCCCTCCAGGACGGTGAAGCCGATGCCCCGGTAGAAGTGGCCCAGCCGCTCGCCGAGCGGGGCGCCGCCGGAGATCGCGTACTCGCCGCGCCCGCCGAGGACCGCGCGGAGCTTGCCGTAGACGAGCTTGTCGAAGAGCTTGTGCTTCAGCCGCAGGCCGAGGGAGGCGCCCTTCGGGGTGCTCAGCGCCTGGCTGTAGGCGATGGCCGTCGACGCGGCACGGTCGAAGATCCGGCCCTTGCCGTCGCCCTGCGCCTTGGCGCGGGCCGCGTTGTAGACCTTCTCGAAGACGCGCGGCACGCCGAGGATCAGCGTCGGCCGGAACGCGGCCAGCTCGTCGGTGAGGTTCTTGATGTCCGGTACGCAGCCGAGCTTGATCGGCGCCATCACGGCCGCCACCTCCACCAGCCGGCCGAAGACGTGCGCGGCGGGGAGGAAGAGCAGTACCGAGCACTCCCCGGTACGGAAGAGGGGCTTCAGCCGCTCCACGACGTTGCCGCACTCGGCGAAGAAGCTCCGGTGGGTGAGCACACAGCCCTTGGGACGGCCGGTGGTCCCGGAGGTGTAGACGATGGTGGCCGGATCGTCGGCCTTCGCGGTGGTCGTCCTGATGTCCACGGTCTCCTCGGAGACCTCCGCGCCGGCGGCGTTCAGCTCCTCCACCGCGCCCCGGTCGATCTGCCAGACCTGCTTGAGCTCCGGCAGGCGCCCCCGGACCGAGGCGACCGACGCGGCGTGCGCGTCGCTCTCCACGATCACCGCGACCGCGCCGGAGTCACCGAGGATCCACTGGATCTGCTCGGGCGAGCTGGTCTCGTACACCGGTACGGTCACCGCGCCCGCGGTCCAGATGGCGAAGTCGAGGAGGACCCACTCGAAGCGGGTGCGCGACATCAGGGCGACCCGGTCGCCCGGCTGCACCCCGGCCGCGACGAGGCCCTTGGCGGCGGATCTGACCTCGGCCAGGAACTGCGTCGCGGTGACGTCCGTCCACACACCGGCCACCTTGCGGCTCATCACCGCGGTGGCGGGATGCTGAGCGGCGTTGCGGCGGATGAGATCGGTCAGGTTGCCGTCCGTGGGGACCTCGTACAGGGCCGGAAGGCTGAACTCGCGCAAGACTGCTGCTCCTCATCGGGCTCCGGTGCCACGGCTCTGTGTGACGCACCGGAAGCGGTCCACGATTGGCAGGTGCTCAGTGGGGTGAGCACGACTGGACTGCCCGGACGTTACCCACCGGTAGTGCTTCCGGATAGAGGAGCAGGACAGATGTCTTATGCATCACATACAGAGGCCGTCGTTCCGGGAACCCTAGACCACCCGTCTCCGGACTCGGAAGTAACCGCAGGTCCGACGCCCTGTTCAGGCCATGAGGGGCTGACTAGGGTGAGCTCATGCGTGCAGGAGAAGAGGGAGCGACGGGCACCCCGGTGGCCGCTCGCGGCACCACCCGCGTCCATGTGGTGAGCGACGTCCACGGCAACACCGAGGCGCTGGCCCGCGCGGGCGACGGCGCCGACGCCCTCATCTGCCTCGGCGACCTGGTGCTCTTCCTCGACTACGCCGACCACTCGCGCGGCATCTTCCCCGACCTCTTCGGCGTGGAGAACGCCGACCGCATCGTGGCCCTGCGCACCGCCCGCCGCTACGAGGAGGCCCGCGACTTCGGCCGCGAGCTCTGGGCGGGCATGGACCGCAACGCCGCCATCCTCGGCGCGGTCCGCAAGCAGTACGCCGAGATGTTCGCGGCCATGCCGACCCCGACGTACGCCACCTACGGCAACGTCGACGTCCCCACCCTCTGGCCCGAGTACGCCGGACCCGGCACCACCGTCCTGGACGGCCAGCGCGTCGAGATCGGCGGCCGCGTCTTCGGATTCGTCGGCGGCGGTCTCAGGACCCCGATGAACACCCCGTTCGAAATCAGCGACGAGGAGTACGCCGCCAAGGTGGAGGCGGTCGGCGAGGTCGACGTCCTCTGCACCCACATCCCGCCCGAGGTGCCGGAACTCGTCTACGACACCGTCGCCCGCCGCTTCGAACGCGGCAGCCGCGCCCTGCTGGACGCCATCCGCCGCACCCGCCCCCGGTACGCCCTCTTCGGCCACGTCCACCAGCCGCTGGCCCGCCGGATGCGGATCGGCGCGACCGAGTGCGTCAACGTCGGCCACTTCGCCTCCACCGGCCGGCCGTGGGCGCTCCAGTGGTGAGAGCGGCGGGAACCGGCCGGTGGTGAGGGCCGCCGGACCGGTCGGCAGCGCGAGCCGCCCGCCCGGTGAGAGCCGCCGGACACCCCCGCGCGCACACGCGATAGCCTGCACCCGGCAGGCTCCTGCCGAGAACGGACCGGCACAGCGCATGGAGGGCCACGGCGATGGCTGAACACACCAGCTCGAGCATCACGATCGAGGCGGCACCGGCCGACGTGATGAGCGTGATCGCCGACTTCGCCCGCTACCCGGAGTGGACCGGCGAGGTGAAGGAGGCCGAGGTGCTGGCCACCGACGACCAGGGCCGCGCCGAGCAGGTCCGCCTGGTCCTCGACGCCGGAGCCATCAAGGACGACCACGTCCTCGCCTACACCTGGAAGGGCGACGACGAGGTCAGCTGGAGCCTCGTCAAGTCCCAGATGCTGCGGTCCCTCGACGGCACCTACGCGCTGGCGCCCCTCGCCGGCGGCGAGCGCACCGAGGTCACCTACCGCCTCGCCGTCGACGTCAAGATCCCGCTCCTCGGCATGATCAAGCGCAAGGCGGAGAAGGTCATCATCGACCGCGCGCTCGCCGGTCTGAAGAAGCGCGTCGAGTCCGCCCCGCAGGGCTGACCCGGTGCGCACGGTCCTGGTCACCGGGCCCGGCGGCGCCGGCACCACCACCGTCGCGGCGGCCACCGCACGGGCCTCGGCCCGGGCCGGCCGCCGCACCCTGCTGGTCACCCGCGACCGTGTGCCCGGTGGCCCCGGCTTCCCGGACGACCCCGGGCCCGTCGCCGCGGGCGACCTCCTGGACCACGCGCTCACCGACTCCGGCGCGCACTTCCGCACCGAACTCCTCGCTCTCCAGGAACGCGCCTCCGCCGTCTTCGACCTCCTCGGCGCCGGCCGCATGGACGCCGAGGAACTCACCGAACTCCCCGGCAGCGGCGAACTCGCCCTCCTGCACACCCTGCACCGGGCCGCCTCCGGCGACTGGTCGGAGGCCGGATACGACACCCTCGTCGTCGCCCTGCCGCCCCTGACCGAGGCCATCGCCCTGCTCGCCCTCCCCGGCCAGCTCCGCCGCTACCTGCGCCGCCTGCTGCCCCAGGAACGGCAGGCCGCCCGCGCGCTGCGCCCGGTGCTCGCCCAGCTCGCCGGGGTCCCGATGCCCGCGCAGTGGCTGTACGCGGCCGCCGCCCGCAAGGACGCCGAACTCGCCGAGGTCGAGGCGCTGATCGAGGACCGCTCCACCACCCTCCGGCTGGTCGCCGAGCCCGGACCCGCCGCCGAGGACGCCCTGCGCGCCGCCCGCACCGGGTTCGCGCTGCACGGCCTGCGCACCGACCTGCTGGTCGCCAACCGCCTGCTGCCGCGCCACTCCGCCGACCCCTGGTTCGCCGGCCTCGCCGCCCAGCAGGAGAAGACCCTCGCCCGCTGGTACGAGGACCGGGCGCCCCGGCCCGGGACCCCCGCCGCCGAGGAGCTGTACGAGGCCCCCCACCTCGGCCACGACCCCCGCACCGCCGAGGACCTGGACCTGCTCGGGATTCCCGCCCCCGACGACCGCCCGGCCGGTCGCGCCGACGACCCCTGGTGGACCGAACGGGCACCGCACGACGGCCCCGACGGCCCCGAGGGCTTCGTCTGGTGCCTGCCGCTGCCCGGAGCGGTCAAGTCCGGTCTGCGGCTCGTCCGCCGCGGGGACGAGATCCTCCTCGCCGTCGGCCCCTTCCGCCGCAGCGTCCGCCTGGAGTCCGCGCTCCGCCGCTGCACCGTCGCCGGAGCCGCCCTCCGCGACGGGGTACTGCGCGTCCGCTTCACCCCGGACCCGTCGCTCTGGCCGCGTACGCCCTGACGGCCGGCACCGCGCTCCGGCCGCGGCCGGTCCGCTCCCCGCGCCCGCGCTGCCTCTGACGGTCGGCCCCTGCCCTCCCGCGGACCGGCCGCCCGGCGGCCCGCCCGCGCTGCCCCTGAACGGACGACCTCCGTTCGGGTACCGTCGGTAGTACGTCATCCGCGTCGCAGGAGCCCGCCATGAGTGAAGCCACCGATCGTCCCGCCGACGACGACGCGTGGGCCGATGCCTGCGCCGAGGACCTGGAGGCCGAGAAGGCCCGCCGCCGTGCCACCTACGGGCCGCCGCCCGCTTCCGCCGCCGAGGAGCTGCGCAAGCTGGTCGACGCGGTGGCCGGGAAGCTCGGCGCGTTCTCCTCGCCGCTGCTAGGCACCGCCGCCCAGGGCGCGGTGCAGCAGGTCATCCAGCAGGCCAAGTCGGCGGTCGAACCGGTCATCGAGCGCAATCCGGAGATCTTCGACCACCTCGCCGCCGCGGGCAACGAGCTGCTGGCCGCGTACCGTTCCGCCGTCGAGGGTCAGGAGGGCCGCTGGACGCGGACCACCGAGGGCGCCTCCGGCGGAGCCGGCCGCCCCGCCGACACGCCCGGCCGGGCCGCCGGCGACCCCTCCGACCCCCGCGACCGGCCCTCGGACGGGCCGTCGGCGAGCGAACACATCGACCTGGACTGAGCCCTGGCCGGAAATTCCGGCCGCCTTCTCGGGTACGGTTGACCCAGCGGGGCTCGACCGGAACTGAGGGATTCATGGGACTCACCATCGGCGTCGATATCGGCGGCACGAAGATCGCGGCTGGAGTGGTCGACGAAGAGGGCCAGATCCTCTCGATGTTCAAAGTACCGACCCCGCCGACGGCCTCGGGCATCGTCGACGCCATCTGCTCGGCCGTGGACGGTGCGCGCGAGGGCCACACCATCGAAGCGGTCGGCATCGGCGCGGCCGGATACGTCGACGACAAGCGTGCGACCGTGCTCTTCGCACCGAACATCGACTGGCGCCACGAGCCGCTCAAGGACGAGGTCGAACAGCGTGTCGGCCTCCCCGTCGTCGTCGAGAACGACGCGAACGCGGCGGCCTGGGGCGAGTACCGCTTCGGCGCGGGCAAGGGCCACGACGACGTCATCTGCATCACGCTCGGCACCGGTCTCGGTGGCGGCATCATCATCGGCAACAAGCTGCGGCGCGGACGCTTCGGCGTAGCGGCCGAATTCGGCCACATCCGGGTCGTCCCGGACGGTCTGCTCTGCGGCTGCGGCAGCCAGGGCTGCTGGGAGCAGTACGCCTCCGGCCGCGCCCTGGTCCGGTACGCCCGGCAGCGCGCCAACGCGACCCCGGAGAACGCCGCCGTCCTGCTGTCGCTCGGCGACGGCACGGTCGAGGGCATCGAGGGCAAGCACATCAGCGAGGCGGCCCGTCAGGGCGACGCGGTGGCCATCGACTCGTTCCGCGAGCTGGCCCGCTGGGCCGGCGCGGGCCTGGCCGACCTGGCCTCCCTCTTCGACCCGTCCGCCTTCATCGTCGGCGGCGGTGTCTCCGACGAGGGCGAACTGGTCCTGGACCCGATCCGCAAGTCGTTCCGCCGCTGGCTGATCGGTGGCGAGTGGCGTCCGCACGCCCAGGTCCTCGCCGCCCAGCTCGGCGGCAAGGCCGGACTGGTCGGCGCCGCCGACCTGGCCCGCCAGGGCTGACCCCGGCACCCGACCGCACCACGCGCGATCCGAACGGACGCCCGCCGCGCCCCCAGGGGCACGGCGGGCGTCCGTCGTATCGTGGCCCGCATGGTTCTGACGCCGCTGCCCGACTCCCGTACCGAGGACGACGGTTCGGCCGTCGTCCGGGTCCTCAGCTACAACATCCGCTCGCTGCGCGACGACCCCGCCGCGCTGGCCCGCGTCATCCGCGCCTGCGCCCCCGACCTGGTGTTCGTCCAGGAGGCGCCGCGCTTCTTCCGCTGGCGCAAGGCCGCCGCCCGGCTCGCCGCCGCCACCGACCTGGTCATCCTCTCCGGCGGCGCCACCGCCGCCGGCCCCCTGCTGCTCTGCTCCCTGCGCGCCACCGTCGAACGCACCGAGGACGTCCTGCTGCCGCGCACCCCCGGGCTCCACCGCAGGGGCTTCGCGACGGCGGTGGTACGGATCGCCGGAACCCGGCTCGGTGTGGTCAGCTGCCATCTGAGCCTGCGGCCGGACGAACGCCTCGCCCAGGCCCGGGCGCTGCTGGAGCGGGTGGAGGCGATGGGCGTCGGGCACGCGGTGGTGGGCGGCGACCTCAACGACGTACCGGCCGGGGACGCGTTCCGGCTGATCACCGGGCGGCTCCACGACGGCTGGGCGGTACGGCCCTGGGGAGGGGAGCACACCTTCCCGGCCGACGGGCCGGTGCGCCGCATCGATGCCGTCCTCACCACGGACGGCATCGAGGTCCTCGGCTGCGGGGTCCCGGCCGGGCTCCCCGGCGTCGGCGACGCCGATCTGCGGGCGGCCACGGACCATCTGCCGGTCCTGGCCGCCCTCCGGGTGCCGGCCGCCGCTCACGAGGGCGACGGGGCCTGACGGTTCAGACGACGGCGCCGTGCCCCGGGTCGCCCAGGTCCTCGTCGTCGTCGTGCGGCATCCGTGCCACCAGGGTGGCGCAGCCGCCGAGGAATCCGCCGATGCAGACGGTCGTCAGCCACCAGGTCATCTCCCAGCCCAGCAGCACCGCGAGGAGCATCAGCACCGGGCCGCCGACCACCCCGAGCCAGGCGAACTTCGACGTGGCGTCCGCCTCCGGGAGCGGCGGCGGCTCCGGCGGCACGAAGTGCCCCTCGGGGTCGTCGTCGTCCTCGTCGTCGGCGCCGCCGGAATCCGCGTCCGGCAGCACGTGGTCGCGGGGACCGCCGACGCCGGGGGCGAAGACCACCGAACTGCCCAGCCCGCTCTTGTCGTTGCCCTTGTCCGCCGGGGCCCCGGGCCGGTCCTCGTCGTCCGTGACGTTGATCAGATCCTCGTCCGGCAGGGCGAGGTCCTCCACCGGCTTGAAGGGCTTGGCGCCCGGCGGGTCCGGCGGCTCCTCGCCGTACCCCGCGACGATCGCGGCCCAGGCGGCCTCCTCGTCCAGCGGGCCCACCTCGTCCCGGGGCGCGTCGGCGGGACGCCCCTCGTCCGTACTCCCGGGCGCGGCCGTCTGCCCCTCCGCCTGCGGCGGTTCGCGCTCCTCGTCACTGCCCGTGCGGTCCGCGTCCTGCTCAGCCACCGGACGTACCCCCCTTCTCCGCGACTGCGGACGCGAGACGGGCGAGGAACCGGTGGCTCTCGTCGAAGATCCGCTCCGCGTCATGGTCCAACGTCGCGACGTGGTAACTCTGTTCCAGCAGCACCTCCTCGACGTCCCGCGAGGACACCCTGCTGAGGATGCGGGCCGTGTCGGCGGGCGGCACCACGTGGTCCTGCGAGCTGTGCAGCAGCAGCACCGGCTGTGTCACCTGCGGGAGTTCGGCGTCGACGATCCGCAGGAACCGGCGCAGCGAGTGGGCGGAGTGCAGCGGCACCCGGTCGTAACCCACCTCGTGCGCGCCCTCCAGCGCGATGTCCCCGGCCAGGCCCTTCGTCGTACGGACGAGGTGGCGGGCGACCGGCAGGGCGTACGCGGACAGGCCGTGCACCTTGTTCGCCGGGTTGACCAGCACCAGCCCGCCGACCGCGTCGCCGTGCCGCGCGGCCAGCCGCAGCGCCAGCGCCCCGCCCATGGAGAGGCCGAAGACGAAGACCCGCGCGCACCTCTCCCGCAGCACCCGCAACTCCCGGTCCAGCTCGGCGTACCAGTCCTGCCAGCCGGTGACCGCCATGTCCTCCCACCGGGTGCCGTGCCCCGGCAGCAGCGGCAGCGACACGGTGTACCCGCGCGCGGCGAGGTAGTCGGCCCACGGGCGCAGCGACTGGGGCGATCCGGTGAAGCCATGACAGAGGAGGACGCCGACCTCTCCGCCCTCGTGGCGGAACGGCTCGGCTCCAGGGAGGACCGGCACCGGTGACTCCTGTTCGTGAGGCTGGGCTCGGGCGGGGGAGTGCGTGGGGGGCTTGCGAGGGGGCGTACGGGGCACCCGCGAGACGAATGACTTCACCGTACGCGACCGGGCCGACACCGACCAGGGCCGTCGCGCCACCGGCACGGGGCAGCCCGCGCACCGTGCGGCAACGGCGGCCCGCGCGCGGGTAAGGTCGTGGCACAGGACACAGGAGGCACCCGAGTTGATCTACGGCGCGATGCACTTCTCCCTCGGGGGATCCCTGAAGCTCGCCTTCAGGCCGTGGGTCGAGGGCCTGGAGAACATCCCCCTCACCGGACCGGCGATCCTCGCGAGCAACCATCTGTCCTTCTCCGACTCCTTCTTCCTGCCGGCCGTCCTGGACCGCAAGGTCACCTTCATCGCCAAGGCCGAGTACTTCACCGCGCCCGGAGTGAAGGGCAAGCTCACCGCGGCCTTCTTCAAGGGCGTCGGCCAGCTGCCCGTCGACCGCTCCGGGGCCAGGGGCGCCGGTGAGGCCGCGATCCGCGCCGGCATCAAGGTGGTCGAGGGCGGCGGGCTCTTCGGCATCTACCCCGAGGGCACCCGCTCGCCGGACGGCCGCCTCTACCGGGGCAAGCCCGGCGGCCTCGCCCGGGTGGCGCTGGCCACCGGCGCGCCCGTCATCCCGGTCGCGATGATCGACACGGAGAAGATCCAGCCGCCCGGCCAGGTGATCCCCAAACTCCTGCGGCCCGGCATCCGGATCGGCAAGCCGCTGGACTTCTCCCGCTACCAGGGCATGCAGGGCGACCGGTTCATCCTCCGTTCACTGACGGACGAGGTCATGTACGAAATCATGAAGCTCTCCGGGCAGGAGTACGTGGACGTCTACGCGACGGCCGCCAAGCGCCGGATCGCGGACGAGGCCAAAGCGGCCGCACAGGAACAGAAACAGGCCGCGATGGAGCAGAAGCAGGCGGCGCGGGACGAGAAGCGCTCGACGCCGGAACCGCCCACGCGGTAGCGGGCGTCGCCGGGACGACCGGCGAAGGCGGCGGGCGGCGGCGGGTGTTCGCGGCGTCGCGTGCCGGTCGCGGCGGATGCCCGCGGCGACGGGTGCCGTCGGGCAGCGGGTGTCCGCGGCGGCGGTGGAGAGAGAAGGTCCGGCCGACGGGGGCGCGGACCGCGGGGGGTGGGGGAGATGGCCGGGCGCGAGCGGGTCGTACGGATGTCGGTCGAGCAGCCGCTGTGGCGAGCGCTGACCGGATACCGGGTGCTGACGACGGTCTACGCCGTGGCGCTGGCCGTCATAGGGCGTGCGGATTTCGAACGGCCCGCGGTGGCCTTCGGGTTCCTCGCCGTGATGGCGGTGTGGACGCTGCTCACCCTGCCCCGGGTCGCCAACGCGGCCAGTTGCACACGGCCGTTCCTCGGCGCGGACCTGGTGGTGGCGCTCACCGGCATCCTGCTCACCCCGGTCGCCGATCTCGACGCCCACCACGTCGACGGGTCGACGCTGCCGTCGATCTGGACCGCCGGGGCGGTGCTGGCCTTCGCGCTGAAGGGCGGCTGGCGGTGGGCCGCCTTCGCGTCCACGCTCGTGGCGGCCGCCAACCTCGTCGAGCGCGCCGAGCCCAGCCGGGACACCCTCCACAACGTCCTGCTGGTCTGGGTCGCCTCGATAGCGATCGGGTACGTCGTCGAGGTCGCCCGCGCCAGTGAGCGCACCCTCGCCCGCGCCCTGGAGATCGAGGCCGCGACCCGCGAGCGGGAGCGGCTGGCCCGTGACATCCACGACAGCGTGCTCCAGGTCCTCGCCATGGTCCAGCGCCGGGGCACCGCCCTCGGCGGTGAGGCCGCCGAGCTGGGCCGGATGGCAGGGGAGCAGGAGATCGCCCTGCGCACCCTCGTCTCCAGCGGTCTGGTGCCCACCACCCGGGTCTCCGAGGACACCGCGCAGGGCGCCGTCGTCCGTACCGTCACGGCGGAGGAGTCGCCCGCCGACGCCCCCGACATCGATCTGCGGACCCTGCTCGCCCCGCACGCGGGCTCCCGGGTCAGCTTCGCGGAGCCCGGCGCCCCGGTCCTGATGCCGTCCGACGCGGCGCGGGAGCTCGCCGCCGCCACCGGAGCCGCCCTGGACAACGTGCGGGCCCACGCGGGACAGGACGCGCAGGCGTGGATCCTGGTCGAGGACGAGCCCGGCGAGGTGGTCGTCACGGTCCGGGACGACGGACCGGGCATCCCGGAAGGGCGGCTGGCCGAGGCCGAGGGCGAGGGCCGGCTCGGCGTGGCCCTCTCCATACGCGGGCGGCTGCGCGACCTGGGCGGCACGGCAGAGGTGATCTCGGTGCCGGGCCAGGGCACCGAAGTCGAGTTGAAGGTTCCGAAGGCCCCACGGGGGAAGGCAGGATCGATCCGATGAGTACACCGACAGCACCGGGCACACCGGACGGAACGGACGCACCGGCGGCGCCGGGCGAGGCGGGCGTCCCAGGGCCCCGGCCGCAGACCCGCGCCGACGGCACGGTCGTCAAGGTCATGGTGGTGGACGACCACCCGATGTGGCGCGACGCCGTCGCCCGCGACCTGGCCGAGTCCGGGTTCGACGTCGTCGCGACCGCCGGCGACGGCCCGGGGGCCGTCCGCCGCGCCCATGCGGTCCGGCCCGACGTCCTCGTACTCGACCTGAACCTGCCGGGCCTGCCCGGGGTCCAGGTCTGCAAGGAGCTCGTGGCGCACCACCCCGGCCTGCGGGTGCTGGTGCTCTCCGCCAGCGGGGAGCACGCCGACGTGCTGGAGGCGGTGAAGTCCGGGGCCACCGGCTATCTGCTGAAGTCGGCCAGCACCCGGGAGCTGACCGAGGCGGTCCGCTCGACCGCGGCCGGCGACCCGGTCTTCACCCCGGGGCTGGCCGGACTCGTGCTCGGCGAGTACCGCAGGCTCGCCTCCGACCCTGCCCCGGCGGCCCCCGACGACCCGAAGGCGCCGCGCCTGACCGACCGGGAGACCGAGGTGCTCCGGCTGGTCGCCAAGGGTCTGTCGTACAAGCAGATCGCCGAGCGTCTGGTGATCTCGCACCGCACGGTCCAGAACCACGTCCAGAACACCCTCGGCAAGCTGCAGCTGCACAACCGGGTGGAGCTGGTCCGGTACGCCATCGAGCGCGGCCTCGACGACGTGTGAGCGGAGTCCGGCGGACCGGCCGGGGCGGGTCCCGCCCCGGCCGCCGCCGAGCGGCGCACCCGGTCACCCGGCCGTATATTCGCGGTGACCGGGTCATGTGCCGTACCGCAGCACCAACGGGAGACACCGTGGAAATCCTGGCATTCGGTGTGCAGGCCGACGAGAAGCCCCTGATCGAGAAGGCGTTCGCCGGGAAGCACGAGGTCCGCTGCCTGGAGGTGTTCCTCACCCCGGACACGGCTGCCCTCGCGGCGGGGTACGAGGTGATCTCCACCAGCGTCAACGCGGACCTCGGCGCCCAGGTGCTCCGGACCCTGGCGGCCGGCGGCACCCGGATGATCGCCCAGCGGTCCACCGGCTTCAACAACATCGACCTGGAGGTCGCCGGGTCGCTCGGCCTGCGCGTCGCCCGGGTCTCGTACTACTCGCCCTACTCCGTCGCCGAGTTCGCGTGGACCCTGGCGATGGCCGTGAACCGCAAGGTCATCCGCGCCGCGACCCGTACCCGCGACTTCGACTTCCGGCTCGCCGGACTCCTCGGCCGGGACATGCACGGCCGCACGGCCGGGGTGATCGGCACCGGCAAGATCGGTGAGGCGTTCACCCGGATCGCCCACGGATTCGGCATGAACCTGCTCGGCTGGGACGTCGCCGAGAACCCCGCCTGCGTGGAGCTGGGCATGCGGTACGTCGAGAAGGACCAGCTCTTCGCGGAGGCCGACCTCATCAGCCTGCACGTCCCCCTGCTGCCCGCCACCCACCACCTCATCGACCAGCGGGCCATGGCGCTGATGAAGCACGACGCGATCCTCATCAACTCCAGCCGGGGCGGCCTGGTCGACACCCGCGCCCTGGTCACCGAACTCCGCTCGGGCCACTTCCTCGGCGTCGGCCTCGACGTGTACGAGGAGGAGGCGGGGCTCTTCTTCCTGGACAAGTCGCTGGAGGGCATCGACGACGACACCCTCGCCCGTCTGCTGACCTTCCCGAACGTCCTGGTCACCTCCCACCAGGCGTACTACACCGAGGACGCGGTCGGCCAGATCATCGACGCCACCGCCGCCAACGTCGACGACTACCTCTCGGGACGCCGCGGCGACAACGTCCTGGTGCCGGCGGCCCCGGAGAAGTGAGCGCGGCGCGGGAGCCGGTGCCCGTCGTTCCCGCCGACGGGCACCGGCTCCGCGTGTTCAGCCGCGAACCGGCAGCCCCGCCAGCAGCTCGGTGACGATCGCCGAACCCCGCAGCGTCAGCACCGACTCCGGGTGGAACTGCACCGAGGCGAACCCGTCGCCGCGCAGCGCGTACAGCTCACCGGTGGCCCCGTCCCGGCTCACCTCGATGCCGTGCGCGCCCAGCTCGGCGGTGGCGGCGTCGTCGCACCGCGCCGCGAAGCTGTTGTAGAACCCCACCGTCTCCGGCCGGCCGAACAGCTCGATCCGCGTCTGCGCCCCCTGATGCGGTACCGCCTTGCGCACCACCTCCAGGCCCAGCTCCGCCGCGATCAGCTCGTGGCCCAGGCACACGCCCAGCAGCCCGTCCCGGTGATCGCGCACCAGCTCCGCCGCGACCGAGCGCAGCAGCACCATCTTGGCGTCGGTGGGATCGCCCGGGTTGCCCGGCCCGGGGCCCAGCACCACCGGCCCCCGGTGCGCCCGGACGGTCTCCCGCAACTCCGGGGCGTCGAACCGGAGGACCGACACGTCGAGGCCCGAGGCGCGCAGCAGATGCGCCAGCATCGAGGTGAAGGTGTCCTCGCCGTCCACCACCAGAGCGTGGCCCGACATCGCCCGGGCCGGCTCCTGCATCCGCAGCCAGAACGGCGCCAGCCCGCCCCGCCGGTCGTCCAGCGCCGACTGCACCCGGGGATCGGCGGCCAGCTGCGGCCCGGTCCGCTCCTGCGGCCGCCGCCCCGGCCGCACCCCGAGAGCCGCCAGCACCCCCGCCGCCTTGGCGTGGGTCTCGGCGACCTCGCCGTCCGGGTCCGAGTGGCGTACGAGGGTGGCGCCCACCGCCACCGCGAGCCCGCCGTCGGCCGTGATGTCGGCCGTACGGATCAGGATCGGCGAGTCGAGGGTCTGGGCGCCGTTCGCGTCCCGGCGCAGCAGCGCCAGCGCGCCGCTGTAGTAGCCGCGCCCGGTGGGCTCGTACCGCCGGATCACGCGGCACGCGTTCTGCACGGGGGAGCCGGTGACGGTCGCCGCGAACATGGTCTCCTTCAGCACCTCCCGCACGTCCAGCGTCGACTTCCCGCGCAGCTCGTACTCGGTGTGGGCGAGGTGGGCCATCTCCTTCAGCCGGGGCCCGACCACCACCCCGCCCATGTCGCCGACCGTGCACATCATCTTGAGTTCCTCGTCGACCACCATGGAGAGCTCCTCGGTCTCCTTGCGGTCGGCGAGGAAGTCCAGCAGGCTCTCGACGGTCGGGCCCTGCTCCGGGTAGCGGTACGTCCCGCTGATCGGGTTCATCACCACCGTGCCGCCGGACATCCGGACGTGGACCTCCGGGCTGGCGCCGACCAGGGTGCGCCCCCGGGGGCCGCCGGTGTGCACCACGAACGTCCAGTACGCGCCGCGCTCGCCCTCCAGCAGTCTGCGGAAGAGCGCCAGCGCGTCCGCCCGGCCGTAGCCGGGGATCTCGCCCCGGAACGTGCGCCGGATCACGAAGTTCGCACCCTCGCCCTGCCCGATCTCGTCCTCGATCACCCGCCGGACGATCCCCGCGTACTCCTCGTCCGGCACGTCGAACGCGCCGCCCGTCACCCGTACCTCGTGCGGGGGCAGCGCCGCCAGCACCTCGTCGAGCGGCAGCTCGTACGACTCGTCGGCGACCAGCACCGCGAGCGGCGTCCCGTCGTCGGTCACCTCGAAGTCCCGCTCGGCGATCTGCCGGTAGGGCACCAGGGCCAGCGAGGGCAGCTCGCCCACCGGCAGTTCGGCGAGGTGCGCCACCTCCCGGACCTCGCCGGTCAGCACCTCGACGGTGTCGTGGTCGCGGCCGGGCGTGCGGCGGCGCAGCAGGGCGAAGGGCGGGGCGTCGTCACGGAGGAGACGGTGGACGAGAGAGGCGGCGCGGTGCGGCATGAGCGTTCCTTCCAAGGGGATTTCCAAGGGGTTTCCCAGGGGGAGGAACCGCTCCGCGAACGCAGAAAAGGCCGCCCCTCGGGGCGGCCTTCGCGAAATGTTCAGCGCGAACTGTCAGCGGGCCGCCGTCGAGCGGGCCACCACCAGTTCCGGGTCGTGTGCGTGAACATGCGCCGATACTAGCGTCACAGCGCACGATCATGCGAGCAATCGTCTCAACTGTTGAGCGACCGGCTGGACGCAGCCCGTGACCCCGTACGCTGGTGCCCGTGACCGTGAACGCCAATACCTCCGTCGCCGGTGGCAACACCTGGCGAGACCTTCCCGCGGCGCAGCAGCCTGAGTACCCCGACTCCGAGGCGCTGCGCGATGTACTCGCGGACCTCGCGTCGTATCCGCCGCTCGTCTTCGCGGGCGAGTGCGACCAGCTGCGCACCCGCATGGGAGCCGTCGCCAAGGGCGAGGCGTTCCTGCTGCAGGGCGGCGACTGTGCCGAGGCCTTCGACGCCGTGTCCGCCGACCACATCCGGGCGAAGCTGAAGACGCTGCTCCAGATGAGCGCCGTCCTGACCTACGCGGCGGCCGTCCCGGTCGTCAAGGTGGGCCGCATCGCCGGGCAGTACTCCAAGCCGCGCTCCAAGCCGACCGAGACCCGCGACGGCGTGACCCTGCCGACGTACCGCGGCGACTCCGTCAACGGCTTCGCCTTCACCGAGGCCGCCCGCATCCCGGACCCCGAGCGCCTGAAGCAGATGTACCACGCGTCCGCTTCGACGCTGAACCTCGTCCGCGCCTTCACCACCGGCGGCTACGCCGACCTGCGCCAGGTGCACGCGTGGAACCAGGACTTCGTGCGGTCGTCCCCCTCGGGGCAGCGCTACGAGGCGCTGGCCCGCGAGATCGACAACGCGATGAACTTCATGAAGGCCTGCGGCACCGACCCGGCCGAGTTCAAGGCGGTTGAGTTCTACGCCTCGCACGAGGCGCTGCTGCTGGACTACGAGACGGCGCTGACCCGCACCGACTCGCGCACCGGCGAGCTGTACGACACCTCCGGGCACATGGTCTGGATCGGTGAGCGCACCCGCCAGATGGACGGCGCGCACATCGAGTTCGCGTCGAAGATCCGCAACCCGATCGGCATCAAGCTCGGTCCGACGACCACCGTCGACGAGGCGCTCAGCTACATCGACCGCCTGGACCCCGAGCGCGAGCCCGGCCGGCTGACCTTCGTCGTCCGCATGGGCGCCGGCAAGGTCCGCGACAAGCTCCCCGAGCTGGTCGAGAAGGTCACCGCCTCCGGCGCGGTCGTCGCCTGGGTCACCGACCCGATGCACGGCAACACCTTCGAGGCCGCCTCCGGCCACAAGACGCGCCGCTTCGACGACGTCCTGGACGAGGTCAAGGGCTTCTTCGAGGTGCACAAGGGCCTGGGCACCCACCCGGGCGGCATCCACGTCGAGCTCACCGGCGAGGACGTCACCGAGTGCGTCGGCGGCGGCCACGAGATCCTCGTGGACGACCTGCACCAGCGCTACGAGACCGCCTGCGACCCGCGGCTCAACCGCAGCCAGTCGCTCGACCTGGCCTTCCTCGTCGCGGAGATGTACCGCGACCAGTAGGCCGCAAGGCCCGGGAACGGGCCCGCGTCAACGCGCCCGTGGGGCACGGATCCATGTGATCCGTGCCCCACGGGCGTTCCGGGGCTTTTGCCCACCCGGTCCAATGGGTAAGGTTAGGTTTGCCTCACCGCATTGGAGGGGTGCTCGCACACTCCCGGGAGGTGAACCGCATGTACGTCTGCTCCTGCTTCGGCGTCACCGAACAGCAGGTGAAGCGCCATGCGGAGGCCGGGGCCTGCACCCCCCGCCAGATCGCCTCCGTCTGCAAGGCCGGCACCGACTGTGGTGGCTGCGTCCGCCGCATCCAGGCGCTGCTGGGCCGGGGCGAGTGCCCGCGCCGCGAGCTGCTGGAGCGCCGCTCCGACCCGTCGGCCGCGTCGGTGAGTCCTCCGGCCGCCGCGTTCCCCGAAGCCGCCTGACCGGAGCCGCCCGACCCGGAGCCGCCCGACCCGGAGCCGTAGGCTCTCGGCCGTCGGCCGGTGTGTCAGCCCTCCGGCTGCTCGATCTGCTGGGCGATGTAGAGCGGCTCGCCGAGCTTCTCCACCAGCTCCAGCTGGGTGTCCAGGTAGTCGATGTGGTGCTCCTCGTCCTCCAGGATCGACTCGAAGATGTTGGCCGAGGTGATGTCGCCCTTGGCCCGCATGACCTCGATCCCGCGCTTGAGGCGGTCGATCGCCTCCACCTCCACCTGGCGGTCGGCCTGGAACATCTCCGTCACCGTCTGGCCGACACGCACGTGGAAGAGGCGCTGGTAGTTCGGGAGGCCGTCGAGGAAGAGGATCCGGTCGGTCAGGATCTCCGCGTGCTTCATCTCGTCGAACGACTCGGCCCGGGTGTACTTGGCGAGCTTCGTCCAGCCGAAGTTGTCCTGCATCTTCGCGTGCAGGAAGTACTGGTTGATGGCAGTCAGTTCGGCCGTCAGCTGCTCGTTCAGGAACTCGATGACCTCGGGGTCGCCCTGCATCGCAGAGGCTCCTTCCAACCGGTGTACCGGACAGTTGGGCGCATCCTCGCACCGCACCACCCGGCCGTCCAGTAAGTACATGCTTAGTAGGTATTGCCCGTTATTCCCCGCCTGGTCACCACCACCCTTGCCTGTCTGTCACCATGGAGGCATGGGTCAGCCGGAGAGCGAGGAAAACCGCGTATCGGGACAGTCCGAGCTTCCGCCGGGCCAGCGTCTGCAACGCGGGTGGCCGGTGACCCACTACGGGCCCGTGCCCAAGTTCCGCCCCGAACGCTGGGAATTCCGGGTCTTCGGAGCGACCGCCGACGGCGAGAAGCGCTGCTGGAACCACGAGGAGTTCTCGGAACTCCCGTTCTCCTCGGTCGTCGCCGACCTCCACTGCGTGACCAAGTTCTCCATGCTGGGGTCCGAGTGGGGCGGAGTGCCCGCCTCCGTCATTCTCGGTCTCGCGCCGCCCGCCGACGACGTCACCCATGTGATGGTGTGGGCCGAATACGGCTTCTCCTCGAACCTCCGGCTCGCCGACTTCGCCTCGGACCGCACCCTCTTCGCCACCCACAAGGACGGCGACCTGCTCACCGCCGAGCACGGCTTCCCGCTGCGCCTGGTCGTCCCGCACCTGTACGCCTGGAAGGGCCCGAAGTGGGTCCGCGGCATCGAGTACATGACGGCCGACCGCCGCGGTTTCTGGGAGGAGCGCGGCTACCACAACATCGGCGACCCGTGGAGCGAGCAGCGCTACTCCTACCAGGAGAAGCCCGGGGACGGCCCGGAGCTCTGAGCCCGCCCGGCCCGGCCCGTGCCGCGCCCCAGCAGGCCCAGGTCAGGCACCCACGGAGTCCCGCAGCTCCTTCAGCCGCGCCACGTCCGCCGCATGCCCCTCTTTCCCGCCCGGCGTCTCGATGACCAGCGGCACCCCGGCCGTCGCCGGGTGCGCGAACAGCTCCCGGAACGGCTCCGCGCCGATGTGGCCCGAGCCGATGTTCTCGTGCCGGTCCTTGTGGGCGCCGACCACGTCCTTGGAGTCGTTGGCGTGGATCAGCTTCAGCCGCCCCTCACCGACCGTCTCCACCAGCAGGTCCAGGGTCTGCCGCATCCCGGACGGACCGGCCAGGTCGTGGCCCGCCGCGTAGATGTGACAGGTGTCCAGGCAGACGCCCAGCTTGGGATGGGAGTCCAGCGCCTCGAAGTACGGGCCGAAGTCCCAGGTCCGCGAGCAGAGCGAGGACCCCTGGCCGGCGGTCGACTCCAGCAGGAGATCGGGATCGTCCTCGTGGGTCAGCTCGTCCAGCAGCGGGAGCATGTGGTCACGCACCTGCGCCAGCGCCTCCTCGCGCGGCCGCCCGCCCGTCGCCGAACCGGTGTGGACGACGACGCCCAGCGCACCGATCTCGCGCGCCCGGCGCAGTGAGTGCCGCAGGGACTCCACGGACTTCTCCACGGTCGCCTCGGTGTGCGAGCCGAAGTTGATCAGGTACGGGGCGTGCACGTACACCGGCATGTCCCGGGCCTCGCACTCCTTGCGGAACAGCTCGTCCTGATCGGGTTTTCCCGCCGGAGTGGCCCAGCCGCGCGGGTTCGCGACGAAGACCTGGACGGTCTCGGCCGCCAGCTCGTCGGCGTAGCCGAGGCCGGTCTTCACCAGCCCGCCGGCCACCGGGACGTGTCCGCCCACCGGGTTGCGCATGTTCACAGTCCCTTGGTTCTGATGGTGATGGTCGATCCCTCGGCCGCCCGGCCGCCTCCGTCGACGGACTGGCTCCCGACCGTGTCGCTGAAGGAGAGGAACGGCCGGTCGACCTTGACCTCGAACCCGGCCTCCTCCAGGAGGTCCCGCGCCTCGTCGACGTCCTTGCCGGTGACGTCCGGCACCTCGATCATCCGGGGCCCCTTGGAGACGGTCAGCTGCACGGTGTCCCCCTCGGCCGCCTCGGCGCCGGGGGCCGGGGTCTGCTCGGCGACATCGCCGGCCACCTCGGGAGAGTTGACCCGGCCGGGCTTCGCCTCGGCCTTCAGCCCCTCCTCCTCCAGGGCGGCGGTCGCGTCCTCGACGGAGAGCCCGGAGACGTCCGGCACGTCGACCGGGGCGCCCTTGCTCACGACCAGTGCCACAGCGGAGTCGGGGTGGCGCCCGGTGCCCGCCTCGGGGTCCGTACGGACCACCTCGCCGCGCCCGACGTCCTCGCTGAACTCCCGGGTCACCATGCCGGGGGCCAGACCGGCCTCCTTCAGGGACCGGCGCGCGTCGGCCAGCGAGACGCCCGCCACGTCGGGGACCTCCACGATCTCCGGCCCGCGCGAGACGACCAGCTTCACCGACTCGTTGCCCCGGACCCGGTCGCCGGGTGCGGGGTCGCTGCTGATCACCGAGCCCCGGTCGACCGTGTCGCTGTACGCCCGGTCGACGGACTTCACGTCGAGCCCGGCGTCCGTGAGCCGCTTCTCCGCGGTCTCCTGGGGCTGGTTGAGGAGCGAGGGGACCTGGGTGAACTGGCCCGAGTTGATGTACCAGACACCACCCCCGGCCAGCAGCACCACCAGCAGCGCCGTGATCGCGGCGTAGACCCCGCGGCGCGGCCGGCCCCCGGCCCCGCCCGCCCGCGCCGTCCGCCGGGGCCGGCCGGGCGCGACCGACGCGGTGGCGGTGGCGGGCATCTCCAGCCGGCTCGTCCGGTGCGTGGTCCCCCGGTCCTCGGCCACGGCGCGCGGCAGCACGCTCGTACGGTCCTCGGCACCGGAGACACCCGAGCCGGGGCCGGCCGGGGCGTGCGCCTGCGGCGGTACGGCGTCCAGCTCCGCGTCGCTCAGCAGGGCCCGGGCCTCCAGGGTCTCGGAGAGCAGCACCACCGCGTCCTGGGCGCGGGCCCGGGCGTCGCGCGCGGTGGCCCCCGCGACCAGCGCGTCCAGCGCCGGGGAGAGCCCGGGGACGGCGGCGGAGGGCGGCGGCACGTCCTGGTTGAGGTGCTGGTAGATGATCTGGGCGGCGTTCTCGCCGGTGTGCGGCTTGGCGCCGGTCAGCATCTCGTACAGCACGACACCGCAGGCGTACACGTCGGAGCGGGTGTCCGCGGTACCGTGCTCGATCTGCTCCGGGGCGAGGTAGGAGACCGTGCCCAGCAGGGAACCGGTGGTGTCGGTGGCGGTGCCGACCGCGCGGACCAGCCCGAAGTCGGCGACCTTCACCCAGCCGTCGTCCCCTATCAGGACGTTCTCCGGCTTCATGTCGCGGTGCACGAACCCCGCCCGGTGCGCCGCGCCCAGCGCCGCCAGCACCGGCTCCAGGATGTCGAGCGCGGCGCGCGGCTGGAGCGCACCCCGGTCCCGCAGCACCTCGCGGAGGGTGCACCCCGCGACGTACTCCATGGCGAGGTAGACGTACGCGCCCTCGGCGCCCTGGTCGAAGACGGACACCACGTTGGGGTGCGCGAGACGCGCCACCGACTTCGCCTCGCGGATGAAGCGCTCGACGAACGAGGCGTCGGCCGCGAGCGCGGGGTGCATCACCTTGAGGGCGAGCACCCGGTCGAGCCGGATGTCCACGGCCCGGTAGACCGTGGCCATCCCGCCCACGGCGATGCGCGCGTCGACGCGGTAGCGGCCGTCGAGCAGCCGTCCGAGCAGCGGGTCCTGGAGGGTCGTGTCCACCCGACGAGTCTACGAGCCGCCGCGGACACCCCGGGCTCCCCGGAGCGGGCCCGGGGCCGTATCGCAGCCGAGCCGTGACAACACGGCCGCCCGGGGCGGCCCCCCCGGTCAGAACGCCGGGCGCTCCGGGTCCAGCACCGCCCGGCCCTCCACCGGGGAGGACGCCTCGGCGAAGTGCCGGCGGGGGATGCGGCCCGCCCGGCGGGCGAGACGGCCGCCGTCCACCGCGTGCCGCATCGCCGACGCCATCAGCTCCGGCTCCTGCGCCCGGGTCACCGCCGAGGCGAGCATCACCGCCGCGCACCCCAGCTCCATCGCCAGCGCCGCGTCCGAGGCGGTGCCCGCACCCGCGTCCAGGATCACCGGGACCCCGGCCCGCTCCACGATCAGCTCGAAGTTGTGCGGGTTGCGGATACCGAGGCCGGAGCCGATGGGGGAGCCGAGCGGCATGACCGCCGCGCAGCCCACGTCCTCCAGCTTCCGCGCGAGGACCGGGTCGTCGTTGGTGTAGGGCAGCACGGTGAACCCGTCGTCGACGAGGATCTCCGCCGCGTCCAGCAGCTCGACGGGGTCCGGCAGCAGGGTCCGCTCGTCGGCCACCACCTCCAGCTTCACCCAGTCGGTGCCGAGTGCCTCCCGGGCCAGCCGGGCGGTCAGCACCGCCTCGCCCGCGGTGAAGCAGCCCGCGGTGTTGGGCAGCACCTGGATGGAGAGGCGTTCCAGGACGGAGAGGACCGAACCCTGCACGGTCGGGTCGAGCCTGCGCATCGCGACGGTGGTCAGCTCGGTGCCGGAGGCGACGAGCGCCCGCTCCAGCACGTCCAGGCTCGGGGCACCGCCGGTGCCCATGATCAGCCGGGACGAGAACGTGCGCCCGCCCAGCGGGAAGAGGTCGTCGGACATGGTCAGCCTCCCTGCACCGCGGTGAGGACCTCGATCCGGTCGCCCCCGGCGAGGGCGGTGGAGTCCCAGGCCGAGCGCGGCACCACGCTCTCGTTGACGGCGGCGGCGACCCCGGAGGCCGCCCGGCTGAGGGTCGCCACCAGGGCGCCCAGGGTGGTGCCGGCGCGGACCTCGCGCGGGTCACCGTTGACGGAGACGCTCACGGTGGCGGCCGGGTCGGCCGCGTCCACTGTTCGATCGGTCATGCGTACTGCTCCTCGCGCGCGGGGACGACTGGGGTGGTGAAGCGGCCCGGCGCGAACGGGCGGGCCACCTCCGGCAGCTCGCCGGTGGTCAGCGCGTGCGCCATGGCGTCGCCGGTGACAGGGGTGAGCAGCACCCCGTTGCGGCCGTGGCCGGTGGCGACGAGCAGCCCCGGCAGCGCGGTCGGGCCGAGCACCGGCGCGTTGTCGGGGGTGGCGGGACGCAGCCCGGCCAGGGTCTCGGTGAGCGGCAGCTCGGTGATGCCCGGCACCAGCTCGTGGGCGTCGCGCAGCAGCTCGTACACCCCGCCCGCCGTCACCGTGGTGTCCCAGCCCATCTCCTCGCTCGTCGCGCCGACGACCAGCTCGCCGTTCTCGCGCGGTACGAGGTACAGGTCCTGGCCCCGCACCACCGCGCGCACGGTCCGGCTGAGGAAGGGGGCGTACGCGCGCGGCACGGTCAGCCGCAGCACCTGGCCCTTCACCGGACGCACCGGCGGGGCGACGCCCTCCGGCAGGCCGGGGAGCCGGCCGCTGAGGGTTCCGGCGGCCAGCACCACCTGGCCGGCCGAGACCGCCGTACCGTCCGCGAGCAGCGCACCTGCTGCCCGGCCGCGCGCGGTCTCCAGACGCTCGCAGGGGCTGCGGTGGAAGACCACCCCGGCCCGCTCGCAGGCCGTCAGCAGTGCGGCCGCCAGCCGGCGCGGGTCGACCTGGTGGTCGCCGTCCACCCGCAGCCCGCCCCGTACGCCCGGCGCCAGCATCGGCTCCAGCCGGCGGCACTCGCGCCCCGACAGCCACTGCGAATCCAGGCCGGACCGCTCCTGGAGGGCGTGCAGCTCGCGCAGGTGCGCCCGGTCGTCGGAGTCCAGCGCCACCGCGAGGGTGCCGCAGGCGCGGAAGCCGGTCTCCCGGCCGCTCGCCGCCTCCAGCTCCGCCACGAACTCCGGGTAGCGGGCGGCGGAGGCGAGGTTGAGCCCGAGCAGCATCTGCTCGCCATAGTGGAGTTCGGTGACGGCGGCCAGCATCCCGGCCGCCACCCGGGCGGCCCCGCCGCCCGGTTCCGGATCGGCGACGGCCGTCCGCAGCCCCGCCCGCGCCGCCCGCCAGGCGGTCACCAGGCCGATGATGCCGCCCCCGACGACGAGCACGTCGTACGAGGGGCCCCGGCGGTCAGTGCCGCTCGTGCCCCCGCCCGCGGTGCCGCCGCCCGCCGTGCTGCCGCCCGCGGCGGCAGACGGTTCCTGTGAAGCATGCATGGGTGTCCAGCCCCTCCCTTCGCCGGCATG
Organism: Streptomyces sp. NPDC001493; assembly: GCF_053597235.1. Classification (NCBI taxonomy): domain Bacteria; kingdom Bacillati; phylum Actinomycetota; class Actinomycetes; order Kitasatosporales; family Streptomycetaceae; genus Streptomyces; species Streptomyces sp. NPDC001493. Next base: position 33,389 of record NZ_JBSFHV010000046.1, read on the forward strand.
ACCCGGATCAGGTTCGTACGGTCGGAGGCCGCCAGCCTCCCTCTCAGCCCGGTGCGTCCGGGCTCCCGCGAGTGTCTTTCCGCAGCCACCCTAAACCCCGCCGTCCGCGCGGTACGAAGGAGCCGCCGGGGCGGCCCGCGCACCCCGAGGACTGAGGGTGCGTCAGGTGCTCAGGGGGTGTCCGGTTGATCAAGGTCGGAAGGGGCGCGGCGGTCGGAGCGGTGCATCGCAAGGCGCCGTTCCGGGCGTCGCGACCCCGGCCATGATCCGTCGGACACCCCCCTAGGGTGGGAGTGTGAGCGAACAGAGCGGGCAGCGGGCGCCGGAGCACGGCGTCGTCATCGTCGGAGCGGGCATGGCGGGGGTGCAGACCGCCGTCGCCCTGCGGGACGAGGGGTACACCGGGCCCGTCACCCTGATCGGCGCGGAGCCGCACCAGCCCTACGACCGGCCGCCGCTCTCCAAGGCCGTGCTCCTCGGCACCGCCGAGCACTCCGCCTTCGGCATCGACTTCGAGGCGCTCGACGTCGATCTGCGCCTCGGGCTCTCCGTCACCGGCCTGCGCCCCGCCGACCGGGAGGTGGACACCCCGGACGGCCCGGTGCCCTACGACGTCCTGGTCGTCGCCACCGGCGCCGAACCCCTGACGCTGCCCGGCGCCGCCGGGGTCCCCGGCACCCACCTGCTGCGCACCCTGGACGACGCGGCCCGGCTGCGGCCCGTCCTCGCCGAGCGTCACGACGTCGTCGTGGTCGGCGCGGGCTGGATCGGCGCCGAGTTCGCCACCGCCGCCCGCGCCGCCGGCTGCACGGTCACTGTCGTGGAGGCCGCCGGCCGCCCGCTCGCCGGGGTGCTGCCCGCCGAGGTCACCGCCCCCATGGCCGACTGGTACGCGCACGGCGGTGCCACCCTCCTCACCGGCGCCCGGGTCGACCGCGTCGAACCCGGCGCCGTGGTCCTCGCCGACGGCCGCAGGCTCCCGGCCGGCGCGGTGGTCGTCGGCATCGGCGCCCGCCCCGCCACCGGCTGGCTCACCGGCTCCGGCATCGCGCTCGGCCCCGACGGATCGGTCACCGCCGACGCCTCGCTGCGCACCTCGGCGCCCGGGGTGTACGCCGTGGGGGACTGCGCCTCGTACCCCTCCGCCCGTTACGGCGCACGCCTCCTGGTGCACCACTGGGACAACGCGCTCCAGGGCCCGCGCACGGTCGCGGCGGGCATCACGGGAGCCGGGGGGGCCGGCACCCCGGAGCCGTACGACCCGGTGCCGTACTTCTGGTCCGAGCAGTTCGGCCGGTTCGTCCAGTACGCCGGGCACCACGCGGACGCCGACACCCTGCTGTGGCGCGGCGACCCCGCCGACGAGGAGTGGACCGTGCTCTGGCTGCGCGACGGCGCGCTGGTCGCCCTGCTGGCGGTCGGCCGTCCGCGCGATCTCACCCAGGGCCGCAAGCTCGTCGCCTCCGGCCGGGCCGTCGACCCCGAACGGGCCGCCGACCCCGCCGTACCCCTGAAGTCCGCCGTCCGCTGAGCCCCGGGGCGCCGCCCGCGCGCGCCCTCACGACCCCGTCCGACCCCCGTGCGACCTGCGCGGACGCAGTCCTGACGTGGTCCGTACGGTCGGCCCGGCTTCCGGCTGTCGGTCCCAGATGGCACGCTTGTCCTCGTGACCGAGATTGACGCAAAGATCGATGCTCTCGTCCCTGCCTGGCTCCACCTCCCCGACATCGCGGAACTCCTCGATGTCGAGGTGACGCGCGTGCGGCAGCTGGTCAAGGAAGGCCAGCTGATCGCGGTGCGCCGCGGTGAGAACCGGACGCTCCAGGTGCCTGCCGCCTTCATCGACGGCGACAAGGTGGTCAAGGGCCTCGCGGGGACCCTGACGCTCCTGAGGGACGACGGCTATTCCGACGAAGAGATGCTGGACTGGCTCTTCACCCCCGACCCGACCCTGCCGGGAACCCCCGCGCAGGCGCTGAGCGAGAATCGCGGGACGGAGGTGAAGCGCCGCGCCCAGGCGCTCGCCGTCTGACCGAGACGACCGCACACGTGGTCGCGGGCCGTGCACTCCACGGCCCGCGCCCGCGGTGACCCACGGGGGGAACTCCTTCATGTCCACGCCGCGCCACCTGCTCGCCGACGCCCGTCTCTATCTGTGCACGGACGCCCGCAGGCGGCAGGGCGACCTCCCCGCGTTCCTCGACGCCGTGCTCTCCTCCGGCGTGGACATCGTCCAGCTGCGGGACAAGGGCATGGAGGCCGCCGAGGAACTGGAACACCTCCAGGTGTTCGCGGAGGCCTGCGCGCGCCACGGCAAGCTCCTCGCCGTCAACGACCGCGCGGACGTCGCCCACGCCATCGGCGCGGACGTCCTCCACCTCGGCCAGGGCGACCTGCCGGTCCCCGCCGCCCGCGCGATCATCGGCGCGACCCCGCTGATCGGCCGCTCCACGCACGCCGAGTCCGAGGTGGACGCGGCCGCCGCACAGCCCGGCGTCGACTACTTCTGCACCGGCCCCTGCTGGCCCACCCCGACCAAGCCCGGCCGCCACGCCCCCGGCCTCGACCTGGTGCGGTACGCCGCTTCCCTGGACACCCCCCGCCCGTGGTTCGCCATCGGCGGCATCGACGCGGGCAATCTCGACGAGGTGCTGGACGCCGGTGCCCGGCGCGTCGTGGTGGTCCGCGCGATCACCGAGGCCGACGACCCGGCCGCGGCCGCGGCCGGCCTGGCGAAGCGCGTCCGCGAGCGCTGACCGCCAGCCCGTCGTCACCCGCCCGTCGTCACCCGTGCGGCGGACCCGCGTCGCGGACCCACGCCGGGGCCGGAGCGCCGGGCGGGCGCGCACTGTCCGAGGCGTGGACGGTATTCACCGCAATACGGACATATGTCCCGCTCTGGTTGGGGGACGGCCGCACCCTGGTTAACCTCGCGGTATGGCCCTTGGCACCTCCTCCACCCGGACGGACCGCGCACGCACCGTGCGTGAGCTGCTCGCGTCCGGCAAGACGTCGTACTCCTTCGAGTTCTGGGCACCCAAGACCGAGAAGGGCGAGCGGAACCTCTGGAACGCGCTGCGCCGGGTCGAGGCCGTGGGCCCCAGCTTCGTCTCCGTGACGTACGGAGCCGGAGGTTCCACCCGGGCGGGCACGGTCCGCGCGACGCAGCAGATCGCGGCCGACAGCACGCTCACCCCCGTCGCGCACCTCACCGCGGTCAACCACTCCGTCGCGGAACTGCGCAACATGATCGGCCAGTACGCCGACGCCGGGATCAGGAACATCCTCGCCGTGCGCGGAGACCCGCCGGGCGACCCGATGGGCGAGTGGGTCGAGCACCCGGAGGGCGTGCGGTACGCCGCCGACCTGGTGCGGCTCATCAAGGAATCCGGCGATTTCTGCGTCGGCGTCGCCGCCTTTCCCGAAATGCACCCCAGGTCGACCGACTGGGAAACGGACACCCGCCACTTCGTGGACAAATGCCGGGCCGGTGCCGATTACGCCATCACGCAGATGTTCTTCGAACCCGGGGACTATCTCCGGATGCGTGACCGTGTGGTCGCCGCGGGTTGCGACACACCCATCATTCCGGAGGTCATGCCGGTCACCAGCGTCAAGCAGCTCGAACGTTTTCCCCAGCTGAGCAACGCGGCCGTGCCCCGGGTCCTCGAAGAACGCATCCACGCCGTCAAGGACGATCCGGCCGCTGTACGCTCCATTGGCATCGAGTTCGCAACGGAGTTCTGCGCGAAGCTGCTGTCCGAAGGTGTGCCCGGACTGCACTTCATCACGCTCAACAACTCGACGGCAACGCTCGAAATCTACGAGAATCTCGGACTGCACAAGCAGTCGTGACCGGCCGTACCCGCCCCCGATCCGGCGGCGGCGGCCGTAGAAGGTGGGGCGGGCGTGGGCTGGACGGTCCTCTACATCGCTTTCGGCGTGGTGGCGTTGTGGCTGCTGGGTGAGGTGCTGCTGCAGTACAAGGCACGGCTGCGCTGGAGGCTCCTCGCCTTCTCCGGATTCCTCTGCGTGGTGCTCGGCGTCCTGATCCCGTCCGTGCTGGTCATCGTCGTGGGCGCGATCGCGTTCGCGGTGGGCCAGACCTACGTGACGCTCTCCTTCCGGCGGGGCTTCTCCACCGGGTGGGCCATAGGGGGCAGCCCCGGGGCCAGCCGCCGTCGCCGCGGCGAGCGGCGCCCCGCCAAGGAGGAGCCCGTCCTGGAGGTCTCCGACCTGGAGTACGAGGAACCGGCCGCGCCCGCCCAGGACCAGCAGGCCGCCGTGTACGAGCCGGAACCCATGCCGGAGGAGACCGGCCAGTACGGCGTGTACAGCCCGAGCACGAGCCCGTACGCGCAGCCGGGCGGCGACCAGGGGTACCAGGAGCAGTACCAGCAGGAGCCCCAACCGGCCGGCGCCCAGCCCCAGTTCGCCGCCCACGACCCGTACAGCGGCTACGGCGAGCCCGCACAGAACCCCTCGTACGACAGCGGGTACGCCTACGGCACCGACCAGCACAGCTATGCGGCGTACTCCGACCCGTACATCGGTACCGGCGGCACGGCCGCCCCGTCGTACGCGTCCTACGACGCCTACGGCAACAGCACCGGCTACGACCCCGGGCCGAGCGGGTACGACGGCTATCCGAACCAGCAGCAGTACACCGAGCCGTACGCCGCCCAGCCGTACGCCGCCGACACCCCGCCGGGGGGTGTCTGGGTGCCGCAGCAGCGCGAGGGCGAGCAGTACCCGCAGGGCACGCCCGCCCCGTACGGCAGCGGCTACCCGGCCGGTGACGACGGATACGGCAACGGCAACGGCTACGACCCCGGCCAGAACGAGCAGTACCGCTACTGACACGACCGGCTCCGCGAAGCTCATCCCCTCGGGCTATTACGGAAACCTCCGCGAGGTTCTCGACGTCGTCGTGGAGAACAC
>NZ_JBSFHV010000047.1:0-36393 GCF_053597235.1 Streptomyces sp. NPDC001493
CGGAGAACGCGTCCACCTTGTCGCCGTGCAGCAGGATGTCGACCTTCACGAGCTGCGCCGACTCCTCGCCGGTGGGCTCGTAGTCGAGCGAGGCGGCCTGGTGGCTCTTAAGTTGGGCCTGGCGGCCCAACTCCGGCCTGACGGCCGGAAGATGCTGGTGTGTCATGCCTGACGGCATGACAATGGGTGGTGTTCGGCCTGACGGCTCGATGGGTGGTGGGGTGTCAGTCCTGGCGGCCTGACGGTGGGAGTTAGTGAGTGAGGGGTTTGCCCCTGGCGGGGCAAAGAGGTACGCGGATTAGTGTTTGCTGGGGTGTCATGCCTGGCGGCATGACAGCGGATTGGTGTGGTGTTTGCCCCCTCCCTGACCGACAGGGAGGGGGCTATGTGTACGCCTTCCGGCACTGGTGATGTCATCTTGGTTTTTGGGCAGTGATTTGATTTGGTGTCTCTCTTCTCGGTCGTTAGAGGTGGCTCGTCCGTGGTGGCGCGGTGCAGGGTTTGGCCTGACGGCCTGACGGCCTGGCTGTTACTGGCGAGGGTGCAGCCGCGACTGGCTGGCAGGCTCTCGCTGGGCACCGAAAGCGGCCGGTTCCGTCACGGCCTTCTCCAAGTTGGGCAGAATCCTTAGTTGCCTGCCGAGCACGTCGAGCGAGCGTAACTCGCTCGACGTGGGCGCTTGTTGGTCAGGGAGTCTCCTTGTGACATGCTGCGCGTTGGCGTGCGGCCTGCAGCGTGTTTCGCTCGGTAGGTGCCCCCTCTGCCTCCCGCGGCAAGGAGAGTCGACACCCTCGGCCTGCTGCTGGGCGTGATGGTCACCGCGGCGGACATCGGCGACCGCGCTGCCGCGAAGGTGCTGCTTGAGCGGGTGACCGACGCTCACCACCGGCTGGAACTCGTCTGGGCCGACGGCGGCTACACCGGCAGCCTCGTCGAGCACTGCCTGGCCGGCCTCGCGCTGGTCCTGGCGATCGTCAAACGCAGCGACCACATGCGCGGCTTCGTGGTGCTGCCCAAGCGGTGGAACGTCGAGCGGCTCTTCGCCCACCCGATGCGAAGCCGCCGCCTGGTCCGGGACAACGATCCACCAGCAGCGCCAAGGCGATGATCTACTCATCGATGACCATGATCACGACCCGCCGCCCGGCCCGCTCACGCTCCGCGCGAGGGGGAACCGGCCCGGTGCCGGCTCGGCCAGCCAGCCCCGGGCGACCAGGCGTTCCGCCTTCGACCGCGGCCCCTCCACCTTGGCCGGCACCACGTCCAGGCCGAACGCGGTGGCCATCTCCTGTCAGATCCGCGGCCCTTGACCGAGACGGACTCGATCCTCGATCGAGGCCAGAATGCGCCGGTAGTCCACCGACAGTGCCGCCTGGCCCAGCCCCTCGCGCCACATCGGAACCTGTGACCTCGCCTTCACCACCAGAGGCGCGGACGCCTCCACCTCGGCTCCCGTCACAACACCCTCTGGCACCTCGGTGGCGACCACGCCGGCCGAGTCACCGCCCGGCGCGGACAACACCGCACTGACACGCTCCCGGGCGATCATCCACTCCGACCACTCCTGCTCGGCCACCACGAGCTCGGCCTGGACACGGTCCGCTTCCTCACGCAACCCGTCCACACGACGACGAGCGCCAAGCTCGTGCTGTTCCAGCAGTCCGACAACCGACGGCATCCGCGACCTCCACGACAGCGACGAAACGACACCCCATCACTCCCATCCCGACGCCGCCCCCACCCCTGAACAGCGAAAACACAGCCGTCAGACTCGGAACGACAACAGCGTCTCAGACCCTGTGCCGTGGTCGGGGCTGTACCCGTCGTTGAAAGGCGGCGCGGCCTTCTCCGGACGAGTCGGCCGAGCACAGAACCCAGAGGCTGCGTAGGCTGTCTACCAGCATCTGGGCGGGGCGCGACCCGGGAGGGTGTGCCTTACGCGCGGTGGTCCATTCCACGAGCATGCTGCCTGCCAGCCGGGCTGCTTCGGGTGAGTTCAGGTCGTAGTGGCGGCTACCTCCCCCCGTTGCCATATACCACACGGCGTCCAGGGACTCCCTGATCTGCTCTCGTAGGTGGATCAGGTCCTCGTCTGTGACCGCGAGAAAGGTCTCGAGTCTTTCCCGGCCGGAGGTTTCGCAGCGCTCTGCAAGTTGCTCGCTGTGGCAGTGTGCTGCGAGCAGCCACGCTGCGCGGGATTGGTCGGGTGGCCAGCTGAATGCCATAGCAGTACGTAGGTCTGCCATGAACACGGTGTCATGCGTAGGCAGGGCGGGAGCGTTCAGCCAGATCAGCACTCCGCGGACCCGTTCATCGAGCTCGGTGCGCGATGCTGCCGTCAGATCGCGTCGGCGTCGGAGATTGTCCCTCATCTGCCGAACGGCTTCCTTGTTCTGCATGTCGAGGGCCGCTGTGGCCTCAGCCCAGTCGTACTCAGGTCGAGCCTCGTCGCGGAAGTCCGCCGGAATCCGCTGCAGCTCCTCGTTCTGCCGGTCCCGGCTCTTGGCGTACTGGGGGAAGTATGCCTTGAGCAGTGCAACGCGGACAGGGTCGGAGGGAACAGGGACCTCGTTAAAGAACGCCAGGAGCGCCAGGACGTCGTTCGATCTGCATAGCGGGGCGCATGTCAGAAGCCCTGCCACGAGGATGGCTGTCTCCTGCGTATAGATATAACTGTTCCCCGTCCGCAGCAGGGTGCCCGGGCCGGGTCGGGAATCAGCCCGGCTGTGCGCCACCGCTCTAGCTGGTAGGGGCTCAATTTCAGTCCGGATGCTGCCACAGCCTGGATCAAGTGTCTGTCGGGGGCGCTGGGCACCGTTCTCACCATGACCTCAAACTACAAAGGCAGTGTCCTTAGTTTCAGGGGGTAAGCGCGGGGCGGGTTCGAGGCAGTGCTCTGCGTGATCAGCGGTTCGTGCGTCGCCCGAGTGAGGCCGCCGGGGAACGTCGCGGTGTGGCTTGCTGTTGGTACGCCCGTAGGTCTGTCCCGACCCCGCCGTTGGAGGGGCTGAGTGCCGCTCGCATCACGACCGCTGCGCAAGCGGGGGTTCCTGACCATCGGGCTGTTCGACGAGTCCGACCCGGGCCTGGGGCATGAGGCCACGCTCCAGCTGGACGAGCGGTTGGGCTTCGACAGCGCCTGGGTCCGTCACAGGCATCTGCAGTACGGCATCTCCTCGCCTGTCGCTGTTCTGGCGGCTGCGACCGCAGCGCACCCGGCGCATCGGGCTCGGCACCGCGATTACGCCGCTCGGCTGGGAGAACTCGCTGCGGCTCGCCGAGGACCTGGCCACGGTTGATGTGCTGTCGGGGGGCCGCCTCAATCCGGGTATCAGCGTCGGTCCTCCAATGTTCTACGACCGGGTCGAGGAAGTCCTATACCCGGAGACGGCGGACGCCGAGGACTTCGGGTACGGGCGGGTGGAACGGCTGCTGGACCTCGTGCGGGGCAAGCCTGCGACTGGTTTCAGCCGCAGGGAGGGTTTTGAAGCCTTCTCCGACCGGGTGCAGCCGCACTCACCGGGACTGATCCGGCGGATGTGGTACGGCGGGGGCAGCCTGCGGTCGGCCCGTTGGGCGGGCGAGCACGGGGTGAACTTGCTGAACGGCAGCGTCGTCAAGGCCGAGGGTCTTGAGCCTGAGGTCGCCGGCTTTGCCGCGATTCAGCTCTCGCACATCCGGGCCTTCCAGGCGGCTCACCCGGATGGGGAGGATGCCCGTGTTTCGCAGGGGCTGGTCGTTGTTCCTACGGACTCGGCGTCGCCCGAACAGCGGGCCCAGTATGAGCGGTACGCCGCCGAGCGGCTGCAGGCGCACGCGGCGTTCCGTGAGGTGGACGAGGTGACGCTTACGAGCAGATACTGGCCGATATCGCGTTGAAGCTGGCCCCTGCGCTGGGCTGGCAGCCTGGTACCTGAGTGGCGGGTCCGCTCGTACGCTGCCACGGCTGTGGCTGGTGCGAGACGCTCCGCGGTTGGTGATCGGCCTGCGGATGCGAGCGGGCTCCGGCCTCCGCCGTAGGGGGAGTTACCAGCGCATGTCGAGGGCGTCGAGTGCGCGGATGCGGTCGGTGGGCAGGTGTTCTTTGCGGCGGCGGGTGTTGCTGATCCACTGTCCGAGGCGTACGGGTTCACCGTCGAGGTCTTCGACGTGGCGCTGGGGAACTTCGAGGTGTCCTTCCCGCTGGTGGAAGGCGCGGGCGGCGGCCAGGCCCTGTTCTGGCTTGCGGGTAGCGGGTTTCCGCTTCTGCGGGGGCGGTTCGGTGTTCTGGGTGAGTCCGATGCCGGCCAGGAGGCGCTGCTGGGTGGGGTGCAGGCGTTGTAGGTGGAGGCGCTGGTTGTGGAGCCACTCCCCCAGGCGGTGCCCGTCATCGGTGATGTGGTTCCGGGGCACGTCGGTCAGATGGTTGCCGGCGTTGTGGTGTCTGCGGGCGGCGTGGTAGGCGCGGTGCCAGGTCAGGGGCCAGGGCGGGTTCCAGTACTGGTCGAGGTCGTGGAGGGCCTGGGTTCTGGCGGGGGTGAGGGTGTCGGCGCGTTTGCGTTGGGTGGCGAGCCAGCGGCCGAGGGCGAAGCCGTCGTGGTGGTGGTCGACGGGGACGGCGAGGTGGCCGTAGTGGTGGGTGTAGGCGGTGGCGTGGGCGAGGCCGCGGTCGAAGGCGTGTTGGTGGGGGTTCCAGATGATGCCGAGTCGTTCGAGGGCGGTGGTGCGGGCGGGGTCGAGGGCGCCGGTGGTGTGGAGGTGGCGTTGCCAGGTGAGCCAGCGGCCCAGGGGGTAGCCGTCGGGGTCTTCGTGGGTCTGGGGGGTGTCGAGGTGGTGGTGGGTGCGGTGGTAGTGGCGGGCCGCGGTGAGGCCGCGGCGCCATTCGGCGCTTTTGGGGTTGAGGACGCGCAGGGTGAGGGCGAGGGCGACTTCTTCTTGTTGGGTGGGGCGTTCGAAGTGGAGCCAGGCGCCGGGGTCTTCGGACCCTTGGGTGGGGCGGTGGGTGCGGGGGTCGGCGAGGCGTGCGGTGAGGCGTTCGTCGTGGGCGCGCAGGGCTTGGACGGTTCGCCACAGGGGGGTGTAGGCGTCGGCGCTGAGGAGGTCGTCGGGGTCTTCGTCGGGGGTGAGGTAGACGGGGACGATGAGGGTGGCCTTTTTGCCGGCGCCGGGGGTTTGGCGTAGGGCGCGGCCGACGGCTTGGACGGTGTCGACGGGGCTGTTCTTGGGGTCGGCGAAGACGACGGCGTCGATGGCGGGGACGTCGATGCCTTCGCCGAGGACGCGGGCGTTGGCGAGGACGGCGGGTTGTTCGGGGTGGGTGTGGGTGGCGAAGTCGAGGAGGATGCGGCGGCGGGTGCGGGGTGGGTGGGTGCCGCTGATCCACTGCGCCCACAGGCCTTGGGGCTGCAGGTCTGCGGGGAGGGCGGCTGCGGTGTCGGGGAGGGTGGTGGCGAAGGTGCGGGCGTCGGCGACGCGGTGGTGGAAGGTGAGGACGCGGCGGAGTTTGTGGTCGTGGATGGCTCTGAGTACGGCGACCTGGTGTCCGGCGAGGCGGAGGCCGTCGGCGCCTGCGCCGCGGTTGGTGGCGAGCCAGTCGCGGAGGTCGGTGTCCTGGATGACGGGGACGAGGATCTGGTAGTCGGCGAGGAGGCCGAGGTCGATGGCGTCGGAGAGGGTGAGGCGCCAGGCGACGGGGCCGAAGAGGATTTCGTCGTCCATGGAGGCGACGGGGGTGTCGCTGTGGTCGGTGTCGGGGTCCCAGATGCGGGGGGTCGCGGTGAGGTAGAGGCGGCGGGCGGCGGGGACCTGGTCGTCGTGGTGGATGCCTGCCCAGGCTTTTCCGAGGCGGCCGGCGGTGCGGTGGGCCTCGTCGACGACGACGAGGTCCCAGGGCGGCAGGTGGTGGTCTCGGTGGGCGTTGATGACGGTGGGGAGGGAGGCGTAGGTGGCGTAGACGGTGACCGGGCCGGTGGGCGGGGTGAGTTCGGTGAGCTCGTCGGGTTTCGTGGTCATGGGGAGGTTGCCGGCTGAGGGGTGGTCCATGGCTTGGCGGGTGGAGCAGACGGCTACCGCCGGGGCTTTGTGGCCGGCTGTGTGCCAGGAGCGGACGGTCTGGGAGAGCAGGTCCAGGGTCGGGACGAGGACCAGGACCCGCCCGCGGGGTGCGATACGTGTGGTGGTGCGGGCGGCGATGAGGGTTTTCCCGGTCCCGCAGGCCGCGATGACACTGGCCCGGGGGTGGGTGCGCAGGGTTTTGACTGCGGCGGTGACGGCTTCTTTCTGATGGGGGCGGAGCTCGATCGCGGCGGTCGGCATGCTCTCCTGGCCGGTTCCTGGTCGGGACGGTGTCTTGGTGTGCTGCGCGGATGCGGTGGTTGCTGGGGTCGGTGAGGGGGGGGGTTGGTTGGTGTTCTGCCCTGTCTGGTGGTTCTGACGTTACAGATCGGTGTTGATCAACGGGCGCAGTGTGGAGCCGTTGCGGTGTTTCATCACGTTGAGCTGGCTGGGGATGCGGCGGCTGAGTTCGGCGACGTGGCTGACGATGCCCACTGCCCGGTTTCCGGCGCGGAGTTGGTCCAGGACGTCCATGACTTCTTGGAGGTTCTGTTCGTCGAGGGTGCCGAAGCCTTCGTCGATGAACAGGGTTCCCAGGGGGCGGCCGCTGGCTTCCTGGGTGACGACGTCGGCCAGGCCGAGGGCAAGGGCGAGGGAGGCGGTGAAGGTTTCGCCGCCGGAGAGGGTGGAGGTTTCGCGTTCGGTGCCGGTCCAGGTGTCGAGGATTCTCAGTCCCAGGCCGGACTTGAGGCGTCCGCGTCGGCCTGCGTCCTTGTCGGCTGTGTGCTGGAGGAGGTAGCGCTCGGAGGTCATGGCCTGGAGCCGGATGTTGGCTGCGTCGGCGATCTCTTCGAGACGGGCGGCCAGGACGTAGGCCTCAAGTTCCATGCTGAGGGTGTTGGCGGTGGTGGTGGCGGAGGCGATGCTGGCCAGACGGTCGGCGAGGGCGTGGCGGGCCTGCAGGGGTTCCAGGTCGCAGAGGCGGGCTTTGAGGGTGGAGATCAGGTGGGTGAGGGCGGTGACGCAATGATCGGTTTGCTGGCGGTCGGCGGCGGTCTTCTTGGCTCGTTCTTCGGCCTCGGTCAGGGCTTTGGATGCGGCTTGGGGGTCGGCGGGGGGCTGGAGGCCGGCTTCCAGGAGGGCCGGGGTTTCCAGGAGGTCGGTGACGACGGCGTCGTCCTTGCCCCACTGGTCGAGTTCCTGGCTCCACTGTTCGAGGAGCGCTGGGTCCTGGAGGGCGGCGGTTGCTTCGTCGAGCGTCAGGAACCCGGCGTCGTGGGCAGTGGTGGTGGCGATGGTCGTCGCGTCCAGGTGGCGGACGGCTGCTTCGGCTGCTTTCTGGGCGGCGTCGATGGTGTCGGACAGGCTTTTGGCGATGCGGCTGAGTTCGGTGATGCGCTCGTCGAGGGTGGTGGCGGTGCCGCGTGCGGCGGCCAGGGTGTGGGCGAGGGCGGTTTGCTGCTGGGCCAGGGTTTTGGTGCGTGCCTGGCATTCGGTCACACGGGCCTGGGCTGCCTGGCACTGCTGGGTGCGGGTGTCGTGTTCTGTGCGCAGGCGGGTCAGGGTTTCCTGGGCTGAGGGCAGTGCGGCGGCGGCCTCGCATGCGCTCTGGTGGGCCTTCTTGGCCTTGGTGAGCTGTGTCTTGAGCTCGTCGCTGGGGGTGGGGCCTGCTGCTCCGGATGCTTCGGCGTGCTGGGTGGCGAGGTCGTGGCGGTGGCTGCTGGCCTGGGCGTGGAGCGTGTCGGCCCGCTCGTGAAGGGTGCGGGCTTTTTCCTCGTCCTCGCGTGTGGGCTGGTCGGGTTGGCGTTGGGCGGGCTGCGGGTGGTCTGGCGAGCCGCAGACCGAGCACGGGGTCCCGTCGGTGAGTTCGCTGGCGAGTTCTCCGGCCATGCCGTCCAGGCGGCGTTCGCGTAGGTCCAGCCACAGCCTTTTGGTTTCGAGGGCCTCAGCGGCACGGTCGGTTTCCGTTTTCGCGGCTGAGGCGAGCTTGCCGGTGAGGGTGTCGCGGAGGCGTGCGGCCTTGAGGTGGGCGTTGAGTGTCTGGATGTCCTGCTCGTGTTGCGGTACTTGGTCGGCTGCCTTGGTCATGTTGGCGATGCGGCCGGTGTGTTCTGTCTCCAGTGCAGGCCATACGGTCAGCCATTGCTCGTCTTCCTCGAGGTCGGCTCTTGCCTGCTCTTCTTTGGCGTTGAGGTCGGTGATCTGGACGCCGAGCTGTGTGTGCTGCTGTTCGTCCGGCAGCAGCCCTTCGGCTCGCCCCCTCTCGGCGTGGTGCTGTTCAAGGGCGGCCCTCAGTTGGGGAATTGACGTGTCTCGGTGCTCGTCGGGCAGCAGCAGGCGGGCGTCGTTCTCGGCGCTGGTGGCTGTGCCCAGGGCGAGTGCTGTGCGCTCCACGGTGTCCAGGAGGGGGCGCAGTTGTTCTGCGCGCCGTCCGGTGTCCAGTTGCGAGCGGAGCCGGGGGTGGTCGGCGGCCTTGTCGTTGAGAGCTGCACGGCGTGCTCGGGCCTGCGCGTGCTGGGTTTGGTGGTTGGCAAGCTCGATGGTGCGCTGATGTTCAGTCTTGGCGTTCCGGTGCTCGATGTCGCTGCGTTGCTCGTCGGCCACGGCTGTGGCGTGGGCGCTCCGAGCCCGGGCGCTCAGGTGCTGGGCCCAGGGCAGTAGGTCGGCCGGGTGCTGAGGGTCGGGACGGGATACCTCTTCCGTGCCGGTGCCCTCCTGGTGAACGAGGCGGCCTGCTTCCTGGTGGATGCGTTCGCCGAGCTGCCGCAGGGTGGAAGTGACCTCGTTGAGATTCTCCTGAGCAGCTTTGCTCCGGTTGGTGAGCCAGGCCTGCAGTTCCTGGAAGCGTCCGGTGTCAAAGAGGCGGCGCAGCAGCACGGTGCGGTCCTTGGCGTCGGACCGCAGGAAGGTGGCGAAGTCGCCTTGGGGCAGGAGGACGACCTGGCAGAACTGTTCCTTGGACAGGCCCAGGGCCGCTTCGATCTCTCTGGCGGTGTCCTGGTGGTTGGCGCTGACCGGCTCCCACTTCGCAGCACCGTCTGTAGTGCTGGTCTGTTGGTGGAGCTCGACGGTGGCCTCGGCGGTGGCGGTGCCGGTTTTGGCGCGTGTGCTGGGGTAGGACTGCCTGGGCTTTCGCGTGATCTTGAGACGGCGTCCGGCTGCGCTGAACTCCAGAATGACCTGGGTGCGCGTTCCGGTGGGGGCGTGGTCGCTGCGCAGGCGGTGGGTGGGGCGGATGCCGGGCACAGTGCCGTAGAGGGCGAAGCAGACAGCGTCCAGGATGCTGGTCTTCCCGGCTCCGGTGTCGCCGCGCAGCAGGAATAGACCGTTGCTGGTCAGGGCGTCGAAATCGACGGCTTCCGTACGGGCGAAGGGCCCGAATGCCTGGACCGTCAGGTGGTGGAGGTACATCAGCTGGCCTCTCGTGCGGCGGCTGCGGTGCGGACGCTTTCGAGTCCTTCTCGCAGTAGGTTCTGCTCCGGGGTGGTGGCGGGAGTGCCAGTGACGTGGTCGAGGAAGCCGAGCGTGATCTCGTGGTCGCTGCGGCCGTTGACCCGGGAGCGGTAGGACTCCTGTGAGGTGGGGTGCTGGTGGGAGAAGCTCAGCTTCAACGCGTGAGGGAAACGCTGTTTCAGGCGTTCCATGGCCATGTGGGGCCGGTTGGTGTCGGTGAGCGTGATGTGCAGCCAGCAGTCCTCGGACTCGGCGTGCTCGGGTTGGGTGAGCAGGTCGTTCAGGGGGCCGGTCAGCTGACGCAGGCGGCGGGTCACGGGACAGAGGATCTTGCGGGCTGTGACGTCGGAGCCGGCGTCCAGGTCGATCAGCCACGTGGCTTTGGGATGGTCGGCCTCGGAGAAGGAGTAGGCCAGCGGGGATCCGCTGTAGCGGATGCGTTCGCTGATCTCTTGGCAGCGGTGCAGGTGCCCCAGTGCCACGTAGTCGGCGCCGGTGAAAACTGAGGCGCTGACTGAGGGAACACCGCCAGCGGTGATGTCACGCTCGCTGTCGCTGATGTCCGCTCCGGTCACGAAGGCATGGGCCAGAACGACAGACCTGGTGTTGGCGGGACGGGTCGCGAGATCGGAGCGGACTCTGTCCATCGCCGCGGTGAGCACAGCCTGGTGGCTGGGCTTCTCAGCCCCGAACTGCGTATGGACCAGGCCGGGTTCGAGGTAGGGCAGGCCGTAGAAGGCGACCGGTCCGTGCTCGTCGTGCAGTATGGCCGGGCGGGCGCAGTCCTCCACACTGGTGCGCAGGTGGATCCCCGCGCGCTCGATCAGCCGGGAGTTGACGCCCAGGCGGCGCGGCGAGTCATGGTTACCGCTGATCATGACGAGCGGTACCTGAAGGTCGGCGAGTTCCCCGAGGACCCAGTTGAACAAGTCGATCGCGTCGAGGGGCGGGATGGCCCGGTCGAAGACGTCGCCTGCTACCACCACCGCCTCGACATGCTCCTGGCGCACCGTGCTCAGCAGGTGCTCGAGGAAGGTGCGCTGCTCCGCGAGGAGCGGCTCCCGGTGCAGTTGACGGCCCAGGTGCCAGTCCGAAGTGTGCAAGATCCGCATGAACGCAGACCGTAGCCACCGAGGCGGGTGCTACGGGCGGCTTTACCGATAAACGCCCTTGACTCTGAACTGAGCAGGTATACGAAGAATGGTTCTCCTGCCGGCAGCCTCGGGGAACGGTTCAGAGGGGCCGGCAGCGATCACACGTTCCCTCAGGGTGCGCAGGGTCGTACTCCCCCGGGCCGGTCCTCGGCACGCCACCGACAGGTCGTGGTGCCGGGCGCCGGCTTCGTCAGCTCGGCCGTGAGCGGGCGGTCAGCCATGGTGAGGATGATGCGCCATTCCCCTGCTGACGGTGCCGATGGACGGGTGCCGCCACCTGCCGCCCCCGCCTCACAGGACCGGTAGGAACACGTTGTGGCGATCACAGCCGCGCCAGTGGCAGCCCGTTCACGGAGGCGGCAAAGACAGTCCAGTGATGGGAAGGAGCCAGGGAGTACCTCCTGCAGCACCGGCAGCCGCTGAACGGTACACCTCCGGAGCCCGGAGGCCGGCCCTCTCGGTCACCGGCTCGGGCCCCGTAGCAAGTGCAGGAAGAGAGGCGGGAGCGGCGGAGGCGCTGCTTGGGCGGACCTACGGGTTGGTCAGAGCAGCCCCGGTGCTGACGGAAGAGCTGTGTCTTTGGTCATCAACGTGTGCGTGTTCGTGGATCCGGCCGTCTGCTCCCAGCCCTGGTGCTTCCAGAACCCCAGTGCCTTCTCCCAGTCCGCGTCCCTCTTGTGAACCTTCAGGTAGGCCCCAGGGCGGCCCTCGCGGGCCAGCTCCGCCATGACGTGGTTTTCCAGCAGTGCGCTGTATCCGCGGCCGCGGTGTTCCTTGTCGGTGATCAGGTACGCGAGGTAGACAGGCCAGGTACGGCCTGCGATCTCCTTCGGGCTCTGCCGATGGACTACAGCCACCGACACCGCCGCGCCAGCGTCATCCAGCACCCACACGCCTCGCCGCGCGCCGTCTCCGCACTCCGTCTGCTCCCGCAGATCCGCTTCCCACCGGGCCGGTCTGCGCTCTTCCTCCCATACCTGGGTCAGGAGCTCGATCACGGGTTGGCAGTCGTCCGGCGTGGCCAGGCGCAGCAGAGGATTCGGCACCCCGCCAGTATGAACGGCACGCCTCGGACAGCTCGTTCGTCGTGATGATTCTGGTCCGGGGGGGTGCCGAAGGGCTTCGGAACAGCGCCTGTTGCGGAGGCCCTTTCATGAGCACAGATCCTGGCGGGCTGGGCCTTCGAGAAGCTGGGCCTGCGGAGCGCCGGTAGGGCCGCCGGGCTCGCCGGGCAGGCGTGTACGGGCGCCGTCTTCGCATTGCGGCCAGGCACCGGAAACTGGTGTTAGGCGCACAGGCTCCGCCGTCCGGGCCGGCAGTGCTTCCGGTGGCCCATCCTGACAGCACCAGGTCGGCCTATGGCGGGCGCGTGTGACTGCGACGCAGGCGAGGCAGGCTCCGGCTTCACCGATGGAAGCAAGGACAGGGCGCCCGTGTGTGGGCAGTCGAGACGGTGACGTGGGCGGTTCCTCGGGACCGAGGTTGCCTTGCGCACGCATTTCCCTGCGTTTGATTCACTTTCGAATCTTTCATCAGCGATTGTCAGTGCCGTGCCCGACGATCCTCTGCATGAGCCTCACCAGTGAACTCGACGACCCGAACTCGCCTATCTCCTGTTTCATGGCCAGGGAGTTGCCCGCAACTTCCCGGATCACCGGCAGTCTGCCCACCCAGCTGCCCCTAGTCATCAGAACGAATCTGCGTTGAGCACGCCAACGCCGAGCACACGCAGTGGCGGACGCTCCAGCGGTACCTCGGACGCCGCGAGCACTTCGAGGAAAGCTACTCGGCGGTGGCTGGCCTGGTCTCCGACCTCATCGGCAAGAGGTGATCACCCACCCGACAACACGCCAGGTCAACACGCCCCGACCTCAATCGCGCACAACGTCGTAAGCTGGGTGACTTCTACGAGCCGCCTCGCAGGGGGCTCGTAGACCGGTCCCTGGAAGCGGAGACCGGCGCTCAGGGTTTCAGTGCGCGCCTGGCACTCGGCCCGAGAAACGCGGGGCAGCCCACAGCCGGCGAGCGGCATGCCGAACGGTTGGAGAAGGCTCTGGCGCATCTTCGCGAGAGGTGCAGGGCTCACACTCAAGAGCCAGCACTATGCCAGGAGCTGGGAGCGGGTGCCTGGCTGGAGTTCTGCGGGCTCTTCCTCTACGGCGCGGCGGCCAGGGACCTGGGGCTCCGCGACGACGGCGTTTTCACCTGGAGGTCACTGGAAGAGGACCGTCGCCGGCACCGTGACGACGAATTCTGCGGCCACATCCAGCTGCTGCTCTGCGGTTCGATCCAGCACGTGCGGGATCACCCTGACCATCCGCCCAGCAGGATGGGGTCCGGCTCGGACTGGCTTCACGATCTGGCAGCGGATCCGGTCGCTCGGGAGGCCCGGGGTGATACGTCGCTCCCGAGTACGCTGGGCTCCACTCGCCTCAAAGACCAGGAATTCGCGGCTCGTTCCGCGCTCGCGGTGCATACCGATCACCGGACGGCCGGCTATCTACGCGGGCACGCACGGGTGCCGTGCAACTTCCCGCCGAAGCCTCTGCGGCATCGGCTGATCATCGCGACCCCCTTGTACGTCGAAACCGGGCTGCAGCCCCCGCCGGCGGAGGTGGCCTCGGCCGTCCCACTCACGACGGGATGGCTCACGCGCTGGCCCCGTCGGTGCCCGTGACTCCTGACGGTGCACACTACTGTCCGCGATCAGCCACACCACTGGAGCGCCAGGCGTCGTTACGGCTGTCCGGGCCTTACTCCTCAGCCAGACTTCCATAGCGCCCTTCGAGACTCACTCGCGCAGGAGAACCGTGTGGGTCGGGCCGGTGCTCGTGTGCCTGAACAAAAGGCCGAGTAGACGTGAAAGTCTGCCTCCGAGCTGCAGCCCCGGAAGCGGGGCCGCTCATTCCGTAACGAGGCTGGCGTCTAGCAGCAGCTGCACGAGGCCCTGCTGGCCGAGCTCAACGCGGGCCGGTCTCGACAGGTCGCATGCAGTGGTCGATTCCAGCCGTGAACATGAAAGGGAACGAACGTGCTGCCGTTCATGGTCGCACTGTGGCGTTCTCCGGGGTGTACACGCATCTGCCACGATCAGCCAGGACGACACCCGGGCATCGCTTCCCGTGGCTGTGGAATCGGCGGTGCGCCCTGCAGCCGGCGCGAGGTCAACGAGGGCGCCAGGTACGGATTTCCAAATGGACGATGTGGGCGTCGGGGTGGATCCGGCCGGTTTCGACCAGCCACCGGTGAATGGCGGTGGTGACATCGCCGCCCGCCGCGTCGACACGGCGGGCGATATCGGCTGCCGCGAAACCACCCGTTGTGGCGGACCCGTAGGAGCGTTCCTCGGTGTGGTCGGCGCGCTGGATGACGTCGCGGCGGATACCGGGTGAGTCGGTGCGGCTTCCCGACACGTGGACGTAGCCGGTCTTGGCGAGGCGCACGGTGAAGGCCAGGCGCAGGCCCTGGCGGGCGGCTTCGGCGATGAGTGGGCGTAGCCGGGCGGAGCCGGAGGCGATGGCCTGTGCTCCGGCGCGGCCGGTGCCGGTGCCGGTGGGGGTGATGAGGACGGCTTTGGTGCGGACGCGGGCTCGGGTGCCGCTGGCGGTGGTGCGGCGTGTGGTGTGGGGAGCGGCGATCGTGGCGAGTTCGGTGATGTCGCTGATGCCTGCGGTGTGGATGGCGGTGAGGACCTGGGTGAGGGCGGGGACGAAGGCTGCGCCCTTGTTCTTTGTGTAGAACTGGGAGACGAGGGAAGCGTCGCGGTTGATGATGCGGGCGATGTCGCGTTTGGTGTAGCCGGCTTGTTGGAGCTGGTCGGCCAGACGGGCTGCTTCATTGAGGTGTGGGCGCGCGGCGGGGCGGCGGCGGGGCGGCATCAGGACCCCTCGTTGGTGCGCGTGGCCGGCGGGGTGGTGCGGCCCTTGTCGCGCAGGGTCAGGAGTTCGTCTTCGCTGGTGGGGGCGGTGACGGGCCCGGTGAGGTGGCCCTTGTTCAGGTAGTCGCCGGGCTGCCCGTGGTGGGGCCATGGTTGGGGCTGGGTGAGGTAGACGGCGTCGGTGCGGAAGGCGACGACGCTGCCGGGCGGGGCGTGGAGGGCTCCGGCGTAGGTGTTGTCGTCGCGGTGGCGCTGGGAGAGCAGGGCGGCTCGGGCGGAGGACCAGATGTGGGCGGCCCATTCGGGGTGGGCGTGGGGGTCGCGGGTGAAGCCGGTGGGGCGTTGCCAGGTGATGGTCTGGTCGTCGAATCCGATGATTTCGGCGTCCGGTGGGACGTCGCGCTCCATGGTGCGGGGGGTGGTGCCGGTGACGGTGCGGGGGCGTTGGGCGAAGGCGCCGATGCCGTAGAGGAGGATGGCGCGGACGGCGCGGGCGGCGAGGTGGGCGGCGGTGCGCTGGTCGGGGTCGCCGTTCAGGTCGGCCTGGGCGGTGAGGGAGGACCAGGCTTCCTTGAGTTTCTTGGACCAGTCGTCGAGTGGTTTTCCGTCGTCGAAGAGGATCCCGTCGAGGATCTCGATCTTCCACGGCGTGTGGGGGTTGGACAGGGCGGTGTGGATTTCGGGTCCGCCGGCCCAGGTGATGAAGGTGGTGCCGGGGGTGGCGGGGTAGTGCCAGGCGCGGTCGCCGGGAGCGGGTGCGGGGAGGATCCCGACGTGGGTCCAGGTGTCGGGGACGGTGACGCGGACGTGCCAGTGGCCGCAGGCGAAGAGGGCTTTGGTCTGTTCTTTCTGGGACCAGGACGCGAATGTGGCCGCGGTGATGCGGCGGGGGGTGCCGACTCCGGATTTCCAGGTGTGTTTGGCGTAGGCGAAGGTGCGGTCGTACTCGACCAGGGCGGGGAGCTGTGCGGGGACGTGGGGCGGGGTGATGAGTTGGGTGCGGCCCTGTCCGGCGGTGGTGTGGAAGAGGCCGCGGAGCTCTTCGGACAGGACCGGGTAGCCGTCGGCGTGCTGGCCCTTGGTCGGGATGGTGCGGGTCCACAGGTCGCGGCCGGTCTGGGACGGTGAGCCCATCAGGACGGCGTCGGGCCAGTGGCGGCGCAGGGCCTTCCAGAGCAGGACGAACGCGTCACGGATGACGGCGGGTTCCGCCCCGTCGGTGTCGAACCACTCCCCCGCCGAACGGATCTCGACATGCTGGTCGCCGTGTTCGCGCTGGTAGCGGGCGACGGGGTTGCGGGGGTGGACGAAATGGCCGGCCATCCGGTCCTTGCCGCGGCCGGTATCGGTACGCCAGCCGGGGGTGGGGGCGTTCAGCCAGGCGGCGACGGTGTCCTTGAGGAAGGGGTGCTGGTCGGCCTGCCGGTGCCAGGGGGCGCCTGCGGTGATGTAGATCCGCTCGACTCCGCCGGGCAGGGCGTGGAAGACGGTGTTCAGGATTTCCGCGGCGCTGCCGGTCGGCAGGTCGATGCGGAACGTTTGGTCGCGGTGGACCAGTACACCGGTGTGGGTGTCGAGGAAGACGGTGCTGCGGGCCTGCTGGGTGAAGTTCGGGTGTGTGGAGACGAGGTTGGTGGTGTGGGTGAACCAACGGTCCCCGCCAGGGCCTTCGGGGATCCTGGGAAGAGTGCGCTGCGCTTCCTGGGTCGCGGGAGGGCCGGCAGTGGCCGGGGCAGGCTTGGAGGGGGCTGCGGGCCGTTCGGGTTCCGCTGCCGGTTCAGGGGCGGGGCGGGTCATGGCCGGGGCGACCGTTTTTGCCTGGGAGGGGGGCTGTGCGTGTTCGGTGCCGCTGGGCCGTGCTGTGTCCCCGGCGGGCTCGGGGGCTGGGACGGCTGCGGCGGGCGAAGTTGCCGGTTCGGGCGACGGGGGCTCGGAAGCGGGGTTTGGCTGTGTTGCGCTGGTGAGCCGGTCGGGGGCGAGGATGGGGGCGATCGCCACGATGTCGGCCAGGCTGAGTCCGGCGGCGGGTGCGATGCGCTCCGCCTTCGCTTTCTCGTATCCCGCGAGCGCGGTGATCTTGCGGGCGCGGTCCGTCTCCAGTTTCGCCAGCGTGACCTGCGCCTTTCTGATGCTGTCCCGCAGGGCGCGCAGCTCGGCCAGCTCCGCGTTGTAGGTCTTTGCGTCCATCACGATTCCTTGTGCCTGCGGGTCAGTTGGCGGAGCTGCTGTGGGTGGGGACGTACGCGATCGCGCCGCTGGAGTGCGAGGGCAGGCGGGTGCCCAGGAGGAGGTCCGCGATGTCCCGGTCGGTTTGCTGCGGTGCGGTCAGGTGCTTGGCGGGGGTGGCCAGGTCGGTGACGTGCCCGGCCAGGACAGCGTCCGGAAAAGCGTGCCGGCCGCCGTTGCCCCTTTCCCAGCGGTTCAGGCCGGTGAGGACGGCCACCACGTAGCCGGACAGGGTCACCGGCAGCACTCCTCCGGCCGCCACACTCGCGGCATCACAGCGCCACCAGCCCCTCAAGCGGTTGAGGAGTATGTCGGGGCCAAGGCCTGCCGCGTATCCGATCGGCTCTTGGTGGTTGTCCTCGCTGGGGCGTGCCGCGTCGACTCGCAGTACTGCAACTTCTTTGACGTTGAGGCGGTTCAAGGAGGGGTGGGCGCGCTCCTGCAGGGCTCGGACCACCCAGAGAGGTGTCATCACGCGAACGCCGCGACGGGAGAGTTCCGGGAGCACGCCTGCGGTGATGAGGCGCCGGTAGGTCGTGACGGCGCAGCCAAGTTCCTCGGCGGCTTGGCCTGTGGTGAGCAGCATGACGAGTCTTCATATCGGTCGGGGTGTCTGCTGCCGTGACGCTACCGCCACCCTCACCGACTATGCAAGTTGTATCAGTTATCTGATTCGACTCGTTGATCTGTTGCACCTGCCTGCGAATTCAGCGTCCAAGGGGGTGACCGTCAACCGCGTCTGCCGGCGGCAAGGCGCCCGCCGTCATTGGCACCCGGAGCGGCCGACGTGCCTGCCGTGGCGCTTCGGAGACGAACCGCCCGCACCGGCTGCCACACAGGTGCGGGTCGGCAGCCGGCCATGTCTGACGCCCTGGTCAGCCGGAAGAACCAAGTTCATCGAGCCACGCGCGGGCGGCGCCGGCGGCACGGCGGATGACCTGTTCCTCGGCACCGACCCTGCTGGGCACCCCGACCCTTCGGTTGAGGGCTGCATTCACCTCCCGGTGGGTGATACCTGTCGCCTTGACCAGGTCGTTGACCATGGCTGTCAGTCGGGCGCGAGGGTTTGGATCGGTGTCGGGCCCACTGTCGTACTGCCCGTCCCACTCGGGTTCAGGGTCACACTGCGCCTCACGCTCCGAGCAAGCTCCGCAGAACTCCAGGACACTGCCTACCTGCGCTTTCCCGCAACTCACGCACACCCAGCTGTCGCAGTTCGCACACGACATCGAGGCCCCATCGGAGTCGCTTCCCCCCACCTGGTCCAGCGAGATGCACTGGCCGATGCACGGCCGCGGCGTGAAGGTGAAGGGTTTCAGATCGACGCCCCGGGCTTGGAGCGCGGCGCGTTCTGCCTTCCAGCGGGCGTTGCACTCCTCCCGGGCACGGTCGCGTGCCTGCTGGCAGGCTTTCTGTTCCTCGGGGGTGAGATGACCAAAGCAGGCGGCCACGGGCGGCGGCAGGTCATCGTAAGCCGGCCATTCGGCGGCCGGGCGGCGGCATCGACTGCCTGTGGTCTTGCCGCGCCGAGTGCATCCTGATGCCTGCCCCTCGGTGATCTCCTTCCTGCCAGGCCTGGAGGAGGCCTCCTTGGGCGGCGTCTGAGGCACCTGCGCGGGCGCCGTACCCTCATCCGCGGCCTTCAGCTTCGTTTGCAGGACCTGTCGCCAGTCCTCGCCGATCTCGGGGAGCGCGGCAGCGGCACGCACCCCGTTGACCTGCAGCCCATGGCGCCCCGCGACGTGTACGAACACCAGCTCAATGGCTGCGAGGACCTCATCGGTGAATTGAGGAACGAGAGGTGACGGCACGATGAGGATGGCATTCGCCTGCTCTGCGAACCGACTGCTGCACAGAGGTTCCACGTCTCCTACCTCCGCCAGCAGGGCCGCGGCCCGGTTATCGCCCCGCTCATGCATCAGGAATGCTGTTTGGCCCAGCGCGCGGTGCAAAGTGAAGGCCGCTGACGCGTCCGGCTGGGATGGCGGGGCAGGAGCGGCGGCGGGTACGTGCAGCGGCGTTGCCGGGCCTGCCGGGCTGAGAGTCAGAGGCGCGGGTGGTGCATTGCCGAGGACCGACTCAACGGCGGCCGGGCGGCTGAGCACCTCTTCGAGTGCCTCCTCAAGCACGCTGATGGAGCCCGAACTGTCGAAGTTGTCCACCGCACCCTGATCGACCCAGGCCAGCGTCAGTACGGCACCATCGTAGAGAAACCCCGTCACGTTCTGGCTCAGCAGGATCCAGGTGAACCGCCGCCGTTTCTTTGCCGCTTCCAGCACCTGCGGCCACAGCCCCTGCATGACCGCTGTCTCATCCGTCATACTCGCTCCCCATGTGATGCGCTTTCAGCAGCGTAGAAACAGACACTGACAAGTCTTCAAACGAATCTCGCCCAGAGCAGGAACGACGCCAGGCTGACCGCCGCTTCACAGGAGGCGGTGATCCTGTCGTATCTGGTGGAAGTGCTTCAGTCAGTTGAAGCACCGATCCACGGTGTTGCGGCGGCGGTAGGTCCGCGGTCGAAGGCGGGTGGCCTGCCTCCCCGGCAGCCGTGGTTACGCCGCAGGGTCCGGCGCGTACGTGCACGGTCGGCTGCTCGTCCTGGACGCCGATGACGGGCGGCAGGTGACGGGGTACGGCACCGGTGGTCTACTCCTGGGCGTGCCCGCCAAGTCCCTTCCCGCCCTGGCGGAATGGGCTCTGGACGAGGCGCAGGTGGGGGCGGTGCTGCTGCACGCGTCGGGCAAGAACCCCGGCCTGCTGTTGGTCCTGACCGCGGCGGCGTGCGAGCGCTACGGCCTGCCCGCCACCTGTCGGATGCCGAACGATCGGCCGGGCGGCTCCCGGTGTTCGTCCGCGTGGCCGGACCCGGCCGTCTCGCACGGGGGCAAGAGGCTGAGGGCGGTGTCGCGGTGCGCGGCCGGCCACGGCTCCCCGGCATCCAGCACGGTGAACACCGCGGCCAGGCGCAGCGGCACAGGTGCGTCCGGGTCGAGCAGGACCCGGGCCCCGACGACAGCGCCCGCGCGGTCCAACCGGGCGTATCCGTTCAGGAGTTCGGCCCGGACGGCGGTCTCGGTCTCGGTCTCGGCAGCGAGGCGGTACCGGACGGCGGGCAAGGCGGTACCGGTGTCCCGGGTGCTCTCCGGATGACTTCTGTGCACGGTGGATGGCGAGGCCCGGGCCCGGCTGCTCGGGCCCGGGCGCTCCGGCCGTACTGGCATCGGGATCGGCCCCGGAGCACGCTGGAGGTGCGGCTGCGTCGTGCCCGTCACCGTGCATCGGCTCGCCGCGGATGGCGGCCCGCCGCGTCATCGCCGAACAGGCGTCAGCACCCCGGCTCAGCACCCCGCTCAGTTCCGTGCGCCGACGCTGTTCACGATCTTCTTCGGCCGGCCCGGGTCGCCGCCTCGGAGCCATGCCACCGGGTTGGACTCTGGCTGTTCGTCGGACCGTTCGGCGGTCCCGCTGTTGATCCTGATCATCGCGCACGGGCCCTCGCCGCCGTGCGCGCGGCGCGGTAGGCCCGGGCAGGGTCGGTGGAGGGGCCGGGGACGGGTTGCCAGGCGCCGTACGGGGCGAAGTAGGGGTGCCAGCGGCCGTCGGGTCCGTAGCGGATCTGGACGCCGGCGGCCGGGTCGGTGAGGTGGTTGTCCTCGTACTCCACGCTCGTGTTGGGGGCGGGCCTCAAGGGCTGGATGTCGGCTTGGGCGCGGGCGAGGACGTCGCGGTCGACGGTGTAGCGGTGGAGGTAGGCGGCGGCGCCGGCGGGCCCGCCGTGGGTGTGGGCGAGGGTGAGGTGCCCCATGCCGACGATGTCGAGGCCGAGGTGGTCCATGGCGGCCCGGCGGAAGGGGGTGCCGTGTGCGAGGGCGGTGAAGCGGGCGAGGTCGCTGCCGGTGTCCGGCGCGTCGGGCTGTTCGGTGCCGGCCAGGAGCGCTCCTGCGCGGTGGGCGGCGTCGGCGACGAGGGCGTTCTGGGCCGGCAGTTCGGGCAGCGGCGCGGGTGGCGGCGGGAGCGGTCCGGTGAGGACAGGGCGGGCGTCGGCGAGGTCGAGGTCGGCGGGTTCGGGCATCGGGGCGGATTGCTGGGCCGGAATGCTCACAACGGGGCCGGTCGCCGGCAGCACGACGGCTGCCGGATCCCGGGCCGGGGAAGCCGCGACGGTGGAGCCGCCGGTGACCCGCAGGCGCTTCTTGATGTGCTGCTGGGGGCGGCCGCGGAGGGTGAAGATCGGGGCGGCTGTGGTACGGAGCCGTTCGGCGACGAGAA
Source organism: Streptomyces sp. NPDC001493 (assembly GCF_053597235.1). Taxonomy (NCBI): domain Bacteria; kingdom Bacillati; phylum Actinomycetota; class Actinomycetes; order Kitasatosporales; family Streptomycetaceae; genus Streptomyces; species Streptomyces sp. NPDC001493. The sequence goes on from NZ_JBSFHV010000047.1 coordinate 21,016, forward strand.
GTCCGACGGCGACGGTGTGCACGCAGGAGGCGGCGGGCACAGGGGTGCAGGTACAGGCGTGGGAGAGATCCTGCGCGGAGGGAAGCAGCGCGATGCCCGCGGTGCGGCCGGGATCGGCGAATTCGTCGCCGATGGTACCGGTGCCGGGGGCATGCGCGGCGATCGCTGCTTCGATGCTGTCCCACTGCGCGCCGGTGAGTTCTTCGACGACGAGACGGGGGCGGACGGGCCGGCCGTCGGGCAGGGGGAACTTGGCGGTGGCGAAGCCCTTGTTCACGTTGAGCTGGGAATCCTCGACGGCGAGGAGACGGTGTGCGGCACGCAGGATCGCGGTGTCCGTGGTGGCGGTGAGAGCGGCGGTCAGGGCGCGGGCCCACACGTCGGCGGGGCGGGTCATCGCTGGGCTCCCAGAGTGACGAGTTCGGCGAGTTCCCGGTCGGTGAGCTGGGTGAGGGCACGGTCGCCACCGGTCAAAACGGCGGAGGCCAGGGCGCGTTTGTGGGTGAGGAGTTCATCGATCCGGTCCTCGACGGTGTGCTCGGTGATGAGACGGTGCACCGTGACGGCTTGCCGCTGGCCGATGCGGTGGGCGCGGTCGGTGGCCTGGTCCTCGATGGCCGCGTTCCAGCTTCGGTCGTAGTGGATGACGTGGGCGGCGCGGGTGAGGGTCAGCCCGGTCCCCGCCGCCCTGAGGGAGAGGATCATCACGGGGTGCAGGCCGGCCTGGAAGGCGTCGACCATCCGCTGGCGCTCGGGCAGCCCGGTGGCACCGTGGAGGAAGAGCGGGGCGTAGCCGTGCCGGTCGAGGTGGCGATGGAGCAGATGTCCCATGGTCACGTAGCTGGTGAAGATGAGCGAGGCCTCCGAGCGCAGCCGAACCGCCTCGAGAAGATCCATCAGGGCCGCGGTCTTGGCCGAGCGGGCGGTGAACTCGGCGGTGCCCGTCACGGTGTCCGGCTCCTCGCGCAGGTAGTGCGCAGGGTGGTTGGTGATCTTCTTCAGAGCGGTGAGCAGCTTGAAGACGAGCCCGTTGCGGGCGATGCCGCTGGCCTCCTGGATCTGCTGGAGGGTCTCGCGGACGAGGGCCTCGTAGAGGCCGGCCTGTTCAGTGGTGAGCCGGACGTGCCGCGGCTGGTCGATCTTGGCGGGGAGCTCCGGGGCGATCCCGGGGTCCGTTTTGCGTCGCCGCAGCAGGAACGGTGCGATGATCCGGCCGAGTTCGACGGCCCTGTCGCCACCGGGATCCTTCTCCGCCGCGTTCGCCCACCGGGACCGGTAGGCCTTCAGCGGGCCGAAGAGGCCCGGATTGACCCAGTCCAGCAGGGCCCACAGCTCGGAGAGATTGTTCTCCACCGGGGTACCGGTCAACGCCAGGCGTGTGGTGGAGGGCAGGGCGCGCAGGTTCCGGGCGGTCGTGGAGAGGGGATTCTTCGCGTACTGGGCTTCGTCGGCGATGACCAGCGACCAGGTCCGGCCGCCCAGGCGGACCTGGTCACGGCGCAGCACACCGTAGGTGGTGACCACCACCGTGGCGTCGGTGACCTTCTCCAGGGTGCGGTCGGGTCCGTGGTAGGCGAGGACGTTCAGGCCGGGCGCGAACTTCGCGGCCTCCCGGTACCAGGTGGCGACCAGGGAAGCCGGGCAGACGACCAGGACCGGGCCCGGGGAGTGCAGCTGGTGGTGGAGGGTGAAGGCGAGCGCGGTGAGCGTCTTGCCCAGGCCCATGTCGTCGGCGAGGACCGCCCCGAAGCCGAGGTTGGTGGTATGGGCGAGCCAGGTCAGGGCCCGCTGCTGGTAGCCGCGCAGCGTCGCGCCCAGACCGGCGGGGGCAGGCACCGTCTCGGGATGGTGTTCGCCGCTGGTGAGCACACCGATCACCTCGGCGAGCAGCCCGGCGGTCCGACAGGCGACGACCGTGCCGTCGACCGTCACCGTGCCGGCCAGCGCGGCGGTCAGCGCCTGCGTGCCCGGCAACTGTCCCAGCGGACGGTGCCGCGCCCGCCGGCGAAGGACGGGGTCGGCCAGGACCCAGTGGCCGCGGACGCGTACCAGGGGCCGGGCCGCTTCGGCGAGGGCGTCCATCTCCTCCTCGCTGAGCGGCACCCCGTCCAGGGCGATCTGCCAGCGGAAGTCCAGGAGCGCGGTGACGCTGAACCGGGGCGCCTCGCCCGCAGACCGGCGTACGGCCGGGCCGGTGGCGGGCTCGGTACCGATGACCGCGGCGGCCTGCAGAGCGGTGCGCAGACGCTCGGGCCACACCACCCGCACGCCGTGCTCGGCGAGTTCGGTTTCCTGCTCCAGCAGCGCCTCGACCTCCGCCGGGTACAGCGTGCAGCGCCCGGGGCGGTCCTGAGCGGCGAGTCCGGCCAGTGCGGGACACCGGCGTGCCGCCCGGCGCAGGACGCGACGGACACGTGGGCGGACCGTATGCGACTGCTGGCCGGCAAGGCGGGCCGCGCCCGACCAGAGGAGCGCGGCCGGCACCGCGCCCACCCCGGCGGCCACCCCGGCGTCCACACTGGCGTCCACACTGGCGGCAACATCGGTGTCGGCGGCGGTGTCGGCCGCGACATCGGTGTCGGCGGCGGGTGCCAGGTGCAGTTCGGCGGTGAGGCAGCCTGCGGCGGCCTGGTCGTCGCTGGGATCCTCGATGCGCAGGATCACCTGCGGGGCCGGGCCGCCGTCCGCCTGCTCCTCCACCCCGTCGAGCCAGACGCGGACCGCCTGCTCGCAAGCGGCGTCCACCGCCGTCCGGTCGGGGTGCGTCCAGGGGCCGGTACCGAACAGAGCGGCCGCCGGGGTACGGACCAGCGCGTCGGCGACCGCGTCGGCCACGGCGCTGAGCGCCTGGCGGACCGGCAGCGCCGGCGGCGTCGCCCCAGTGGGCGCGGCGGCAGCGAGCGCGGTCAGGGCATGCTCGGCGTTCGCCGGGATCGGGCCGACACGCCACACCGCCCGGCCGTCGTCGCCGTAAGCGGGATGGACCAGCCGCGCCGCGATCAGCTGCAGGGCGATGTGCAGTGCCCGCTGCCAGAACACTGCCGCCGAACTCGCGCCGTGGTGCGTACGGCACAGGACCGGCAGGCCCTCAAGAAGAGACAGGCGCCAGCCTGCCTGGCCGTGGGGACCCGCCTCGGCGGCCAAGGGGGCGGGCAGCCCGGTCATGGGCAGCGCCTGCCGGCCGTCGTCCCGCACCCGCCACACGGCCGGCCGCCCGGTATCGGCGGGCACGAACGTGACCGTGCAGCCGGCAGAGATCGCGCACCGCAGCAGAGCCGGCGCCGGACGGTCCCGCACCTCGAGGACGGCACGCAGCGCCGGCCCGGGCGCGCGGGGGACGAAGGGCAGCACCGGCACCGGCGCGGTGGAAGGCCCGTCCGGGCGGAGGGACCGGACCTCACCCGTGGCGGCCCCCGCATCGCCCTCCGCGTCGTCCTCCGCCGGAGCAGGGGCCGCGTGATCGAGAGTCTGGAGCTTGCGCAGCAGCTTCAGCGCCGCCGCCCGGCGTGCGGCAGTCTTGTCCGGGCCGGAGGCGGTCGCCTTCACCAGCGTGCCGGACGCCAGGTGCCGACAGGAGTACGTGACCTCCTTCGAGGAACCCAGCGCGCGCACGGTCGACCCGGGCTTGGTGACGAGGTCGAGCTGATGAGCCTTGTTGAGATACTTGACCGGATCCTGGTCCGGTGCGGGAACCGTGATCCTCGGCGTGACCGCCGGCTTGTCGGCGGCCGGGCAGGCTGGTTCGGGCAGGTCCGCGATGTGGGCGAGCAGCGCGCACACCGCGTAGTGCCGGGCCGTCTTGCGCGTCGCGGCGGAGCGCACCGGGCCGATCGACGTCCCCTCCCCCGTCACCAGCTCCGCTCGCGTGTGATGACGGCCCAGCTCGTCGATGTCTTCCTCGTAGCTGAGACCCTGGTCCACACCATGCCGCTCGGCATACTGGTCCAGGAGCCGGGCCGGAGCCGGCGGCATCGCCACCGCCCGCACGAGGGCGGCTTCACGAGCGACCGCCCAGGCCGGGCCACGGGCTTCGAGCAGCAGAACGTACAAGTCGCTGTGCCGCAACCGCGACGTGCGGGCACGACGCAGGACCTCTGCCTCCAGGTCAGGAGCAGGACCTCGCCCGGATCCCGCCTCCCGGCTCAAACGCTGCTCGAAAACCTCCGTGAACATCCCCGGCAGGACCACACGCTCCACCGCGCCGGGACCAGCCGACTCCTGGCCTGGCAAGACAGCCCCGGCAAAACGGGCCAGCAAGGCGAGCGCGGCCCGGTCCTTGGCCTCCTTGCTGCTGGAGGCCGACTGGGCCGGACCCGTCACCGGGGATTCGACCGGGCCGGCCACGGCAGCAACGGTGAACTTCCCCCCGGCGCCCGGAGCAGTGGCCGTGTCCTCGAACCGCAAGGGCGGCCAGACCTCCACCTGGACATGGGTGGTCAGGACCTGCCGGGCCATGTGCGGGTGGGCGGACAGGGCTTCGATCACAGCCTGCCGGACAGGCGCCCACGCCGGCGCATCAGCCCGGGCCAGCAGTACCAGGCGCATGTCCCTTACCGTCAGCAGACCCGCGCGGTGGCGGCGGACCGCATCACCAACCATCGCGGTATCGTCGTTCTCAGCTCCCACGAGCTGCTTGAGCGCTTCGTGCCACTGCTGGCTGTCCAGCTCGCTCACCGCGCGGTCTACCGGTCCGGCTGTAACCGTGAAACCCACTCCCACTCCCCTGCACGAACCGCCGACGCCCGATCAGGCACCCACCGACTACTGACGGCTAACACACCGACACACTAAGCGAAGCACGTGGGGCGTTCCGACCGAGTCACGTCGAGCGGATGCCCGAGTGCCGGCCTTCTGGTACCTGTCATCCGCCCTGCCCGCAACGGCCGGTCACTTCTCGGGGCGTGCCGTGATCTCCGCCGCATTGGCGCGGATCCATTGCAGGAGCGGGTCCAGTGCCGCGGCCGCGCCGCGCCCCAGGCTGGTGACCGAGTACGTCACCGATGGCGGCTGCCCCGTGCCGACCTGGCGGTGCACCAGGCCGTCGTGCTGGAGCGATCGGAGCGTGGCGGCGAGGCTCTTGTCGCTGATTCCGGTGACCACCGTACGTAGTTCGTGATAGCGCAACGGTTCGGCCAGCAGCGCCGTGAGGATCAGGATCGTCCACCGGCCGGCGAGATGCCCCAGCACCTCGCGCGCCGGGCAGTCCTTGTGGAACACGTCACTCATCGCGCCTCTCCCGGTCTCCTGGACTGCGCACTCACCGACGGGAGAGCACCGCACCACGGGGTGAGCGCCTTCCGCCGCAGCGGCGCTTTCCCTAGGTTAGTGACCTGTTCACGACCGAGGAGGAAGCGTGCCACCGACCACACTCGTCACCGGTGCCGGCCGTGGTCTGGGGGCGGCCGTCGCACGGCACCTCGGAATGACGGGGCATCACGTGATCGTCAACTACCGCACCGGTGCGGCCGACGCCGCCAAGACCGTTCATGGCATCGAGGCGACGGGCGGCCGCGCGTCGAGCGCCAGGGCCGACGTCACCGACCCGACCGCTGTCGATGAGCTGGTGACCGGGATCCTCGCAGCCCACGGGCGGATCGACACCGTCGTCGTCAACGCCAATACCGCACCACCGCCGTTCGCCGCGCTGGCCGACCTGGAGTGGGAGGCGTTTGCGGCCAAGGTCACCGGCGAGCTTGCCGGTGCCTTCCACATCACCAAACGCGTCCTCACGCCGATGCGGGCGCAGCGGGCGGGCCGGATCATCTACATCGGCAGCACCGCAGCGGACTACGTCGGTGAAGGACGACTCGCGCACGGCACAGCAAAATCCGCGCTGGCCACCTTCGCCCGCCACGTCGCCGCGGAGAGCGCGCGCGACGGTATCAGCGTCCTCGTCGTCGCGCCCGGCGCGGTCCGGACACCGGCCACCGCCGAAGTCCTGGCCGGCGAACGCGGCACCGTCCTCGCCCGCGAGTCAGTACTGGGCCGTGTGCTTGAGCCCGAGGATGTCGCCGCCGCGGTGGCGTTGGCGGCCGACCCCGCGCTCCGCGCGGCCACGGGCACGACTCTGCGGGTGGACGGCGGCTGGTCGGTCCTCGTCGGCGGCCCGGCCAGCTGAGGAGGCCTGCCCGGTTTCGGCCTCCGGGTACGGGCGGACAGCCCTGTGCACTCTGTCCGGAGCACTGAGGATGCTCTTCTCCAGGAGGGGACTCTCTCGCGTCTGGCCGTTCTTGGTGCAGCTGTCCTTGGCACCCGGCGGCTCTCGGACTCCTGACCGAAGGGGTGGGACTGGCCGGCGCCGTGCACGGTCCGCCGGCAGCGGGACGCGGGCCGCCCGTCTCCTCGCATGCGACGAACCGGGTACGCCTGCAGTCATCCCCGGGACACTGGTCACCCATGGATGAGATCGAAGTCGTCGTCGCCCATTCCGAGCGCGCGACCCTGCGCGTCGGCGACGTGTTCCTGAAGGTGGACGCCGATCGGGCGCGCGTCGATGCCGAGGTCGAGGCGATGTCCCTCGCGCCGGTCCCGACCCCGGAGGTCCTGTGGCGCAAGCCACCCGTGCTCGCGATCGCCGCACTCCCGGGGACGGCGCTCGGGCGCCTCGGCGGACCGTCGACCGGGTCACCGGCGGCGTGGGCCGCGGCGGGCGCCGCCATCCGGAAGCTGCACGAAGCGCCGCTGCCGCCCCGGCCCGGCCGGGCCGGTCGGAGCGGCGTCGCGCTGGCGGCGGAACTCGACGACGCGTGCGAGTCGCTCGTGACGGACGGCCTCCTCCCCGCCGGCCTGGTCACCCGCAACCGCCGGGTCGCCGAGGCGGCGCTCCGGCCGTGGACTCCGGTGTTCACCCACGGCGACCTGCAGATCGCGCACGTCTTCGTCGACGACGAGGTCACCGGCATCATCGACTGGTCCGAGGCGGGCCGGGGTGATGCCCTGTACGACCTCGCCACCTTGACACTCGGACACGAGGAGCACCTCGAGGACGTCATCACCGGTTATGGCACCGACATCGACCTCGACGTGATTCGCGCGTGGTGGTCGTTGCGAAGCCTGCTGGCAGTTCGCTGGCTGATCGAGCACGGCTTCGACCCGTCCGCGCCGGGCTGTGAGGTCGACGTGCTGAGATCCCTGATGTGAGGCCGCGTGGGCCCATCTGCCGGGTTCCGCCCGTCCGGCGCGGTCGCGGTGTTGGTGATGTGCGTGGCTTCCGCGCGTGCTTCCGGCGCCTTCTCCGCTCCGGCGCGACTGTCCCGACCTCGCACGCGGGATCGGGCTCCGCCGCCCGGAACCGACGAAGCGGCCCCGGCACCCGCAGCGCGTACGACCGGCTCACCGCCGGGAACGCCGGAGCGACGCCGACCGCGACGCGGAGTGTTCTGTTCCGCCGAGGGGCTCTGCCCGCATGCGCGTACCTCTGGAAAGGCACCCGGACCGAGCCCTGCGGACCCACACTTCCCCGATCGGGTGAGACGTCACGGTGCATGTGAGGATGTGTCAGCGGGTACCGCGGTCCGCCTGCTCGACCAGGTCCGCGACCGCTCCGGGGTGGCCGACCATGGCGGCGTGCGAGGAGTCGATCTCGACGGTGTGCGCCCCGATGCGCTTGGCCATCCAGCGTTCGAGGTCCGGGCTGATCGCCTTGTCCTGCTTGGCGACCAGGTACCACGAGGGAATCGTCTTCCACGCGGCCGCCGTGGCGGTCTGGTTGAGGGCCGCCAGGTCGATCGGCTCCTGCGCGTCCGCCATGTCGGCCGCCACGGCCGGATCGACGTCCGCGGCGAAGACCTCGCGGAACTTGGCCCGGTCGATGTACACGTCGTCGCCCTGGCTTCCGTCCGGCTTGGTGAACTCCACCTCCTGCAACGGCAGGGGCGTCGCGGGGTGGTCGACCGGATGGGCGGTCAGGTCGGCCAGCGACTCACCGACGTCCGGAACCGAGGCCGCCACGTATACGAGGGCCTTGACGTCCGGGTCGCCCGCGGCCGCGTCGGTGATGACCTCCCCACCGTACGAGTGGCCGACGAGGATGACCGGCCCCTCGACGCTGTCGAGGAAGTCCCGCACGTAGGCGGAGTCGCCGGAGAGGCCGCGCAGCGGGTTGCTCGCGGCACGGACCGGATAGCCGTCCTTGCGCAGGCGGTCCATCGCGCCGTACCAGCCGGAGGAATCCGCGAAGGCTCCGTGCACGAAGACGACAGTGGGCTTGGGCGCGGCGTCGTGGTGTCCGACGGCGTCGGCGGCGGGGATGCAGACGGCCGCTACGGCGGCGAGAGCGGCGGCGATCAGGGCGGATCGCCGGATCGAAGGCTTGGTCACAGGAACCTCATTCACCAATAGACAGAACGGTCGTTCTTGTCCAGGTAGTGTGCCACAGAATTGACGCCACGTCGAGGCAGAACGTTCTGTCTACTTCGAAGTGGGCGGCAGCCCGCACGGCGGAAACCGCACGACCGCACCGGGCGGGGAGTTCTGACGCCGGGACCGAACCCGGAGGGGCACGGTTGCCGCGAAGTGCCCGGCCCTGCCCCGGAACGGCGATGGATCTCGGCCATCGGCCCTTTCCATACGGAACGTTGACGCCGGACTTCCGGCCGGGCTGGAATCGAACACCATGGAAACGGCAGGCTGACGCGTGTGATCACGACTTCTTCAGCCGTCCCGCACGACACCCCGCGCTCGGGGCACATGGTGATCTGCGGTGACGACGGCCTGGCCCGCCGCCTCGCGGTCGAACTCGACGCGGTGTGCGGAGAGACCGTCACCGTCGTCCTGCCGTCCCGCCATCACGAGCACGGCGGAGAGATCGACGCGCTCCACCGGGACCCCTCCTCCGGCATCGAGCTGCTGGTAGCGGCACGTCCCGACGAGCAGACACTCCGGGCGGCAGGGGTCGAACAGGCCGCCGCCCTCGCCCTGACCTACGGCGACGACCAGACCAACATGATGGCGGCCCTGCTCGCCCGGAGCATCAATCCGTCCGTCCGCCTGGTCATCCGGATGTACCACCGTGAACGCGGTCGTCATCTGGAACAGCTTCTGGACCGTGCCGTCCTGGCCCGCCGGAACCGGCCGGAGGCTTCGCCCCAGGACGCCCCGCCGACCGACCTGCCGCTCGACACGTCGACCACGGTGCTCTCCGACGCCGACACGGCGGTTCCCGAGCTGGTCGCCGCGGCGGCGCTCGGCCACGGCCACACCCTCCAGGTCGCGGGCAAGGTCTTCCGCGGAGTGGTCCGCCCGGCCGGCACTCCCCCGCACACGGCAGATCTCGCCACCCTGGCCGTCTTCTCCGGAACGGACCGGCACGACCCACGCAGCGAGGACAGCGCGGAAACCCCCGGGGACGGGGGAACCCAGCTCCTGCCGGACACCGTCACCGCCTACAACAGCCAGTTCACGCACGGCCGGCTCATGCTGGAGGAAGTCACCGCCGACCGCACACTGGAACCCCCCTCGGCCTCCCGCGGAATCGGCGGCTGGCTACGTGAACGGCTCACCCACCTGCCGTGGAAGGTGTTCGTCTCACGCGAGATGACCTCCGTCTTCGGCGTGCTGGCAGCGGTCGTGGCGCTGCTCTCCCTCGCGACCTACGCGGCCGTCGACGGCATACCCCTGTGGAAGGCGGTGTACCTTCCGCTGCTGGACATCTTCACCATGGGCGATCCCGCCACCGCAGAACCCCGGGCCCGCAAGTTCCTCCAGCTGATCGCGGGCTTCACCGGCATCGCGATCCTCCCGCTCGTGGTGGCCGCCACCATCAACGCCACCGGCGCCTTCCGGGCCGCGTCGATCAACCACCTGCCCTCCGACGACCTGAGGGACCACATCGTGCTCGTCGGGCTCGGCAAGGTGGGCACCAGGGTCCTGGTCCGGCTGCGCTCCGCCCATCACCGGGTCGTCGCCGTCGAACGCGATCCTCAGGCACGGGGCGTCGCGGTGGCCCGGGAGCTCGGTGTGCCCCTCATCCTGGAGGACGCCACCGGTCCCCGCGCCCTGGACCTCGCCCGGATCGGGCACAGCGCTTCCCTGCTCGTCCTGACCAGCGACGACAGCGCCAACCTCGACATCGTCATGGCCGCGCGCGAGGCCAACTCGGACGTACGGGCGGTGATGCGGCTGTACGACGACGACTTCGCGGCCACCGTCTCGCTCACCCTGCGCGCCTCCTATCCGGACGCGGTGACCCGTAGCCGGAGCGTCTCGGCGCTCGCCTCGCCGGCGTTCGCCGCAGCGATGATGGGCCGCCACGTCCTGGGCGTGATGCCGGTCGAGCGAGGAGTGCTCCTGTTCACCACGGTGGACGTGGCCGGCCATCCGGCGCTGGAGGGCTTCTCCGTCCACGAGGCGTTCGCCCGGAACGAGTGGCGCGTCCTCGCCGTGGGATCCGCGGTTTCGGGAACGCCCGCCGGATCCCCCTCCGACACCCTCGGCGGCCAGGACCTCTCCGACCGCGCCGGCTTCGACTGGCGCCCTCCCCACGGCCGCGTCCTGAGGGCGGGCGACCGGGTCGTTCTGGCGACGACCCGGCGCGGACTCGACATCCTCACGCGGGGAGCGCCGACCGCTCCGGACGCCACCTGACGGGCCGTAGGGGACCGGGGCGGGACAGCGGGACGCGGCGGGGGCAGCAGGCGGCATGCCCGCGGGGCGCCGGTGTCAGCCGGGCCGTGGCAACAGCCGGGCGGTGGCGACTCGCCTCGGACGGGCTAAACGCCTTCCCCTTTCCCCGCCGGGGCGGCCGCCTTGTCCGCAGTACGTCAAAGAAGCGCCGACGGCCGCCGGCGCGTCGTCCACGACAGGCGGAACCGGCTGCCCCGGGGATTTGCTGGGTGTCCGAGGGTCCGGCTCCAGCCGGAGGCTTCCGCGGGGAGCCGGCTGGTTCGAGGGGTGGCCCTGCCCGACGCACGGCCCGAGGAGCATGGAATGGCCGACGTGGTCTTCGTCGTCACCACGATCGCGGTCTTCGCGCTGGTGGTCCTGATCGCCAGGGGGGTGGCGAAGCTGTGACTGCCGAGAACATCGTCGGCCTCGTCGTGGCCGTCGCCCTGCTGGGCTACCTCGTCCTCGCCCTTCTGTACCCGGAGAGGTTCTAGCCCGACATGAGTCCCGTCCTCGCCGGTGTGCTCCAGGTCCTCGCACTCCTCGTGGCGCTCGGCCTGGCCTATCGCCCGCTCGGCGACCACATGGCCCGCGTCTACTCCTCCGGCAAGCACCTGCGCGTCGAGAAGTGGACGTACAAGGCCGTCGGCGCCAACCCGGACACCCAGATGCGCTGGCCCGCGTACCTGCGCGGGGTGCTGGCCTTCTCCGCCGTGAGCGTTCTCTTCCTGTACCTGTTGCAGCGGGTGCAGGGGGGCCTGCCGGGTTCCCTCGGGTTCTCGTCGATCGATCCGGACCAGGCGTTCAACACTGCGGCGTCCTTCGTCGCCAACACCAACTGGCAGTCGTACTACGGCGAGCAGGCCATGGGCCACGTCGTACAGACCGGCGGCCTCGCGGTGCAGAACTTCCTCTCCGCCGCCGTCGGCATGGCCGTCGCCGTCGCGCTCGTCCGCGCGTTCGCCCGTACGGGTACGGGCGAACTCGGCAACTTCTGGGCCGACCTGGTCCGCGGCACTGTCCGCGTCCTGCTGCCGATCGCGGTGATCGGGGCCGTCGTGCTGGTGGCCACGGGTGCCATCCAGAACTTCGCCGGCATCCACGGGGTCGGCCAGTTCATGGGCGGCTCGCAGCAGTGGAACGGCGGGGCCGTCGCCTCCCAGGAGGCCATCAAGGAGCTGGGGACCAACGGCGGCGGTTACTTCAACGCCAACTCCGCCCACCCCTACGAGAACCCCAACGGGCTCTCCAACCTCTTCGAGGTCTTCCTGATCCTCCTCATCCCCTCCGCCCTGACCCGTACCTTCGGGCGGATGGTCGGCTCGCTCCAGCAGGGGTACGCGATCCTCGGCACGATGGCCCTCATCTGGGTCGGCTTCACCGCCCTGATGATGTGGACCGAGTTCGCCCACCACGGCCCCGCGTTCGACATCGCCGGCGGGGCGACGGAGGGCAAGGAGGCCCGCTTCGGCATCGGCGGCTCGTCCATCTTCGCCGTGGCCACGACAGTGACGTCGACCGGGGCCGTGAACGCGTTCCTCTCCTCGTTCACGGGCCTCGGCGGCGGCATCGCCCTGCTGGGCATGCAGCTCGGCGAGGTCGCTCCCGGTGGTACCGGATCGGGGCTCTACGGCATTTTGATCATGGCGATCATCGCGGTGTTCATCGCCGGTCTGATGGTGGGGCGCACGCCGGAGTACCTGGGGAAGAAGATCGGTACCCGCGAGATCAAGTTCGCGGCCTGCTACATCCTGATCACCCCGGCCCTGGTGCTCGGCTTCGCGGCCACCGCGATGGCGCTGCCGACCCCTCCGCGTTCGATGCTGAACCCGGGTGCGCACGGCTTCTCGGAGATCCTCTACGCCTACACCTCCGGCGCCAATAACAACGGCTCCGCGTTCGCGGGCCTGAACGCCGACACCCAGTGGTTCAACACCACGCTCGGGATCGCGATGCTCCTCGGCCGGTTCCTGCCCATGGTGTTCGTCCTCGCCCTGGCGGGTTCGCTCGCCGCGCAGAAGCCCGTACCGGCGACAACGGGGACCCTGAGCACCCACAAGCCGCTCTTCAGCGGGCTGCTGGCCGGCACGATCCTGATCGTCACCGGTCTGACCTATTTCCCGGCGCTCGCGCTGGGTCCGCTCGCCGAAGGGCTGGCGTCATGACCACCGGTCCAGAGCAAGAGGACTCCATGTCCGCTGTCACCCCGTCCCGGGCACCGCACCAGGACGCACCCACCGGCCGTCAGGGCGGCGAAGGGCGCGTCGGCGGTGGCCTCTTCGATCCTCAGCAGCTGCTCAGGTCGCTCCCCGATGCCGTACGGAAGCTCGATCCCCGGGTGATGGTCAAGTCCCCGGTCATGTTCGTGGTGCTGATCGGGTCGGTCTTCACCACCGTGCTGGCGGCCACGGACCCGAGCGACTGGTTCGGCTGGGCCATCGCCGCCTGGCTCTGGCTGACGACGATCTTCGCCAACCTCGCCGAGGCGGTGGCCGAGGGACGCGGCAAGGCGCAGGCCGACACCCTGCGCAAGGCCAAGACCGACACGGTCGCCCGCCGGATCGTCGGCGGGAAGGAGGAGCAGGTTCCCGGCACCGAGCTGCGCGTCGGCGATCTGGTCGTGTGCGAGTCCGGAGATGTCATTCCGGGCGACGGTGACGTGGTGGAGGGTGTGGCCTCGGTCGACGAGTCCGCGATCACGGGCGAGTCGGCTCCGGTGATCCGTGAGTCGGGCGGTGACCGCAGTGCGGTCACCGGCGGCACGAAGGTCCTCTCCGACCGCGTCCTGATCAAGATCACGACGAAGCCGGGCGAGACCTTCATCGACCGGATGATCAACTTGGTCGAGGGCGCGGCGCGGCAGAAGACGCCGAACGAGATCGCGCTGAACATCCTGCTGGCGTCGCTGACGATCGTCTTCCTGCTCGCCGTCGTCAGCCTGCAGCCGTTCGCGGTCTACGCCGGTCAGAAGCAGTCGATGATCGTCCTTGCGGCGCTATTGGTCTGTCTGATCCCGACCACGATCGGCGCGCTGCTCTCCGCGATCGGTATCGCCGGTATGGACCGGCTGGTGCAGCGCAACGTCCTGGCCATGTCCGGCCGGGCCGTCGAAGCCGCGGGCGACGTGTCGACGCTGCTGCTCGACAAGACCGGCACCATCACCCTCGGCAACCGCCAGGCCGCCGAGTTCCTCCCGGTCACCGGGGTGACCGAGGCGGAGCTCGCCGACGCCGCCCAGCTCTCCTCGCTCGCCGACGAGACCCCCGAGGGCCGCTCGATCGTGGTCCTCGCCAAGGAGAAGTACGGACTGCGCGAACGCCATCAGGGAGAGTTGTCGGATGCCGTCTGGGTCGAGTTCACCGCTCAGACCCGCATGTCGGGCGTGGACGTGGAGGGCCGCTCCGTACGCAAGGGCGCGTCGGGTTCCGTACTCGACTGGGTCCGTGGGCAGGGCGGTACGGTCTCCGAGGATGCCGGACCGCTGTCCGACGCGATCTCCGCGGCCGGGGGCACCCCGCTCCTGGTGGCCGTGCACGACGACCGGGGCGCCCGGGTGCTGGGTGTGGTGCACCTGAAGGACGTGGTCAAGGAGGGCATGCGGGAGCGGTTCGACGAGCTGCGCCGGATGGGCATCCGCACGGTGATGATCACCGGGGACAACCCGCTGACCGCGAAGGCGATCGCCGAGGAGGCGGGGGTCGACGACTTCCTCGCCGAGGCGACGCCCGAGGACAAGATGGCCCTCATCAAGCGGGAGCAGGCGGGCGGCAAGCTCGTCGCGATGACCGGTGACGGTACGAACGACGCCCCCGCGCTCGCCCAGGCCGACGTCGGCGTGGCGATGAACACGGGCACCTCGGCCGCCAAGGAGGCCGGGAACATGGTGGACCTGGACTCCAACCCCACCAAGCTGATCGAGATCGTCGAAATCGGCAAGCAGCTCCTGATCACCCGGGGCGCGCTCACCACGTTCTCCATCGCCAACGACGTCGCGAAGTACTTCGCGATCATCCCGGCCATGTTCACCGCGGCCTACCCCGGGCTGGACAAGCTCAACATCATGGATCTGTCCTCGTCCCGCTCCGCGATCCTGTCCGCCGTCATCTTCAACGCGCTGATCATCCTCGCGCTGGTGCCGCTCGCCCTCAAGGGCGTCCGCTACCGGCCGGCCGGCGCGGACAGCATGCTCCGGCGCAACCTCGGGATGTACGGCCTCGGCGGCCTGATCGCCCCGTTCATCGGCATCAAGATCATCGACCTGATCATCTCCCTCATCCCCGGAATCGGCTGATCCGCCATGACCAGTTCCCCAGGAAACACCGGCCGACTGCTCTGGGCGGCGCTGCGGGCCCTGCTCGTACTCACCGTGGTCTGCGGCGTCGTCTACCCCCTCGTCATCACCGGCATCGCCCAGGGCCTCATGCCGGGCCGCGCCGACGGCTCCGAGATCACGGCGAGCGGCGAGGTGGTCGGCTCCGAGCTGATCGGCCAGCGCTACGACCTGCCCCTCAAGGACGGCCAGGAGACGGCGGACCCGGACCTCAGATGGTTCCAGCCCCGCCCCTCCGACGGCCTCTCCACCAATACCGTCAACACCCAGTACGAGCTGCTCGTATCCGGAGCGACCAACCTCGCGGGAGACAACCCGAAACTGGTCGACTCCGTCACCGCCGCCAAAGCGGCGGTCGTCAAGGACAACTCCGTCGCCGGCCACCCGGTCAGCCCCGACGACGTGCCGGCCGACGCCGTCACCTCCTCCGGCTCCGGCCTCGACCC
>NZ_JBSFHV010000048.1:0-29824 GCF_053597235.1 Streptomyces sp. NPDC001493
CGCCACCATGCACAACCACGCCCTCACACCATGATCCACAAAGGCGCGGAACCCGGCTCCGCCTGCCCGCCCACAGGCTTCTGCAACACGCTTTAGTGCTGGTAGAAGATCCGGTCGCGGTTCTCGTCGAACACGCGCCGGTTCCACTCGTGGCCGCCGTCCACGTTGCCCGAGCGCAGCAGCGGCGGCTCGATGCCGCGTGCGGCCAGTTCCTCGGCCGCGGCGGCCATCGTCGCCTGCATCAGCGCGCTGGTCACGACGGTGGACGCGGGGGCGAACGGGGCGCCGACCCCGTCGGTGGTCAGCTCCGCGTCACCCACCGCGATCTTGCTGTCCAGCACGATGTCGCAGTGGTCGAGCAGGAAACCGCCCGTGGCGGCCCGGGACGAGGTGGCGGCCGCGTACGCCACCGAGGTCACCCCGATCACGGTGAGGCCGCGGGCCCGAGCCTCCCGGGCCATCTCGACGGGCAGGGTGTTGCGGCCGGAGAGCGAGATGATCACCAGCAGGTCGCCCGCCCTGGCCGGGCTGGCCGCGAGCACGGTGGTGGCGAGCCCCTCCACCCGCTCCAGCGCCGAGCCGAGGGTCGCGGGCATCACGTCGACCCCGACCGTGCCCGGCACCGCGAGGAGGTTCATCAGGGCGGGGCCGCCCGCCCGGTACACCACGTCCTGGGCGGCGAGCGAGGAGTGCCCGGCGCCGAAGGCGAAGAGCCGGCCGCCCGCGGCGATGGTGTCGGCGACCGCCGCCCCGGCCGCCGCGACGGAGGCGGACTCCTCGTCGCGGACCCGGGCCAGCAGCCCGATGGCCGCGTCGAAGAACTGGCCGGCCAGCTTGCTCTCGCTCATCGGGGAGCCCTTTCGGCGTGGGGTCCAGGGCGTGTCCCGCGAAGGTCAGCCCTCAGGTGCCGATCACGTTGCGGTCCGGACCACCGCACTGTCAAGAGTGTCCCCGGCCGTGTGCGGCCTGCCCTGCCGACGGGCACGGCACGGTTGACAGCGCGATGCGTCAGAATTGGACGAGGGCCACAGGACGGCAGCAACACGGCAGTATGACGTTTCACTGTCACAGTTATGAGGGGCACGAATGTCCGGACTGATCGACACCACGGAGATGTATCTCCGCACCATCCTCGAACTGGAAGAGGAAGGCGTGGTCCCGATGCGCGCCCGTATCGCTGAGCGGCTGGACCAGTCCGGTCCGACGGTCAGCCAGACGGTGGCCCGGATGGAGCGCGACGGACTGGTCCAGGTCGCCGGGGACCGCCACCTGGAGCTGACCGAGGAGGGCCGGCGCCTGGCCACCCGCGTCATGCGCAAGCACCGCCTCGCCGAGTGCCTGCTCGTCGACGTGATCGGTCTGGAGTGGGAGCAGGTCCACGCCGAGGCCTGCCGCTGGGAGCACGTGATGAGCGAGGCCGTGGAGCGGCGGGTGCTGGAGCTGCTGCGCCACCCCACGGAGTCCCCGTACGGCAACCCGATCCCGGGCCTGGAGGAGCTGGGTGAGCACGCCGAGGCCGATCCGTTCCTGGAGCAGGGCATGGTCAGCCTCGCCGAGCTGGACCCGGGCAGCGACGGCAAGACCGTCGTGGTGCGCCGGATCGGCGAGCCCATCCAGACCGACGCCCAGCTGATGTACACGCTCCGGCGCGCCGGGGTCCAGCCGGGTGCCGTCGTCAGCGTGACGGCGGCGGCGGGCGGCGTGCTGGTCGGCTCGGGCGGTGAGGCGGCGGAGCTGGACAGCGAGGTCGCCTCGCACGTCTTCGTCGCCAAGCGCTGAGCGACCCTCTCGTCGCCGAGCGCTGAGCGACCACCTCGTCGCCGAGCGCCGAGCGACCCCCTCGAACAGGCGCGGGAACAGGCGCGGGAGCATCCGCCGGAGCAGGGGTGCGCACGGCCCGGAGCACGGCCCGGAGCACGACCCGGAGCACGGGCGGGTACGGGGGAGCACGAGCGGGGGCCGCGCGCCCCGGGTACCGGGAAGGCGCCGGCGGCCGCCCGGGGGCGGCGTACGGCACCGCACCTGCTCCGATCAGGTACGGAACATCCACCACGCCCCGCGTCCCACCGCACGGGACCGGAGAAGCGGGCGTCACGGTCATCGAACCGTGACGCCCGCTTTCTCTTTTCCGTACGGAATTGCAGCGGCCGGGCGCCTCGCGTGCCAGGCTGAAGCCAGGCATATGACCTGAGGTCGCCGGTCGGGTGGGCCGTGCGGCAGGGGAGGAGCAGGGAATGCGCCCGTCGTACCAGCATGTGCAGCGGTACGCGCCCCCCGTGCGCCCACGTACGCCTCCACGGGGCACCGCTCGGGGCGGCCCGGTTCGCACGACGGGACGCGTCGCACGGTGCTCCGGCCGTTCACGGTGCTCCGGCTGTCCACGGCTCCCCGGCCGTCGGCGCCGGGTCGTGGAGTGCACCCGCGCCGCCCTGGGGGCGTGCGACGGCGCACGCGCCCCCGCCGCGGTCGCGAGCACGGCGGAGGCGGTGGCCGGGAGGCCGGAGACCCCGGCGCCCGGAGGCGCCAGGGCCCGTCCTCCCCGGTGTCGACCCGGAGCCCCGAGCTCCCAGGGTCGTTCCCGCGGACCGTCATCCCCGAGCGGCCCGCTCCCCGCTGAACATCTCCCCAGGTCGGCGGCGGCCAATCATGGAACGTAGTCACCCGAACGAGCGGTGTTGACCGCCGGACGCGTCGTTTTCGAATAAAGGTTCGATAGTGTGACGGTGAGGCCACCCGTGATCGAGAACCAGAAGGGGATGCCAGGACATATGGTGCGGCGCATCGATGTGACGGGCTCGGACGGCGTCCGGCTCGCGGCCTGGGAGTTCACCGATCCGCCCAAGGGGCGCGCGGAGGAAGCGAGTGCGCCGGGGGTCTTACTGCTGCACGGACTGATGGGCCGGGCCACCCACTGGGCGGCGCAGGCCGAGTGGCTCTCGGAGCGGTACCGCGTGGTCGGGCTCGACCAGCGCGGCCACGGCCGCAGCGAGAAGCCCGCGGACGGCCCGTACACCCGGGACGCGTACGTGGACGACGTCGAGAGCGCGGTCGAACAGCTCGGCCTCGGCCCGGTGACCCTCGTCGGGCACGCCATGGGCGCCCTCTCCGCCTGGCAGTTCGCCGCCAAACGCCCCGACCTCGTCCGCGCCCTGGTCGTCTGCGACATGCGGGCCTCCGCACCGGGCGCCGCCACCCAGCGCGAGTGGAGCGACTGGTTCGACTCCTGGCCGCTCCCCTTCGCGACCCTCGCCGCCGTCCGCAAGTGGTTCGGCGAGGACGATCCGTGGGTGGAGCGCCCCAACCCCGCACGCGGCGAGTTCTTCGCCGAGGTGATGGCCGAGGCCGACGACGGCTGGCGGCCCGTCTTCTCCCGCCGCCAGATGCTGGCGTCCCGGGCGACCTGGGTCCTGGACGCGCACTGGGAGGAGCTGGCACAGGTCAGCTGCCCGACCCTGGTGCTGCGCGGGATAGACGGCCAACTGGGCCGTGCCGAGGCCCAGGAGATGGTCCGGGTGCTGCCGCTCGGCCAGTACGCCGAGGTGCCCGACGCCGGCCACCTCGCCCACTACGACCGGCCGGACGCCTGGCGCGCCGCGGTCGAACCCTTCCTGGCCGCACTCGACGCGACCCCGGAACGGGCGGTGTCCTGACGGCCGCGTGCGGGGCCCCGCGGCCCCGCACGCGGCTCACCCCTGCCGACCGCCCAGCCCCGCGTGCGGCTCACCCCCTGCCGACCGCCCGGCCCCGCACGCGGCTCACCCCCTGCTGACCGCCGCGAGGATCTCCGGCAGCCGGGCCGCCGTGCGCGCCGCCGCGAGCCGCAGCCCCGCCCATGCGGCGAGCAGCCCGTACCCCGCGCCCACCGGCACCACGAGCCAGAGCGAGCCGTGGTCCGTCAGGGTCAGCACCACCGTCAGGACGATCACCGGCGCGGCGGCCGCAGCCGAGCCCAGCAGGCCGACCATGGACGACAGGAAGGCCAGCCCGCCCTGGCCCGGCACCACGTTCTTGAAGCCGCTCCCCTGCGGGATCGAGTACGGGAAGAAGGCCGACGCCGTCGCGCCCAGCCCGAGCATCGCTCCGAGCAGGGCGAACAGCATCCCGACGACCCCGGGCAGCGACCCCCAGCCGTCGAGCATCACGGCGAGCACCACGCCGACCAGCACCGTGTACGGCACGGCGACGGCCGCCAGCGCCGTGGCGCGCGCCCGCAGCTCCACGTACGCGTCACGGGGCGAGGCGATGGTCTGCGCCACCATCCAGAACGCGGAGTTGTCCTGGCCGAACTGGTTGAACATCTGCATCCCGAGGAGCACCGGCGCGAAGCAGGCGAAGTAGACCGAGCCGGCGCCCTGCAGGGCGTTGAAGACGGGCACGATCAGCCCGACCGCGAGCGAGGTGATCCAGGCCCCCTTCGTCTTCGGGTCCCGCAGTACGTACCGCAGGCTCCGGCCCATCACCGTGCGGGTCCGGCCCTCGGGCAGCAGCCGGCCGAGTCCCGGGCCCCGGCCCTCGCGGTCCTTCCCGCGCGACGGCCCGGAGGCGTCGACCGTCGATCCGTCCGGGGCCGTCAGCAGCGTCACCAGACCGTTCCGCCACCACCGGAGCAGTACGCCCAACGCCACGACCGAGATGAGGAGTTGGGCCACCGCCTCGCCGTACGCCCCGCCAGACACGGAGTCCACCGCGCCGATCGCCGAGGCGGCGGGCAGCCACCGCACCACGTCGGCGGCCGGCTCCAGGGCGGAGAGCCCGCCCGCCTCGCCGAGGTGCTGGGCGCCGAGGTTGACGAGCTGCATGCCCACCGCGATCACCAGCCCGCTCAGCACCGCGAGATCGCGGCCCCTGCGCGAGGTCAGCAGCCGGATGTTGGCCGTGGTGACGGCCCGGGCCAGCGCCACGCAGATCAGCAGCGCCAGCGGTACGGCGACCACCCCGACGACCACCGCGCCCACCCCGTGCGCCACCGCGAGCACCGAGCCCACCAGCAGACAGAGCGCGAACAGCGGCCCGATACCGACCAGCGAGGCCGCCAGCAGAGCCCGTACCAGCGGACGCGGCCGGAGCGGCAGCACCGTCAGCCGGGTCGTGTCCAGCGTCTCGTCCCCGCTGGGGAAGAAGAGCGGAAGCACCGCCCACCCCAGGGCGAGCACCCCGGTGGCCAGCACCGCCACGGTGGCCGCGCCCCGCCCCTCGCCGCGCAGCAGCACCAGCCCCAGCAACTGCCCCGCCCCGACCAGGACCACCAGGACCAGGGTCACCACGAACGCCGCCAGCCGCCCGCTCGACTGCCGCAGCCCGTTGCGGAGCAGCGTCAGCTTGAGGCGTACGAAGAGGGGGACGAGCCCTTCCGTCACGGGCTCCGGGGCGTGCGGGGCGGCCGGTGCGGGCCGGCCGTCGAGGACGCTCATCGCCCGCCGCCCAGCCAGTCGAGGCCGGCCCCACCGTCCACCGCACGCGCGCCCACCAGGTCCAGGAACGCCTGCTGGAGCGAGGGCGCCGCGCCCCGCACCTCGGCGAGCGGGCCCTGCGCCGCGATCCGGCCCGCCGCCATCACCGCGACCCAGTCGCAGAGCGACTCGACCAGCTCCATCACATGGCTGGAGAACACGACGGTGGCCCCGGACCGGGTGTAGCGCTCCAGAACTCCCCGGATGACCTGCGCGGAGACGGGGTCGACGCCCTCGAACGGCTCGTCCAGGAAGAGCACTTCGGGATTGTGCAGCAGAGCGGCGGCCAGCCCGATCTTCTTCCGCATCCCGGTCGAGTAGTCGACGACGAGCTTGTGCCGCGCGCCGCCCAGGTCGAGGACGTCCAGCAGCTGGGAGGCCCGCTTGTCGGTCTCGGCGCCGGATATCCCGCGCAACCGGCCGGTGTAGGCGAGGAGTTCCTGTCCGGAGAGCCGCTCGAAGAGCCGCAGCCCCTCGGGCAGCACCCCGATCCGTGCCTTCACCGCGACCGGATCGGTCCACACGTCGTGGCCGCCGATCTCGACCTTCCCCATGTCGGGCCTCAGCAGCCCCGTCACCATGGAGAGCGTGGTCGTCTTGCCCGCGCCGTTCGGCCCGACCAGGCCGACGAACCGGCCCGCCGGCAGATCCAGATCGATCCCGGAGACGGCCACCTGCCCCCCGAACCGCTTCCACAGCCCCCGCACCCGCACGGCGGGCGGCGCCTGCGCCGCGTCCGTGGTGGTATCCGTCCCGCTCCGGTCAGGCATGACACGACCCTTCGCTCTCCCCGCTCGTGGGGGTCAGCCTACGAAAGGCGTGTCCGCGCGTCCGCCGCTTCGCGGGCACAGGCGTACGCCAACGGGCTGACCAGCTCCTCCGCTTCGGGCAGCCAGCGGTTGGCGGCGGTGGGGCGGCGGGCCCACTGGACCGCGCCCCGGCCGCCGACGCGGGTCGGCGGGGCGGCGACGTAGTGTCCCTCGCCCCGCGCGACGAGGTCGATCGACGCGGCGTTCCAGCCGAGGTGCATGACGAGGTCGGGGACCTTGGCGGCGGCGCCGGGGGAGACGAAGAAGAGCATGCGACGGTCGGGGGTGCAGGTGGCCGGGCCCAGGGTGAGCTCCATCCGCTCCATCCGCGCGAGCGCCAGGAAGCCCGCCGTCTCCGGCACGTCGATCACGTCGAAGCTGCGGCCGGCCGGCAGCAGGATGGAGGAGCCCGGGTGCTTGGACCACATCCGGCGGGCCGCCGCCCCGCTGCCGGTCGCCTGGCCCGCCCAGTCGGGGCGCAGGGCGTGCGCGCCGGGGAGGGCGCAGTGGGCGTCGCCGCAGCAGCACCGTTCCTGTCCGTCCACCGCCTCCAGCCAGCTGCCCGGGAACACGTCCCAGTGGCGTTCCTCCGTGTACCGGACGGCGGCGTCGAGCAGTTGCTCGCGGCGCTGCGGGGGGAGCGGGGCGCTGCCCGTGACTGTGATCGGCTTTTCCACGTCCAGCACAACTCCCCGTGCCACCGGGGGTTACGGTGCGCCGCCCCGTAACCACCGGTGCCGGTGCATCGGCACCGCATACGGGGCGCACGGATGCACGGGCGGGGGCGCGTGCGGGGCCGGGCGCCGACGGGTGGGTAGGGAACGCCAGGGCCGTGCGTCGGCCCGGTCCTCGGGCTGTTCCGGGGCCGTGGGACAGGGCGCACGGGTCTTTTGCGTGAAGTGGCCGAAAACAGCAGCTCTCATGCCGGTCGTACCGAATACAGAGGAATGGGCGCATTGCTTGAGCCGGCGACGGGCAGTGATGCCACCACCTGTTCCGACGCCACCACTTGTTCCGATGCCACCACCTGTTCACCCGTCACCGCGTTCTCCAGGGGGAGTACATGGCAGCCAGACCACTCGTAGCCCGACAGCCGAACGAACGGCTCCAGACCCTCATCCAGGAGGCGGCGTGTTCCAACGCCGGCCTGGCCCGCAGGGTCAACATGGTCGGCGCGGAACGGGGACTCGATCTCCGGTACGACAAGACCTCCGTGGCCCGTTGGCTGCGCGGGCAGCAGCCCCGGGGTCGGGCGCCCGGCATCATCGCCGAGGCGATCGGCCGCAAGCTCGGCCGCACGGTCACCATCGACGAGATCGGCATGGCCAACGGCAAGAACCTGGCCTCCGGCGTCGGCCTCCAGTTCGCCCCGACGGTGCTCGGGGCCATCGAGCAGGTCTGCGAGCTGTGGCGCAGTGATGTCGGCCGCCGCGACCTGCTCTCCGGCTCCACCGTCGCCTCCTCCGCCCTGGTGGAGCCCAGCCGGGACTGGCTGATCACCGGGCCCGACTCCCAGGTCGCGCGCAACGCGGGTGCCCGGGTGGGGCGTTCGGACGTGGAAGCGGTCCGTGCGATGACCGCCGCACTGGTCGACCTCGACCACCGGTTCGGCAGCGGGCACGTCCGGCCCGTGCTGGTCCACTACCTCAACAGCGTGGTCTCCGGGCTGCTCTCGGGGGCGTACCGGGAGTCGGTGGGACGGGAGTTGTTCGGTGCGGTGGCCCGGCTCACCGAACTCGGCGGCTACATGGCGATCGACACCGGCCAACCGGGACTGGCCCAGCGCTACTACATCCAGGCGCTGCGCCTCGCACAGGCGGCGGGGGACCGGGCGTACGGCGGTTATGTGCTGGCCGCGTCGATGAGCCACCTCGCCGCCCAGCTCGGCAACCCGCGGGAGATCGCGCAGCTCGCCCGCGCGGCGCAGGAGGGTGCGCGCGGCCAGGTGACACCGCGGGCCGAGGCGATGTTCCTCGCCGCCGAGGCGCGCGGGCACGCGGCCCTGGGCGACGCGGGCACCTGCGAGGAGGTGGCCGGCCGGGCGGTGGAGGCGCTGGAGCGGGCGGACGCGTCCTCCGGCGACGACCCGTCCTGGATCACGCACTTCGACGAGGGGTACCTCGCCGACGAACTCGCCCACTGCCACCGCGATCTGGGCCAGGGCACCGCCGCCGCACGGCGGGCGAAGGAGGCGCTCGCCGCGCTCCCGGAGACCAGGGCCCGCCGCCGCGGCATCGCCCTGGTGCTGCTCGCCTCCGCCCAGGTCCAGCAGCGCGAGGTCGAACAGGCCTGCTACACCGGGCTGCGGGCGGTGGAGCTGCTGGAGACGGTGCGTTCCAGCCGGGGCGCGGAGTACCTCGACGACCTCCAGCAGCGGCTGCTGCCGTACGGGGAGGAGTCGTCGGTCCGCGAGTTCAGCGCGCGCCTGGACCTGCAGGCCGCCTGACGGGTGGCGGGCCGGACGCGCGGGCGTGCGCGGGCGGCCGGCGGCTCGGACCGCGTGCCACCGCACGCGCCGTACGGGAAGGTGTGCGCCGACCGCACTCCGGTACGTGCGCGTGCTCCGGTGCCCGGACGACGTGGCGGATGTCTCGGTGCGGGCGCCCGGCCCGGGTGCGCGGGGTGCCGTCCCGCGCGTGCCGGCCGGGCGCGGGCCCCGGCGTTGGCACGCCCTTGAGCTGCGGGTTCCTCCGGTGTGCGGAGGCCCGTTCGCCGCTCGCCGCCCCATGTCCCGGGGGGCGTCGCGCAGCCGTACGGGTCGTGAAGGGACGGTGCGGGCCGCGGACGCGCTTGGCGAAGCCGGGCAACCACCCGATAGCGTGAGCCGACGATTCCATAGGTTGACACGTAGGAGTCCCGGTGACGCAGAGCGGACAGGGTGACGATCAGCAGCTCCCTGCTGTACGGCCCGCCCACGAAGGTGTCGTGCTGCCCGCGGACGGTGGTGCCCCCTGGAACCCCGCGGCGGCGAACGGCCGCCCGCAGGAGTCCGCCCCCGCGGGCGGCTCCCCGTGGGACGGGCAGGCGTGGGGGTCCCAGGCGCCACAGCAGCAGCATCCGGGCACCTCGGCGCAGGGGCAGCAGCAGCCGTCCCCCTATGCGCAGCAGGGCGGTTACCCGCAGCAGGGCGGGTACGGCGCCCCCGACCCGTACCAGCAGGCCCCGTACGACCCGCAGGCGCAGCAGACGCAGTACCTCCCGGCGCCCGGCGGATACCAGGGCGGGCAGCCGAACCCGTATCAGCCGCCGCAGCAGGGCGGGGCGATGCCCCCGGCGCAGCCGCAGCCGTTCGCGCAGCCGCTGCCGCCGGAGGCCGTACCGGGTGGTGCGCCGGGCGGGGACTCCGACGCCACGCAGTTCATCGCACCGGTCCCGGGCGGGCAGGACAGCGACGCGACCCAGTACATCCCGCCGACCCCGGCCGCCCCGTACGACATACGCCCGGGGGCACCGGAGGACCGGCGGCCCCCCGCGGAGTTCGACAACCTCTTCCGCAACGACGGGCCGGCCGGCGCCACCACGCAGATGCCCCGGGTCGACCCCGCGCACCAGCAGCCCCCGCACCAGAGTTACGGCGGCCACCCCCAGGGGCAGCCCGCCGGACCGCCCCAGGGCTACCCCGGCGGCCAACTCCCGCCCCAGGCCCAGCAGCAGGGGTACGCGCCCGGCTACCAGGGACCCCAGGGCCCCCAGGGGTACGAGAGCCCCCAGCAGGCGTACGAGCCCGAGCCCGCGCCGCGCCGCAGGTCCGCGCACATCCCGCTCATCGCGGCCGTGGTGATCGGCTGCGCGGTCGTCGGCCTCGGCGCCGGTGCGCTGCTGAGCGGCGGCGGAGAGTCGAAGGACGACAAGCAGCCGGTGGCCTCGGCGAGTTCACCGGCCGCCGACTCCTCGGCGCCCGCCGCCGAAGACCCGGCGAAGCCGCAGGCGGTGGAGCTGGACAAGCTGCTCGCCGACAGCAACAACAGCCGGACGACGGTGATCGGCGCCGTCGAGAACATCAAGAGCTGCAAGGACCTGGACCAGGCGGCCTCCGACCTCAAGGGTGCCGCCCAGCAGCGCCGGGATCTGGTGACCCGGCTGAAGAGCGTGGCGATCGACCAGCTGCCGGACAACGCCGCGCTCGCCTCCTCCCTGACCCGCGCCTGGGAGGCCTCTGCCTCGGCCGACGAGCACTACGCGAACTGGGCGCACCAGGCGAAGGGCAAGAAGGCCTGCAAGGGCGGCAAGGCCGCAAGCACCAACGAGACGAGCAAGGCCGGCGAGAAGAGCGGCGAGGCGACCACCGCGAAGAAGCAGGCGTCCCGCCTGTGGAACGCCATCGCCGGGAAGTACGGCCTCACCACCCGCGCCTACACGGAGCTCTGAACCGGACGAGCCCCGAAGAGCCCCGAGCACCCCGGAGCCCCGGGCCCCGCACATCGTGTGCGGGGCCCGGGGCTCCGGGGCTTCTCAGCCCCGTCCGGCCTTGGCGTCGGACAGGGTCTCCGTGACGTCCGTGAACCCCTTCTTCTGCGACACCAGCCGCCCCCCGCGGACCACCTGGAAGGTGACCGTGCCGTTGACGATCCGGGGGTAGGCGGCCGAGCCGAGCATGTCCTGGTAGCGCCAGCGCAGTTCGGGGGTGAGGCCGCCGGTGTCGACCTTCAGCCCGTGGTTGAGCACCGAGGTGACCGCCGACGCGCCCGTGCCGCCGTCGCCCAGCGCTTCGACGGCGGCCGTCAGCACGGTGTACGCGACCCACGTGGTCTGCACGGCCGAGTCCGCCGGGTCGATGGTGTCGTCCTCGAAGGCGTACTTCCGGATCGCCTCGCGCATCTCGTTCCACCGGGCGTCCGAGGAGACCGGGTACCACCCGGTGACGTACGCCCCCTCGAAGGGGCTGCTGCGGCCGCCGGTGCTGTCGATGAGCGGCTGGCTGACGCTGCCCAGCACCGAGGAGATCTTGACGCCGCCGTCGTTTCCGGGGAGCCGGCGGAAGGAGTCGAAGAAGGTGCCGGTGCGGTCGCCGAGGACGGCGGTGACACAGCCGTCGTCCGCCGCGTGGAGCGCCTTCGCCGCCTCGGAGTCGTACGAGGTCGCCGACTCGGGGGCGGCCACGTCGACGGCGGCGTGCCGGTGGCCCAGGGCCAGCCCGGCGTCGAGCAGCGCCGCCATGCTGTCCCCGACGATGGAGTCGGGGCGGACCAGGGACACCGTGGCGCAGGAGCCCGCCAGCTGCCTGCCGTTGCCCGCCAGGAGCGCCGCCTGACCGCCGTTGACCGGGTACGACACGAAGCTCTGGAACTCCTCGTCGGAGGCGCCGTACCCGCCGATGTACGGGATGCCGGCGGCCTCCAGCGGCGCCATGAAGGTCTGGCCGTGCCGGCTGTACGAGCCCACCACCGCCGTCACGTCCCGGTCGACCGCCTCCCGCGCGCACTTCTCGGCGCCCGCGAGGGAGTCCCCCTCGTCGCAGGTCAGCACCTTCAGCTCGTGACCGCCCAGGCCGCCCCGCGCGTTGATCCACTTCGCGTAGGTGGAGGCGATCGCCGTCACCCCGGCCATCGTCACCGAGTCCGCGTCGTCGGAGGCACCCGGCGCCCAGGTCATCACCGTGACGGTGCTCCCGGAGTCCGCGGCCGCTCCGGGAAGCGCTCCGCAGCCGGACAGCAGCAGGGCTCCGGCCGCCGTGGCCCCGACGAGGAGCCGGCGCGTGCCGGGGGACCCGGGGGAGCCGAAGGGGCCGAAGGAGCCCAGGGAACCGAGAAGAGGGGCGCGTCGCCGTCCGGTCATGGGAACGGAGCCTGCCGGGCCCCGGGTAACGGAGCTGTGTGCGAAGGGCAACGGCGCGTGGCGGTGCGGTGAACTCCGGGGGCCCGTACAAACCCGACGAGAGGGAACGTACGATCGACAACCGTGCACCCAGGTTCGGAGAACTCTTCCCGTCGAGGCCGCCGCTCCACCACCATGGACGGCATGCCGCTCAATGACATGCCGTGGTGGCGCTGGCGCAGCAACGTGCGCTCGGCGCTGCACATGCTCTCGGACCCCGTCTTCCACCAGGAGTGCTGGCTGGCCGGCCGGGAAGGGTACGGCGACGTCACCGACGCCGTGTACCGCCTGGTCGAGGACACCTGGCTCGACAACTGGTCCGCCGAGAAGTACATAGGGACGATCTTCCGCGACCCGGCCGAGGCCGCCGCCGTGGACGCCGCCGTGCTGCGGGTGCTGCGCATCATGCACCAGGTCGGCGCGGACGCCCCCGTCTCCGCCTACCTGGAGCACGCGGGCTGGCCGGAGGCCGTCCAGACCACCCGCGAGGCCCATGTGCTGCTCGCCACCAACGACGGCGACGACCCGGACGTCCCGCCGCGTTCGCTGGACGTCCTCCGCATCATGACCAGATCGGCCTGAGACCGGGAGGGTGTGGCAGGCTACGGGGATGACCGCGCCGCAGCCCGCTTCCCCCGCCCCGGACGCCCCGGACGCCGAGTCCGAGCAGTACGTCCTCATCCTGTCCTGCCCCGACAAACAGGGCATCGTGCACGCCGTGTCGAGCTATCTCTTCATGACCGGGTGCAACATCGAGGACAGCCAGCAGTTCGGCGACCACGACACGGGCCTGTTCTTCATGCGGGTCCACTTCTCGGCGTCCTCCCCGGTGTCGCTGGAGAAGCTGCGGGCCAGCTTCGCCGCGATCGGCGACTCCTTCCACATGGAGTGGCAGATCCACCTCGCGTCGGAGCGGATGCGGGTGGTGCTGATGGTCAGCAAGTTCGGGCACTGCCTGAACGACCTGCTGTTCCGGTCCCGGATCGGCGCGCTGCCGGTGGAGATCGCGGCCGTCGTCTCCAACCACGAGGACTTCGCCGAGCTGGTCGGCTCGTACGGCGTCCCCTTCCGGCACATCCCCGTCACCCGGGACACCAAGGCCGAGGCCGAGGCCGAACTGCTGGAACTGGTCCGCGCGGAGAACGTCGAACTCGTCGTCCTCGCCCGCTACATGCAGGTCCTCTCCGACGACCTCTGCAAGGAACTCAGCGGCCGGATCATCAACATCCACCACTCCTTCCTGCCGAGCTTCAAGGGCGCCCGCCCCTACCACCAGGCGCACGCCCGCGGCGTGAAGCTCATCGGCGCCACCGCGCACTACGTGACGGCCGACCTCGACGAGGGCCCGATCATCGAGCAGGAGGTCGAGCGGGTCGGCCACGGCGTCACCCCGGACCAACTGGTCGCGATCGGCCGGGACGTGGAGTGCCAGGCGCTGGCGCGCGCGGTGAAGTGGCACGCGGAGCGGCGCATCCTGCTCAACGGCCGCCGCACGGTGATCTTCGCCTGACGCCTGACGCCTGACGCCCGGTCGCACCGGGACGCGGGCGGCCCGCCCGCGTAGCCGGTGCCGCCCGCGTCACAGCCGGCTGAGCGAGGCCGCCGCGAACAGCACGTCCGTGATGGCCTGGCGGTCGCCGGTCTGACCCGCCGCCGCTTCCACCGGCTGCACATGGCCCGCGACGAGCTCGCAGAACTCCACGCCGTCGAGGGCGATCTGGGCCACCGCGCGGTCGGCCGAACCGACGGCGGCGGGCGAGTCCAGCGGGATGTACCAGTCCCCGCCGCCCCGGCCCTCCACTTCGAGGTGGAGCGAACGCCCCGGCGAACCCGCCGTGACCAGCTCCTTCGCCGGTGCGGCCAGCCCCGCCCGGCGCCGTACCGCGAGCGCGCCGGGCAGCAGCCGGGCCGCGAGGTCGACCATCCGGTTCAGATGCCCGGCGGCCGGCGGGTCGTACGGATAGTGGACCGCCCGCGCGATGTCCCAGCCGTGCACCCAGCACTCGAAGGCCCGCTCCAGGAGCGAGTCCCGGACCGACAGCGAGAAACTCCCGTACGAGACGGAGTCGTCCGCCACCGCGTGCTCGGCGAACGAGACCGTCCGCAGCAGCGTGTGGTTCAGGTCGCGCCACGGGGTGCGGATGGCCCGGGTCACCGGACGGTCCGACTCCGCCCAGACCGCCTCCGTGCGCGCGGTCGGTGTACGGGGCAGGTCCCGCGGGCCCGACGGGCCGTGCAGGCCGAGCGCGTCGGCCACGATGCCGTCGACGGCCAGCAGATGGGAGATCACCCCGGCCACCGTCGTCTTCCGGGTGGCGGGCTTCTCGTCCTCGAACCACCGCAGCCGCACCGGCGCGTGCCACTCGGCGTCGCCGATGTCCCGGAGCAGCGCGTCGAGCCGGGCGGTCTCCGCGTCGTACGGCGCCGCCCACTCCGGCAGCGGGATCCCGGCCGGACGCCGTTCGAGGCAGCCCTCGATGACCCGGGAGCGGAGCTTCGGATCGAGGTCCAGCGAACGGTCGGTGTGCAGCAGCCCCACCGCGTCCCGCAGGCGCGTCCCCTCCTCGCGGCAGGGCTGGCACATGGCGAGGTGCTCCTCCACGGTCGCGCTCTCCTCGGCCGAGCAGGCGGCCAGCGCCCACGCGCCGAGGAGGGACCGCAGCACGGAGTGCGAGGCCTCCGGCATCGGGATCACCGGCACGGGCACGGTCGGCAGCACGAAGGGAGGAGGCTCCGGCCGCCGGCGGGGCCGCGGCACCGCTTCCGTCTCCGCCGCCGGTCCTTCCTCGGCGTCCGCGGTAGCCGCGGTGTCCGCAGCAGCCGTGGTGTCCGCGGCGTCCTCCGCCTCCGGGAGGTCCGTCACGTCCGTCACGTCCGTCAGCTCCGCGAGGTCCGCCAGGTCCGAAGGGAGCACCGGGCGGGGTACGGAGCCGAGGGCCAGGTCGTCCGGGGCGCTGCGCGGCCCCGGTATGCGCCGGGCGCGCCGCACCTCGTCCCCGGTGCCGCCGCGTCCGTCGTTCCCGTCGTCGTGGCCGCTCACAGCGCACGTCCGTAGCCGGGCGGCGAGAAACCGTCCACCGGTAGGAGGTTGGCGCTCGACAGCAACTGGAGTCCGAGCCGCAGCCGCCGGCGTGCCTCGATCTCGGTCACCCCGAGGTCGGCGGCGGCCTGCCGGTAGTCGCGGCGCTGGATGTACGCGAGCTCCAGCGCGGCCCGCAGCGGTTCGGGCATGGTGGCGGCGATGTAGTCGGCGCGGGCCGCGGCCGTCGCCTTGCGCAGACGTTCGTCCAGGGCGGAGGTGTCCGGTGGTGTGTGGCCCGGGGCGTTCCCGGCACCCGGTCCGGGCCGGTCCTCGTCCTCGTACGCCTCGCGCTCCTCCGAGCGCAGCCGTGCCACCGAACGCCGGAGGGCCAGCCGGGCCACCCAGGACCGCATGGAGCCCAGCTTGGGATCGTAGGCGTCCGGGTTCTCCCAGACGTGGGTGAAGACCTCGCGGGTCACGATGTCGGCGGCGGCATCGTCGTCGAGCATCCGGTGGGCCTGGCTGTGGACGAGGGCGGCGAACCGGTCGTAGAGCTCGCCGAGGGCCGCCGCCTCACCGCGGGCCAGCCGTTGCTGCATCCTGCGGTCCCAGCGGGGAGGTGCGCCGTACGCCATGAAGCCCCCAGCCCTGCGCCCTGCGGTCGGTCCTGCGCCCTGCGGTCGGTCCTGAAACGTGCCCCCGTGCCCCTCGTGCACCTTGAATGTAGTCCGCGACCCGGTCCGAACACGAACCTTTGCGCCAACTCCTTCGCTGGAGGGCCGCTGAATGGTAAGGGGGCCCGGGTGACGGGAGAGTGGGCGGAGGGGGGTGACGGGGTGACGTCTTGCCGGTCGGGTGTCCCGCAAACCCGCGTGCACACGGAAGAGTGGCTCGGTGTTTCATGGAGGGGCGAATGGGCAGCCGCGAGGAGGAACGGAATCCTCCGCATCGACACCGGTACGGCACCGGTCTCGTCGGGAGCCCCCGGAACGAGAGGTCCAGTCGCGTGACGCTGAAGGTGGACGAGGCCAAGCAGGGCGATTGGACCGTGCTCCGGATAGACGGCGAACTCGACCTGGTGACATCACCCGTCGTCCGTCAGTCCGTGCACGGCGCCGTCGCGGCCGGCCGGCACCAGGTCGTCCTCGACCTGACGGAGGTCCTCTTCTGCGACTCCAGCGGCGTCGGCGTGCTGATCGCCTCCCGCCGCCTGATGAAGTCCTGCGGCGGCCGGCTCCGGCTGATCCTGCCTGCCCGGGGCGCCGAGGACGGCTCCCACGTCAACCGGGTACTCGCCGCGCTCGGCGTGCGCCGCCTCTTCGAGGTCTACCCCGACGCGGCCGCCGCGGTCGACGAGTCGGCTCAGCCGCTGCCCGCCTGAGAGCCAAGAGACCTCCGGTGCGGTGAGGTTGTCACACCGCGTCGTCACACGGACGTCGCGCCACGGTGACACGTGACGACGTCGGGCGTCGTACGCTCCCGCCATGGACAGCGCAGAATACGAGCGCAAGATCGCGCACCGCTTCGCCGCCTTCGACCAGGACGGCAGCGGCTACATCGACCGGACCGACTTCAACGCCGCCGCGGCCCGGCTGCTCGCCGAGTTCTCCACGACGGCCCGCTGCGACCGGGGGCAGGCCCTCTACAGCGGGGCGGAGGCCTTCTGGCAGGGCATGGCCGGGATCGCCGATGTGGACGGGGACCAGCGGGTCAGCCGCGAGGAGTTCGTCGGCGGGGCGGTGAAGCGGCTGCGGGACAGCCCCGAGCGGTTCGCGGAGATCGCCCGCCCCTTCCTGCGCGCGGCCATCGACGTCGCCGCCGCCGACGGCGCGGAGGGCCCCGTCGACTCCTCCGTCTCCCGCACCTCCGCCGGTACGGCCCCGGTCGACGCGGTGGAGCGCGCGCTGCGGGTGCTCGGTGCGGACGTGGACATCGCGCGCATCGCCGCCCGCAGCCTGGACACCGACCAGGACGGGCGCATCGCCGAGGACGACGCCGTGGCGGCCCTCGCCGCGTACGTCACCGTGGTCGAGCCGGACGCCTGAGACTCGGGGAGCGGGCCGGGCGTGCCGAGGACAGGCCTGAGCCCCGCAGCCCGGGGCCCCGTACGGGCCTCTCCGTATGCGCCCCCCTGCACTCCGGCCGCACGCTCCGTAGTGCGCCGGGCGTGCGGGTGGGCGTGCATTCGCTCAGGCGTCCTGTCTCCCTCTTCGCGCAGATGTCCGGCCCGGCCGTCCGTCGGCGGCGGAGCGAACCGTTCCGCCAGGGGTGAGCCCGGTCGCCGCATGCGGTGACGTGCGGTGACGTACGCGCGCCGCCGTCCGAGCCGAATCGGGCACGTCTGGTGATCGATTCGTCACCGGCAGGAGTCGTCGGCGTGCTCGGGTACGCTCCGTGGGATGCGAGAGCCAGTGGAACCGGACACTCCGGAGGCAGCCCGCGCGGCGGTCGAAGACCGGGTGCGGGGCGTTGCCGGCACCTCGGGGAGCTGCGCCGGGCCGGGCCGGACGGCGATGCCGCGGGTGCGGAGGACCGTCTCGGCGGCCTCCCGCCGCGTGCGTCGCACAGTATGCACCACGCGTACTCATTCGCGCGTGAATATGCCCGAAGCGCTTGTTGCGGTGACTGTACGTCAACCATGCTGTCGCGCACAGGAATCACGTTCCGTGATCCTGAGGAGGCGCGAGGCGATGTGTCCGCCGGTTCGGATGGTGTGAGCGGTGCAGGTGCTTCAGGTTCAGCTGGAGGTCGGGGCGGATCCCGCAGAGGTGGGACGTGCCCGCAGATGGGCGCGGTCGCGCCTGGAAGGGTCGGGGATAAGGGATGACGAGCCGCTCGCCGAGACGCTCATCCTCCTGATCTCGGAACTGGTCACCAACGCGGTCGTGCACACGGGCTGTCCGGCCGTACTGCGGATGCTCTTCGGCCCGACCGGTGCGCCGGGTGCGGGGGGCACCGTGCGCGTGGAGGTGGCGGACGCGAGCGCCCGGCCGCCGAAGCAGCGGCACGCCGAGGGCGACGACACCAACGGGCGCGGCCTGGAGCTGGTCGACGGGCTCGCCGACCGGTGGGGCTGGATGCCCGAGGGCACCGGGAAGCAGATCTGGTGCGAGGTCGACCGGAACGGCCGCGCGGCGGCCCAGGAGTGTACGGAGGCCCCGGCCCCGCTCGACTCCTACGATCCGCTGCTCGCCTTCACCGACCTCTACCCCGATCTGACCTGACGACCGCGCGGGCGCCTTGAGGGTTGTCCCGGACCCGGACGGGAGTCCTGGACCGGGTCCGGTCACCCCCGGGTGTCCGGACCCGGTCCGGGGTCACCCCCGGGTGTCGGCGGTCGCGCGGAAGGTTCTGCGGTAGACGGTCGGGGGGACGCCCAGCGCGGCCTGGAAGTGCTGGCGGAGCGAGGTCGCGGTGCCGAAGCCGGACTGCCGGGCGACCTGGTCGACGCTGAGGCCCGAGGACTCCAGGAGCCTGCGGGCGTGCTCCACCCGCTGCTGGGTGATCCACTGCCCGGGGCTGATGCCGACCTCCTCGCGGAAGCGCCGGGTGAAGGTCCGTACGCTCATCGACTCCCGCTCCGCCATGTCCCGCAGCTGGATCGGCCGGTCCAGCCGGCCGAGCGCCCACGCCCGGGCGGCGGTGGTGCCGGCGAACCGGGTTTCGGGCACCGGGCGTTGGATGAACTGGCGCTGCCCGCCGTCCCGGTGTGGGGGGACGACGGTGCGCCGGGCCACGTCGTTGGCGACGGCGGTCCCGTGGTCGCGGCGCACCAGATGGAGGCAGAGGTCGATCCCGGCGGCCACCCCCGCAGAGGTGAGCACGTCCCCGTCGTCCACGAAGAGCACGTCCGGATCGACCCGGATCTGCGGGAAGAGCCGCTGGAAGTGGTCGGCGGACGCCCAGTGGGTGGTGGCGGGGCGGCCGTCCAGGTACCCGGCGGCGGCGAGGACGTACCCGCCGGTGCAGATCGCGACCAGCCGGGTGCCGGGTCTGATGCGGGCCAGCGCGGCGGCGAGTTCGCCGGTCAGCCGGCCCTCGGTGTGGACCGGGCCCAGCTCGTAGGAGGCGGGGACCACCACCGTGTCGGCGGTGGCGAGGGCCTCCGGGCCGTTCTGGACCATCACGGCGAAGTCGGCGTCCGTCTGGACCGGGCCGGGCGGGCGCACGGAACAGGTCACCACCTCGTACAGCCGCTCGCCCGGGTCGTCGGGACCGAGACTCCGGGCGGTCCCGAAGATCCGCTGCGGGATGCCCAGTTCGAAGGGGAGCAGTCCGTCCAGGGCGAGCACGACCACACGGTGCGGCACGACGGCCTCCTCGGTTAATCCCTAGTGGTATAGACCTTCACCTGGTACACCTCTGCGGTGTGATGGACAAGCAACAGGACAGCACGCGCATTCCCGCCCTCGGTTCCCGGGCGACGGTACGCACCCCGCGCCCTCCGGCCCACCAGCCGGACCCGACCGTACCGTTGGCGGGATTCGGGGACGGGACCGGCTCGGCAGCCCCGCTCTGGAACCGCAACTTCCGGTACTTCTTCGTCGCCCGCACCGTCGCCCTCTTCGGGGACGGCATGATCCCCGTGGCGCTCACCGCCGGACTGCTCGGCGCGGGCCGCCCCACCTCCTCCGTGGGGTACGCGCTCGCCGCGTGGATGGCCCCGCTGGCCGTCTTCGTCCTCTTCGGCGGGGTGCTCGCCGACCGGTTCACCCCGCGCCGCATGATGGTCGCCGCCGACGCGCTCCGGCTGGCCGGGGCCTCGGTGCTCGCGGTCCTCTTCGCCACCGGCAGCCCGCCGCTCTGGGCGGTCTGCGCGCTCAGCGCGGTCGCGGGCGTCGGCGCCGCGCTCTTCCAGCCGGGCGTCGCCTCGACCGTGCCCCGGATCTCCACCGACGTGCAGCGGGCCAACGCGGTGCTCCGGGTCTCCGAGGCCCTGATGGCGATGGCGGGTCCCGCCTTCGCGGGTGTCCTGGTCGGACTCGCGAGCGCCGGAGCGGTGTACGTGGCGAACGCGGCCACCTTTGCCGTCTCCGGCGTCTGCCTCTTCCTGCTGCGCCTCGCCCCCGCCCCGCACGACGACGCCCCGCGCGGCGGATTCCTCGCCGAACTGGTCGACGGCTGGCGGGAGTTCCGCGCCCGGTCCTGGCTCTGGGGGGTGATCGTGATCTGGACGGTGTACGGCTTCGCCGTGCTCGGCCCGAGCCTCCCGCTCACCGCCGTCCGGATCACCGAGGGCCACGGCTCGGGGACGTACGGCGCGATGATGGCGGTCAGCGGCGCGGGCAGCGTCGTCGGCGGGCTGCTCGCCCTCCGGCTGCGCCCCCGGCGCCCGCTGGCGGCAGGGGCGCTGGCGCTCCCGGCGGTCGCCGCGAACCTGGTCGTGCTGGGCCTGGACCTGCCGGTCGCGGTGCTCGGCGCGGGCCAGTTGCTGACGGGCGCGGCCTCCGCTTTCTGGCTGGTGATGTGGTCCACGACGGTCCAGACGCACGTACCGCCCGAAGCCCTGAACCGCCTGCACGCCTACGACGTGGCGGGTTCGCTCCTGATGGTCGCGGCGGGCCGCGCCCTGGCCGGACCGGTCGCCGAGGCGGTCGGCACGTCCCGGCTGCTCCTCGCGGGCGCGGTGGTCAACCTGCTCGTGGTGGTCGCCCTGCTCGGCGCG
Source organism: Streptomyces sp. NPDC001493 (assembly GCF_053597235.1). NCBI lineage: Bacteria > Bacillati > Actinomycetota > Actinomycetes > Kitasatosporales > Streptomycetaceae > Streptomyces > Streptomyces sp. NPDC001493. Next base: position 20,761 of record NZ_JBSFHV010000048.1, read on the forward strand.
CGCCCCATCAGCCGGCTGGAGCGCGCGCGATGAGCGGGACGGTACGCCGCAGGGGAGCGGCCATCCGCACCCGAGGGGCCGCGGCGGCCGCCGCCGTTCTGACCGTCGCCGCCGCCCTCGCCGTCCGCGCCGTCTCGGACGGCGAGTTCGGGAAGTACGCGGGCGACGCGCTCTACACCGTGCTGATCCACGCGCTCGTCGTGCTGACCGTCCCGCGGGTGCGCGCACCGATCGCCGCCGGGGTGGCGCTGGTGTTCAGCTGCGCCGTGGAGTTCGCCCAGCTGACCGGCGTACCGGCAGCGTTGTCGGACCGCTCCGGGATCTTCCGGCTGGTGCTCGGCTCGACCTTCAACGCCCCGGACCTGCTCTGGTACGGGGTGGGCGCGGCCCTCTCGTGGGCCGTGCACCGCCGAGCGGTGCGGCGGGCGGCGGGCCGGTTCGTTCAGAGCCCGGGCCGGGAACCCGCCTCGGACTCCTGAAGCTCCAGCAGCCTCAGCACGTGTCCGGCGGTGCGCCTGCGGCTGTTGCCCAAGACCCGGAGCGCGGCGCCGGTCACCGCGAAGGGCACCGGGAGGCCGAGGACACCGACCAGCTCCGGCCACTGGCGTTCGTCCGCGCAGACGCTCTTGCTGTCCGGGGAGAACACGTCCGACATGGGAGCGTCGCCCGCGACCTCGTCGTCGCCGATGGCGGAGGGGACACGGCCCGTGGCCCGATCCCTTCGACAGGTGGCCCTCAGGCCACTCGCCCGTACCCCCTCCCGCGCCGGATGCTCCGATACGTGACCCAGACAACCGAAAGCGCCGCCCGGGACGAGAACGAGGACCGGACACCCGCCCCGGCCGCGCGCCGCGAGACGACCTCCCGCCCGTCCCGCCCGTCCCGCCTTCCGGCCGGTCTCCGGATCCACCGCGCGTGGATCGTCGCCGCCGTCACCTTCGTGACGATCATCGGCGGCGCGGCCTTCGCCTCGCTGCCGGGCCTCCTCATCGACCCGCTGCACACGGAGTTCGGCTGGTCGCGCGGCGAGATCGGCCTCGCCGTCTCCGTCGACCTCGCGCTGTACGGGGTCACCGCCCCCTTCGCCGCCGCGCTGATGGGCCGGTTCGGTATCCGGCGGGTGGTGGCCGCCGCGCTGACCGTGGTGGCGGCCGGGGCGCTGGGCTCCGTCTGGATGACGGCCTCCTGGCAACTGCTCGTCTACTGGGGCCTGCTGGTCGGCCTCGGTACGGGCTCCATGGCGATGTCCTTCTCCGCGATCGTCACCGACCGCTGGTTCGTCGCCCGGCGCGGCCTGGTCACCGGCATCCTCACCGCCGCCGGCGCCTCCGGCCAGCTGGTCTTCCTGCCGCTCTGCGCCTGGATCGTCAAGGAGCACGGCTGGCGCCCCGCCTCGGTGACCGTCGCGCTCGCCGCGCTCGTCGTCGTCCCGCTCGTCTGGTTCCTGCTGCGCGACCACCCCGCCGACGTGGGCCTCGCCCCCTACGGCGGTACGTACACGGAGCGGCCCGCCCCCACGCGGGGCGCCGCGGCCAGGGCGCTGCGGGTCCTGTTCGACGCGGCCCGCACCGGGCCGTTCTGGCTGCTGGCCGGGGCGTTCGCGATCTGCGGCGCCTCGACCAACGGCCTGATCCGCACCCACTTCGTGCCCTCCGCCCACGACCACCACATGCCGGTCACCGCCGCCGCCTCGCTGCTCGCCGTCATCGGGGTCTTCGACATCGTCGGCACGGTCTTCTCCGGCTGGCTCACCGACCGCTTCGACTCCCGCCGGCTGCTCGCCGTCTACTACGCGCTGCGCGGGATCTCGCTGCTCTTCCTGCCCATGCTGATGGCGCCCTCGGTGCACCCGCCGATGGTCTTCTTCATCGTCTTCTACGGCCTGGACTGGGTCGCCACCGTCCCGCCGACGATCGCCCTCTGCCGGGAGCAGTACGGCGACGACAGCGCGATCGTCTTCGGCTGGGTGCTGGCCTCGCACCAGATCGGGGCGGCCGTGGTCGCCTTCCTCGGCGGAGTGGCCCGGGACGCCTTCGGCTCGTACGACGTCGTCTGGTACGCCGCCGGGGCGCTGTGCGCGGTCGCCGCCCTGATGTCCCTCGTCGTCCGTCGCACGCCCCTGCCCGGGGGCGGAAAGGCCGTGGCGGCGGCCTGATCGGTACGGCCCGCACGCGCCAACTCCCGTGCGGCGTGCGGCGATCGACGCGAGAATGTCTCCATGACGGGGACGCGTGGAGCGGGCGGGACGACCTGGTGGGTGCTGGCCGGGGCCGGTGCGGCGGTGGCGGCGGGGCTGCTGGTCTGGGTGACGGCGGCGGACCTGGAGCGGTCGAGCCAGATCGCGGGGGTGGCCGGTTCGGTGGTGGGCGTCGTCGCGCTGGGGGTGGCGTTCCGGCAGCTCCGCGCGGGTACGCCCACCGCGCCCGTACCCGCGCCCGAGCCCGTACGGGCGGCCGACGGCTCCAACGCGGCACGCGGCAGCATCCGTTCCGCCTCGGCGCACGACACCGCGACGGGCGGCCCCGTTCCCGCAGCGGGGACGGAGGCCCCGGGCATCAGCGCGACCGGCGGTTCGAACGCGGCCGGCGGCGACATCGACGGCTCGACCGCCCGGCACGGCTCGTGAAACGCAAGCCGCCGACCGGCCCGGACACCCCGCAGGCGCCGCCCGTCACCGCCCGCGCGGGATCCAACGCGGCCGGGCGGGACATCCTCAACTCCGTCGCCCTGCACGTGGAGAACGCCAGCCTGCCACCGGCCGAGGCGTACGGCCCCATCCCCTCGAACGCGGCGGACGGCGGGCTCTCGAACCTGCCGCGCGGCACCCTCTTCGTGGGCCGGTCCGCCGAACTCGACGCGCTGGACACGGCGTTCGCCGAGCCGGGCGGAGTGGTGCTGCGGGCGGTGAGCGGACTCGGCGGAGTCGGGAAGTCCGCCCTCGCCGCCCGCTGGGCGACCGAGCGCTCCACGGAGCGGCTGCGGTGGTGGATCGGCGCCGACAGCGCGGCAGCCGTCGAAACCGGTCTCGCCGCGATCGCCCGCGCCCTCCAGCCCGGGCTGGCCGGGCTCCCGCAGGAACTCCAACGCGAACGCGCCCTCGCCTGGCTCGCGTCCCACGAGGACTGGCTACTGGTACTCGACAACGTCAACCACCCCGACGACGTACGCCCGTTGCTCGACCGGCTCGGCACCGGCGGCCGGGTCCTGATCACCACCCGCCTCGCCTCCGGCTGGCACCAACTCGCCACCACCGTCCGCCTCGGCGTTTTCGACCCGTCCGAGTCCGTGGAACTCTTCCAACGCATCCTCACCCAGGACGGGCCCCGCAGCACCGAGGGTGCCGCCGAGGTGTGCGAGGAGCTCGGCCACCTGGCGCTTGCGGTCGAGCAGGCCGCCGCGTACTGCCACGAGAACGGCACCACCCCGCGCGCCTACCTCGCCATGCTGCGCTCCTGGCCCGCCGAGACGTACGCCACCGGCGCGGAGACCACCGACGCCGACCGCACGGTGGCCCGCGTCTGGCGCATCACCCTGGACCGCCTCGCCGACACCCCGCTCGCCGGAGACGTGCTGCGCACCCTCGCCTGGTACGCCCCCGACCACATCCCGCGCGACCTGCTGGACGGACTCGCCCCGCCTCCCGTACTCGCCAAGGCGATCGGCCGCCTGGTCGCCCACAGCATGGTCACCGCCGGACCGGACGGCACCCTCTCCGTGCACCGCCTGGTGCAGGCCCTGGCACGCACCCCCGACCCGGACGACCCGCACCGCGCGGCGGACGCGGTGGCGGCGGCGCGGGAGCGGGCGACCGAGGGCCTGCTCAGAACCGTTCCCGACGCGGACCGGCCGGACCTCTGGCCATTGGGCCGGTCGCTCCTCGTGCACGCCGAGGCCTTGGGCCAGCACACCGCGCCCGAGGACGACTCCGAAGCGACGGCCCGCCTGCTGAACTGGGCGGCGCGGTTCCTGAAGGAGCAGATCGTCCTGGAGCCGGCCGCCGACCACTACCGCCGGGCGCTGAGCGGACTGGTCGCAGCCCTGGGGGACGACGCCCAGGCGGTGCTGACCTGCCGGAGCGAATTGGCCGAGGTCCTCGTGGGGCTGGAACAGACGGAGCAAGCGGAGGAGCTCTTCGAGGCGCTCCTGGCCGGCAGCCGTCGTGTCCCGGGCGACGAGGACACGAACTCCCGCATCCTCCTGGCCAACCTGGCAGCGTCGGCGTACAAGGCCGGAGACCTGGACCGGGCGGAGATGCTCTACACACGCGTACTCGTCGACGCGATCCGGGCCGACGGCGAGGAACACCAGCTCACCCTGGCCATCCGATCCGGACTCGCGCACGTCCACGAGGGGCGGGGGGACATCGACGGGGCGCTCGTGATGCACGGGCGGGTACTCGCCGACCTGCTCCGGGTACTGGGGGCGGACCATCCCGACACCCTGGCCGCCCGTGACGCCCTCGGCCGTGGACTCGGGGCGGCCGGCCGGACCGCCCGAGCGATCGAGACCCTCCGCCTCAACCTGGACGAGCACCTGCGTGTGCGGGGGGAGCGGCACCCCGCGACCCTGGTGGCCCGCTGCCACCTCGCGGAGGTCCACCTGCTCGCCGGCGATCAGGAGCGCGCCGCCGTCCTGTTCCGGCAGAACCTCGACGCGGCGCACCATCTCGGGCCGGACCATCCGCAGGCGCTGCTCGCGCGACACAGACTCGCCACAACGTACCAGGAGGCGGGGAACCCGTGCAGGGCCGTGCCTCTCTTGGAGGAGGACCTGGCCGAGCGTTCCCGGCTCTATGGCGAGGACCACCTGGAGGCCCTGCGGTCCCGCCACCACCTGGCGGCGGCCTGCGCCGATGCCGGGCAGTGGGACCGGGCGCGCACGCTCCACGCGGACAATCTCGCCCGCCTGGAGCGGGTCCTCGGGAAGGACCACCCCGAGACCCTCACGAGCAGACACCACCTCGCCCTGAACCTGCTGGTCGCGGGGGAGGCGCGGACGGCGCTGCGTCAGTACCGCCGGCTCGCCGCCGACTGCGCTCGGGTACTCGGCCCGTACCACCCCAACACCCTGATGGCCCGGACCCAGGTCGCCGCGGCCCACTTCGTGACAGGGGCTCCGGCCCGGGGGATCGCCCTGCTGGAGCGGACGTTCACCGACTGTACGCGCGACCTCGGCACCGGCGACCCCCGGACCGTGAAGGCGTGGGAGGAGCTCGCCGGGACGAGCGCCGTCGTCGCGACGGTCCACGCCATCAGCGCGGCGAACGGGCGATCCGCTGTGCGATTCGTCGCGCGTCCAGCGCCATCTCGCGGAACATTCCGCTGATCGGATTGGAGAACCCGGTGAAGTACAGCCCCGGCGCCTCGCGCGGCGACCTCGCCCCGTGCACCACCGGCCGGCCCCGCCCGTCCAGCACCCCGAGGTGCCCGACCAGCCCCTCCAGCGCCCGGCGGTAACCCGTGGCCGCGATCACCGCGTCCGGCGTCAGCCGCGTCCCGTCGGTCAGCACCACGTCCGCGCCCTCGAAGGAGGCGATGGCCGCGACCGGCCGCACCCGACCCGCCTTCACCGCGTCGATCAGCCCCACGTCCTGCACCGGGATCGCCCCGTCCTTCACCCGCGAGTACAGCCCGGTGGTGGGGCGCGGAAGCCCCTGCGCCGCGAGGTCCGGCACCGCGGCCTTCGCCATCAGGGCGCCCGCCCGGTCGACCAGCCACACCGGCAGCCGCCGCACCAGGATGCCCGTCGCCTGCGCGGGCCACCCGGCCGTCGAACGCCGCACGATGTGCGGGACCGTACGCACCGCGATCCGCACCTCGGAGGCCCCGCCCTCCACCAGGTCCACCGCGATCTCCGCACCGGTGTTCCCGATCCCCGCGACGAGCACGCTCCGCCCCGCGTACGGTGCCGGGTTCCGGTACGTGGCCGCGTGCACCAGCTCCCCGGCCCACGCCTCCCGGCCGGGCCAATCGGGTATGTGGGGCGTGTGGTTGAAGCCCGTCGCGACGACCACCGCGCGCCCCGTCAGCACCCGCCCGCCGGTCGCCGAGAGCACCCACCCGGCCCCGTCCGGTGCCCGGTCGATGCGGGAGACCTCGACGCCGGTGATCACTTCCAGCTCGTGGAACTCGGCGTACTTATCCAGGTACCGCACCACGTCGTCCCGGGACACCCACCGCCCGAACTTCCGGGGCATCTTCAGCCCCGGCAGCGCCGACCAGCGCCGGGTGGTGTGCAGATGCAGCCGGTCGTAGTGCCCCCGCCAGGAGGCGCCGACCTCCGGCGCCTTCTCCAGCACGACGACCCGCACCCCCTGCGCGCGCAGCGCGGCGGCCGCCGCCAGCCCGCCCGGCCCGCCCCCGATCACGTAGACGGGACGGTCCTCCGTACGGTCGATGGAGGCCGGGATCACGGCGGGGCGAGCTGAACTGCCGTCAGTGGGCGCGGTGTCGGACATGAGCGTCGAGCCTAATCGGGTGGTCCCCGAATGGGTCTCGACGGAGACCGGAATCCGTTGCGAATTGATCACGGGGCGCGGTCGGTTGAGGCCTCGTCAGCAGCTGCGCGGTGCTTGGCGTACGGCCACGGAGAGCGCGGGGACGCCGGGTTCACCCACCGTGGGTGCTCCGGTCCTCCCCCGGATCGTCCGACAATCGCGCCCGCGCCGCGGCCCGCACCTCGGCCGTCTCCATCGGGTCGTCCCGCAGCTCGGCGATCCGGTCCAAGGCCTCCCGCGTGGCGGGCGCCGACGCGATCCCGAGCAACCGCGCGGTCTCCTCGCAGTCCCAGAGGGACTCGGTGAGGAGGGGGTGGACGCGGTCCGGCCGGGTCCGGCCGACCGCCGCGAGCGCATCCAGGTACGCGGTCCGTTCGTACGAGTGCGGCGTGCACAGCCAGAAGCGCAGCAGGTCGGGCGCGGCCCCGGCGGCTTCCGGCCCGAACCGTGCCAGGCGCCGGGCCGTCCGGTCGGGACCGCACCACACACGCGCGGACCACTGCGCGGCGAGTTCCTCCACCAGTCCGGGCAGCGCCTCGGGGGAGGGATGATCGGCCAGGACGTCCGCCCCCAGCCTCGCCAGCCACGCGCACCCGTCGGCCGCCCACTCACGCGCGGCCGGTACGGCGAGTTCGCCGAGGCGGTCGACCACGAGCCCGACGAGGGGCAGGGGGCTGCGGCCGTCCGACGTGCCCAGCGAGGGGACGAGCGGGAGGAGTGGAAGCAGCGCTTCGACCGGCTCCCGGGACCTCAACGCACGCAGCGCGTCGACCTTTCCGACGCCGGCAGTGCTGGTGTCAGAAAGCAGCGCGAACAGCGCGTCGGTGCCGAGGCCGGCCAGTGACGGCCCGGCAGCGGCCGGGTCGTGGCGCCGCACCGCGATGCCCCAGCGGGTCCACGGCTCGGCCTGCCAGGGAGGCTCGGCCAGTTCACCGGCCCGCGCGCGTGCGGTGTCGCCCAGGTCCTGCCACCACTCCGCCGGCCAGTGGGACGCCATCGACTCCATTACGGAGTCCCAGTGCGCGCCCCGAGCCACGTACCCGCGCAGCGCGGCTCGGGCCTCCTCCGATCCCCCCAGCGCCAGGAGTTCCAGCACCTCGCAAGCCCGCAGGTGCGCGTCCTCGTCGCCGTCCTCGGCCAGTTGGCCGATGACCGGTGCGAGGGGCAGGGCCAGGTCCCGTACGAGGCGTGCCAGGTACAGGGAGCGGTCGTCGACCTGTCCGTCCCACCGCCACTCGCGGCGGATTCCGTCGTACACGAACGCGGCAGCCTCCTGCGGCGCTCGGAGGGCTCGTACCGCGCCCAGGCCGCGCCCTCGTTGCAGCAGGCCCTCCAGTGTGTGGGGGTGGGCGTACATCACCGCGTCCTCGTCGCTCATCGCCCCGAACCCTGCCGGAACGGCGAACGGACCGCCACGGGTTATCGGCCCAGCCCACAGGCCCCGAGATCAATCGCGGTCAGCCCGTTACCCCTCGTCCTCGTCCGCCTCCCACGCCAACTGTGCCCGCACCAGCCCGTGCAGCAGCTCCGGGTCCACGTACTCGTCCTCCTCCGGGGCACCGCACCGCCAGCTCAGCGGGTACGTGTTGCCCTCGGCGCCCGGGATGCCGACCCAGTGGTCCCGGCCGGCCGGCCCGTAACAGGTCGCTCCCGGCGGCCAGTCGAACTCCTTGCTGGATCCAGGGGGGATCAGGAAGTACGTCCACCGCGCCCCCGCGACCTCCCGCACCACCGGACCGGGCTCACCCGCAGTGAGCGTGATCAGGTGGTGGACGACCGCCTCGCCTCGTACGCCCTTCAACCGAATCGCGTCGAAGTGAATTCCGGACAGGCGGAGTTGATGTCCGGCCACGGGGACCCATTCGGGGAGATTCTTGCTCGTCATGGCTACGAGAATCCCGCCGGTTGCCTAGCGTGACCAGTACGACACGGTCCACATCGAGTGATGTGGTGAGGAAGGCGGTGGCTGTGGGAACGAGTGGTGAGCTCTCGGGAGTACGACGGCTCGTGGGCGACCTGATCCGGATTCATCGGACGCGCGCCGGACTCACGCAGAAGGAGTCGGCGGACCGCCTGCTGATCTCCGAATCGCTGATGGGAGCGTACGAACGCGCCGAACGCATCCCGTCGTTGGAGTTCCTGCACGACTCCGACCGGGTGTTCGACGCGGGCGGGGCGCTGAAGGCGTGCGTCGCGCTGGTGGACGAGGAGAAGTATTCGCCCCGCTTCCTGAACTGGGCTCGGCTGGAGCGGGACGCTCGGGTGATCAGCGGCTACGAGACGATGCTGATTCCGGGGCTCCTGCAGACGGAGGCGTACGCGTACGCCGTCTACCGGTCCCGCACACCCGCGTACACCGAGGACGAGATCGTCCGGCACGTCGGGGCGCGACTCGAACGACAGGCAGTGCTGGCCAGGGACAACTCTCCCCGCGTCGGCTTCGTCATCGAGGAGTCGGTCCTGGAGAAGGCCCTCGGCGGACCGGCGGTGCTGAAGGAGCAGCTGCTCCATCTCCTCGACTGCATCGAGCGGTTGAACCATCTGACCGTGCAGGTCGTTCCCTCCGAC
>NZ_JBSFHV010000049.1:0-27547 GCF_053597235.1 Streptomyces sp. NPDC001493
GCACGGCGCGTCCGAGCGGAGCCACGGCGACACATCGACCGCCAGGACCAGGCGCCCGCCCTCAAAACGCGGCAGCGCCAGCCCGGCCAGCGCCGTCCATAGCCGGTCGGCGTTGATCCGGCCGTGGTTCAGGCCGCCGTACATCGCTCCGTGCCCACGGCGATGCTCGGACAGCAGTGTCAGGTCCACCGGCGACGTCACCGCACCCTTGGCACACAGCACCGCGTCCGCCAGCTCGAACAACTCGTCACGCCGAGCGGTCAGACACGCGTAGAACTCTCCCCGGAAGCGTGATCCTTCCGCGAACGCTTCCCGCCGGAGATCATCAGGCAGCAGACTCACCCTCACGGCCTTCGTCGTGGTCACGTGCACCTTGGTCGGAGCACAGGATCAGACGAAGGCCGCCTCCATGTCCGGCGAACCCTCAGGTGAGCGACCCTGCAACAACGGCTAACACAATGAGGTGGATGGGCCTTGGTGGCCGTGTCCGCGTCAGGAGTTGGGCGTTGGCGGCACATGGGGACTTTGCCGTGGATCGTGTCGGATGACGTGCGGGAGCGGATCGAGCCGCTCCTGCCGCGCAAGGAGCGTCGGTTCCGGCACCCGGGCCGGAAGCCGCTGCCTGACCGGAAGGTGCTGTGCGGCATCCTCTTCGTGCTCCGTACGGGCATTCAATGGGAGTTCCTGCCGCAGGAGTTGGGCTTCGGTTCGGGCATGACGTGTTGGCGGCGGCTACGGGACTGGAACGAGGCCGGTGTCTGGCAGCGCCTGCACGAAGTGCTGCTGGCCGAGCTGAACGCGGCCGCCCGTCTCGACTGGTCGCGGGCCGTTGTCGACTCCAGTCACGTGCGGGCCGTAAAAGGGGGGACCACACGGGACCGAGTCCGGTCGACCGTGCCCGATCCGGATCGAAACACCACCTGATCACGGACGGCCGCGGCACTCCGCTCGCCGTGATCCTCACGGGCGGCAACCGCAATGACGTCACTCAGTTGCTGCCTCTGATCGACGCCATCCCGCCGGTCAGAGGCAGGGTCGGTCACCCACGGCGAAAGCCCGACTCCCTCTTCGCCGACCGGGGATACGACCACGACATCTACCGCGACCAGGTCCGCCAGCGCCGGATCGTGCCTGCCATCGCCCGCCGCGGCACCCTCCACGGCACCGGACTGGGCACCTACCGCTGGGTCGTGGAACGCACCTTCGCCTGGCTCCACGGCTTCAAACGCCTCCGCATCCGCTGGGAACGCCGAGCCGACATCCACGAAGCCTTCCTCAAGCTCGCCTGCTGCCTGATCACCCGCCGACAGATCAACTCATTGTGTTAGCCGTTGTAAGAGACCTCGTTCGAGCCCGAAAGAAAAAGACCAAGAAGCCGGGTCCCAAGATGCACGTCCTGTCGGACGCGAACGGACCGCCCTCCTCGTCGGCGTCTCCGCGTTGGAACTCGTCGTAATCAAGGAACCGTTGTGTCACGCCCACATCGGCGTCACCGCCACCGCCTACGTTCCCCCTCCAACGCGACGTCATCGACCTCCTCGGCCACGCCCCTCGCAACCCCACCGAGATCCCTGGCAGAGCCGACGGCAGCGACGAACTCATTGTGGGAGCCGCCGTCCGCTGACATTGCCGTCGACTACTGCCGTCAACCATCCAAGAAGCCCCGCCAGGACCTACCTGACGGGGCTTCAATTTTGCACTCGCAACCACCCTGGAAGCTACTCGACGAACTCCGGGGAGAGCCACAACGAGATCAATTCCGCACCGTTCAGGCCAAGATGAACGCCATCGGCGATCTGTACCAGCTTCTCAGGAATCGACTGATCCCGTACGACTCGAACCAATCCCGAACTCCCATCAAACAGAACATGCCAGTTTGATCGAGCGATCGCTACGGAGATACCCGCCTCAAACGGAGGGTCGTCCGTTTCCACTGTCACGCTGCCACTCACAGAGATTGGCAGTTTCAATTTTGCCCGCTGCCACGATTCCATCGGAAAGTAACCCCACACATAGAGGGCACGACCACTATCCACCGCGACCTCCAACTGGAGGGTATCAGCGACGAGGCTCGTTCGACCCCCGCTACCTTCTAGCCGAGCCAGGTCATCAAGGCTCCGCACCTGGAAGGAGAACCCTCGATCCGACTCAGAGTAGCGAAGCGTGCCCGCAAGAGGGTTCCCTGCTTCAGTGCTAAATTTGTGCGCCATCTCTACCTGACGAAGTTGAAGTGAAGGATTGTATTTGTTTCGGTGTCGACAACCAATTCCCAGGTGCCGGATCTTCCATTCATGTCACCCGGAGTGTCCCACCTCACCGCCCCGGCAGCCCCTCGCGGGTCCATCTTCGGCGCGCTTCCTTCCATGATTTCGCGGACGACCTGCGTGGAACGCATGTACGGCCGCACCACTCTACTGTCCTTGGTAACGTCATCGAAGTGATTCGCCACCGTCCGGGTCATCTTCAGATCATCTGCATCGATCTTAGACGCCAACACGGCCGGGTCACACGTTCGCTCACATGCGCGGACGACATCTTCGACATCTTCAACCGCGTCGACCGCTTCTTCGGTGCGTTTCGCTGCCTTGAAGAGTTTGGCTGCCTTCAGCCACTTGAGGAAGGGGATGTCGGTGGCGCTCCATGCGCATGACACCATGTCTCCACCGATGCAGGCTGCCCAGGAATCGACATCCGGCAGAACGACGGCACCGACAACGGGTCCGATGTACCTGGTATAGAAGTTGTCCGGGACCTCGGCATCCTCCACATGGAAGGTGACGTTTTCCTTGGGCTCGGATTTCTTCGCTTTAGCTCTTGCCGACAAAGAGATGGTCGTCACGACACCGATCTTCGACCGCACGGCAAAATGGGTGACGTGTCGATAACTCCAGCCGCCGTAATAGTCCAGGAAGTATCCGCTGCCGGCGGTTCTGTTGTTATAGGCCCCCTCTCCTGAATAAGTCTCCCGTTCGTCGTTGTAGGAGGCGCCGCCTACTGGTCCGTCCGGTCGGAGGCCGCTGGGGTCGGAGAGTGTTGCAGGGTCGTTGTTGGCGTAGGTGTATCCGTTCATCTGTTGGGGGTCGGTGAGGTCGAGGACGGGGTCGACCGAGATGAAGCGTCCGAGTTCGGGGTCGTATTCACGGGCGCCGAGGTGGGTGAGGCCGGTTGTCTTGGTGTCGTCGGTGCCGCCGACGAAGCCCTTGGTGCTGGGCCAGGCGGCGGGTGTCTGTCCTCGGGTTCCACCGAAGGGCAGGGTGCGGCGCTGGGTCAGGGCCAGGTCCGATGCCCGTACCGCGAGTTCGCCGGTGCCGTGCTGGTCGGCGATCGTGAAGGAGAAGGTGCCGTCGTCGGCCCGGATGGCTGTGTTGCCTCCACCGAGGTCGAAGTACCGGGTGGCCTTCGCTTTGGTGGCCCCGGGGGAGAGGGTGAGTTCCTGGTTACCCAGGTAGAGGGTGGTCTCGGTGGGGGTTCGGCTGATGAGCCGGTTGCCCGAGGCGTCGTAGAGGTAGCTGGTGGTCTTGGCGCCTTCGGTGACGCTGGCCAAATGTCCTTCGGCGTCCCAGTTCAGGTCCTGGCCGGGTCGGGAGGTGGTGTTGCCATTGACGTCGTAGTCGTAGGTGTCGGTGGCGGTGCCTGCTGAGTTCGTCGTGGTGACGGAGCTGAGGGAGTGGGCTTGAGGCGTGCCGGGGTCCGGGTAGTCGAAGGTCCGTCGGACGTCCTTCGTGGCGTCGCCGGCCGTATCGTGTTTGACCTCGGTGGCGCGGTTGCCGGACTCGTCGTAGGTGAAGGTCTGCCAGTAAGGCGCGACACCGCCGACCTTGCTTGCCGTCGGGGCGGTTTCACACGTGGTGGTGGGCTGCGTCCAGGCTTCGGTCACGCGGCCGAGGTAGTCGTTGGTGAAGCACTGGTTGTCGGTTCCGGACCGGGACACGTCCGCAATCGAGAGCACGTTGCCGGATTCGTCGTAGCCGTAGGTCGCGTACCGGTCGACGCCAGGCTGGTCCTGGCGGTCGACGCGCGAGGTGGCCAGTCTCTGGGTGCCCCACTCGTACGTGTTGATTACCTGAGTCCTCAGGGTGCTTGCGGTGAGGCCCATCTGGTATTGCATGGGCTTGCCGGTGAGGCTGTAGGCGGCGCTGGACGTCATGCCCTCGCCGGAGACCGTGAGAGGACGGAGCGTGCCGTCTTCGTACGTGTAGCTGAAGGAGCCGCCCGCGAGTGAGCCGGCTGCGGAATAGCTGACGGTCTGGGGAAGCCCTGAGGGGAAGTAGGCGGTGCCGGTTCTATACGTCCCCTGCAGTGCGCCTTCTGAAGACGGGATGGTAATGGAAGTCTGAACCGGGCGGTAGAGCCGGTCATAGGACGTCACTGCGGAGGTGTAGGCGATGCCGCCGACGTAGCGGATGGACTGAGCAAGCTGTCCCTTGGCGGACGCGACCGTGTCGTAGACCTGCTTGGTGCGCAGTGGTCCAGTTGCGGAACCTTCTCGCACTTCGGTTTGCCGGCCGAGGTTGTCGTAGAGGTAGGCGAGGCCTGGGACGTCGGTGCGATCTCCCTTGACGAAGGTCACCTGCCCGCGGTCGTCATAGGTGGTGTGGGTAGTTCCCTTGTCGGGGTCGGTGGCGACTGTTTGGTGCCCGACCTGGTCGTACTGGTAGCTCCAGCTGTTTCCGCCCGGCTCTGTGGCTGATTTGAGCTCACCGCGGGGGGTGTACGTGTAGAGGGTGGAGTCGAAGGGCGTGTCAGCCGTGCGGCCGTGGTGCTGCCGCAGCTCGACGGTGTTGCCTCGCGCGTCGGTGAGAGTGGTCGTCGTGGTCCCGCCCGCGGGCGGGATGACGGTGGTGCGGTCTCCTCCGAAGATGGTCTTCGTGGTGTTGAGGACTGCTCCGCCGTCTCCGTTTCCGGCCATCTGTCGTGTCTCGACCGCGCGGTTGAGGCCGTCGAACGTGGTTCGTGTCTGTGTTTCGACGCGCTCGGCGTCTTCGGGTTGGAGTATCTGGGTGCCCGGCTTGCTGGTGGCGTAGTAGGGGGCGAAGGACTTGGTGGCGAGGCCGCGCTCGTCGTAGAAGACGTCCGTGACGATGCTGCCCCCGTTCGGGCCGGGAGTCTGTGTCTGGCGGTCTCGGAGGAAGCCGTCGTAGAGGGCGTAGGAGGCGATCTGTCCGCCGCTGTTGTTCAGTGTCTTCGTCGCGACGGCAACCGTGCCTTCGTCAACGGTGTATACGAATTCCTGGGAAGGGACCTGTGAGGTGCGTCGGTCGGCGAGCCATACCTTGATGCTGCGGCCCAGTGCGTCGTAGGTCAGCTCGGTGACGTTGTTGTTCAGGTCCGTCTGCTTCACCGGCACGCCCCGTACCGGGTCGAAAGCGGTGACGGAGTTGTGCGCGGACGACGCATCCGCGGTGTTCGCGGGCGGCGACGTCACCGTGACCTCGGTGGTGTTGCCGGTCGCGGGTGTGTACGTCGTGGTCGTGGTGCGCCCGTCGGTACGGGCTGTGCGTACGGGTGCCCCTGCGCCTGTGACGGTGACCTCGGCAACGAGGTCGGTCGAGGTGAGGGGGCGGCCGTAGCTGTCGTAGGTACCGCCGGATTCCAGGTAAACAGCCTTGGTGCCGTCGTGGCTCTTCAGGGTTGCGACCGCGGAGGAGTCACCCTTCGTCGGTGCTGCACCGTATGCGCCGCCGTCGTAGGCGGTGCGTACGTCGGAGAGGACATCCTTCGATCTGTCGGTCGTGGCGTCGCACGCCTTCGTGACGGTCTCGGTCCGGCTGGGCAGGTCGAGGATGTTGGCGGAGGTAGCCGGAGGGTAGGTAGTGCGGGTGCAGCGGTCGTCGGCCGCGGTGGAGTCGTCGCCGAAGTCGTCGACCTGGATGACCCGTCCGGCGATGGTGTCCTGCTGAGAGGCCGTCGAGGTGGTGCGCCACTTGGTCCCCGCGCCGTCGTCGAGGGAGACCCAGTTCTTCGTGCCGGCTGTCCCGATGAGGTTGGATGTGACGGTGCCCCAGGTGCGCACCTTCTTCGCGGTCTCGTAGTGCCAGGGCCTGCTGACGGACTTCGTCAAGATCTTGCCGCCAGGCTTGTCGAACATGACGGACTTGTAGCCGAACCCGGCATTGGCTTCGAGGTCCGTGATCGGGTCGCCTTCGCCGGCTCCGAGCGTGACGGACACGCTCTTGGTGCCGCCGGTCGCGTCCTTGCGGTCCCCGTCCATGCCCCGCAGGAAGTAGGAATCCTGCTGGGTTCGCATGGCGGCGTCGCCGCCCTGACCGCCGGTGCGGACCCGGACCTGGCCGTACCCGCGCCACTGGGACCAGGTTTTCTCCTTCTCCTTGGTGATCCCGTCGTCGTCGTCGTAGTGCCAGGCGGCATCGCCCAGGTACTCGTACGTCGTCACCTGGTCCGGGGCGCCGCCGATGCGGTCCGTCGCCGTGACGGACGTGGTGACGTACTTGTTGAACCAGTGCTGCTGGGCAGGGTCGGAGTCGCTGCCGCCGATGTACTGGGGGAAGCAGCGTGTGGTGTTGGTTTCCGGGGTCGGCAGTGAGGTCCAGGTGCAGGCCGGGTCGGAGTAGTTGGCGGTGATCTGGCCGCCGTACTCGTCGGAGACTGACATCAGCCGTTCTTTGATGAACGGGGCGAAGCCGTCACCTGTCTTGTCCAGGCGGTTTTCGAGTTGCTGGTAGGCGAACGTCGTCTTGGGCAGGGTGATGGTGGGCGTGGCGGACTCACCGGTGTGCTCGATGCTCGTGAGCAGGAGCTGGTAGTCCGTGTCGGCCATTCCCCAGCGGTGGTCGAACTTCCACGAGTCGGCCTTGGCGTAGGTGCCGTCGGCCTTGAGTACCTGGGTGTAGATGCCGGTGAGGCGCTTGCGGGTCCAGAACGACGGGGAGAGCCGGCCGTTGTCGCAGGTGGTGTCGGCCTTGCAGTTGAGGTCGTAGGGGGTGTCGTACCAGTAGAACGACTTGGTGTCGATGGTGTCTGCCGCGCACGTGACGCCGGACTCGGGCAGGCAGCGCTCGCTGCTGTCGAAGACGACTTGGGCCAGGGGCTTGCTCGCGTACAGGTCTGCGGACTTCTGTCCGTAGTCGATGCGCTGGAGGTAGCCACCGCGGGTGTAGGAAGTGTCGTCGTCGGCCTTGAGGTTACGGCCGTAGGAGTTGGTCTCCTGGGCGTAGTGGTAGCTGATGGTGTTGCCGTGGGTGTCGACGGCGTAGTCGAGGTTCCACCGCCAGGCCTGCTGGCACCACGAGTCGGCGAAGGTGGCCGCGTGGCACTCCTCGCCGGAGTCGTCGCCGAAGACCGGCATGGTCCAGGTGGAGCCAGTGGTGGCCTTGCCCGTGGTCCAGCCGGGCAGGCGGTTGTATCCGAAGAAGTACTGGGTGCCGTCCGGCGAGGTGAGACGCCAGTACTCCCCGTCGTTGTCCCCGTTGCCGCGGTCTGCGGATTCGAGGCGCGTGATCCGGGTGCCGTCGTCCTGCTTCAGCTTGAACTCGTCCGTACCTGCCGGTACGAGTTCTCCTCCGGCACCGTTGAACGAGATGACCGCGTTGTCGTACGCCCAGCACATGTCGCCCGGCTTGCTGCCGTCCGCGTTCTTCACACCGTCGTCGGAACAGGGCTTGTAGCGGCGTTCGATGAAACCGGGCCACATGTCGAAGCCGTCGCCGATCCAGGAGCCCTGGTTGTTGGTTCCACCGGTCCGGCCGTCGATCGCGCCGGAGGAGTAGGAGAGTCCGACGTTCGGCTTCAGCCCACCGGGAACGTCCGGTGTGGTGATGTCGTAGGACCAGGTGAAGTCACCGGTGTTCAGATTCGTCTTCCAGGTGGAGGACGGAGCAAGAGGTGTCGCCTTGTAGTCGCCCTTGTCGCCGCCGGCCGAGGCAGTGACGGCCAGCACCGTTGCCATCCCGGCGCTGAGAGGCACCGCGTCCGCGGTCAGCGTGCGCTCTGCTGTGTTGTTGACCGCCGCGACCGGGTCCGCCGTGCGGCACTGCTCCTCATCCGGAGTGGTCAGCGCACAAGAGGGGAGCTCGACCAGTTGGACACGCGACGCGTAGGAACCGCCGAACGACTCGGCGAAGCTGGTGTAGTCGACCGATACGGAAACGGCGCCCTCCGAGGCCGGTGCGTCGTCCGATGCCTGAACGGGGGCCGGAGGCTGGAGGGTGAACAGCATCCCGTTCACACCCGCCTTCGTCGCGCGACCGTGGTCGAGGATGCGGGACTCGACCTGAGCGGGCGTGTATTCGCGCCGTTTCCCGGTCTTCGTGCCATCTCCGCCTCGCGATCGGCCCACCGCGATCGGCTGGGTCGTCGCCTGGGTCAAATCGGTGACCCCGGACGGGGGAAGAACGACGGTGGCCTGCGACGCGGCGGGGCTCTCGGCACGAGGCGACCGTGCCGGATGCGCGGGCTGCTTGTCCGTGGCCCTCGGTTTGACCTTGACGCCTCTCGTCACAGCAATCGGCTTCTCCGATGCCGGCACCCCAGGCAGGTTGGACGAGGCCGCGGTGGAGGTGGGGACGGCCGCTGCCTGCAGCAACGTAGCGATCATCACCGTGGACAGCGCGAGGGAGGCGCGACGTAGCGTCCTCGCTCCGGGCAAGGATATTCGTCTGCGTTTCATGAGGTTCCGTATCCATCACTGACAGGCGCCGGGCGCTCGCTCGGAGAGGGCCCGGCGCGGTGGGTGGGTGTGTATCAAGCCGTAGCTGGTTGGTGACCGCGCTGTGCCCGGTCACCAACCGCACTCTGTTCGGCTAGTTGCCGCTGGGGACTTCGGTGGGGATGTCGAACCACGAACCAGCCAGTCGGCTGACCTGGATGTCGTTCAGCGCGCCCTGGAAAGCCCACACGTCGTCGATCGCCCCGGCGAAGTACTCGCCCGTCGAGTCCTCTTGTGCTCCGCCCACCCGAAGCGACTTGGTCGCCTTGAAGGTGAGGATGTTATCCGCCCACGCGATGAGGTCCTGGCAGGTTGTGCCATCCGCATCTCCACAGGCGACCTCCTGGAGGACACCGTTGACATAGAGGCGGGCCTCCTTGGCGAAGCCGTCGTAGACAACCGTGAGATGGTTCCAGTCCCGGACGTCGTAGAACTCGGTGTTGCTCACCCGCTTCGCCTCCGCGGCGGCGCTGTCGCTCACGGGGAGGCTCAGTTCGAACCTGCCCATACCGGCTGGATCAACAGGGTCGGGTTCGAAACGCACGTCGAACGCGCTCCGTGAGGCGCCCGGTGCGCTGACCACGGACATGCTGTGATCGGGCACGGCTGCGCCTTGTGCCCAGGCCGTCACGGTGAAGCTGGTACTCGTATCGACAGGGACCGAAGGCGTAGCCGCGTAGGAGTTGATCCCGTCGAGTTGCAGGCCAGAGAAGTCGATGGTGCCCGGACCCAGTTTCGCGGCGCCGTAGAGATTCATGGGCCGCTTCTCGTCGGTGAGGTCGGGGCTGGCAGGAGGAGTGGCTGTACTGGCTTCCTCGAAATTCCACCGGCCCTTGAGTACCGGACTCTGCCGGAACAACTGCTGTACTTCTTCGGCGGAGATCGGCCGGTCGTACATCCGGACGTCGTCGATCTGTCCCGGAAAAAACGACCCCGGCTGGCCGTCGTACGAGCCCGCGCCGATCTGCACCGGACCGCTCGCGTACCAGGTCGCGACGGCGGCGGCGCGGCCGGCTTCGACCCCGTTGACGTACAGGATCAGCTGGTCGGCAACGGTGTCGAGGACGCCCACGAGGTGGACCCAGTCACCGCCGTGCGCGGTTACGCCGTCGGCCTGCATGGCTCGGACTGCGGTGCTGTCGGACGCGTCGGAGACGAACTGGTTGAAGATCCACCGGTCGGATGAGCTTGCGTAGTACAGCTCGAACGCCGGTCTGTGAGCGGCTGTCTGAGTGGCGATGATCCCCGCGTGCGTAGGTTTGGTCTTCGGCAGCTTCGCCCACGCGGAGACCGAGAAGCTCCGCTGGTTGTTGACGTGCGGTGCCCCCGCCACGGCGTAGTCGTCCACACCGTCGAGGGTCAGCGCCTTGCCGTCCACGCCCGCTTGGCCGGTGGCGGCCCCTCCCTTGAGGACAGCGGGAAAGACGTCAGCGTGTCCGATGATCGTGGTGGCTCCGGCCGGCTCGTCCATCGGGAACACCGCGCGCGCCGGGCGTCCGCCGCCGATGGGGGTCTTGTTGTAAAGGCGGGTCACCTCGGTCTCGGAGATCGGCTTGTCGAAGATGCGCACATCATCGATGGTGCCGGGGAAGAACGAGCCCGGCTGGCCACTGTAGGAGCCTGCCCCGATCTGGAGTCCGCGCCGAGCATCCCAAGGAGTGCTGTAGGCAGTAGTGCCGACAAGCACTCCCTGCACGTAGAGCTTCAGCTCTTTCGCGGACGAGCTGTACGTGCCGACCAGATGCGTCCATTGCCCCGCGGTGACACCACCGGGCGTGCTGGCCATCGCACGTACGGCACCGGCCGTCGCCGTGTCGGCGGTGTACTGATTGAAGACCCAGCGGTCGTAGGCCTTGGAGTAGTACAGCTCGAAGCTCGGGCTGTAGTTGCCGGGCTGTGCGGCGATGATCGCCGCGCCTTCCGGCATCTTCGACAGGCGCGCCCAGGCCGACACGGAGAACCCGGTCTCGGTAGCAACCGCGGGGATGTCCGTCGCGGCGTAGTCGTCCACGCCGTCGAAGGAGACCGCTGTTCCTATGACGCCGGGTACACCGGGAGTCGCTCCGCCGCGCAGGGTGGCTACCTGCTCCCCAGAAGTCCCCTGCGCTTCGGCTGAGCCTGCGGGGTCGTCCATACGCCACGCGGCCTTCTCGGGCTGACCTGCCTTCACCCTGTACTGGTACGTACGCACCTCGCTGCCGTTACCGGCCGCATCGAATGCCTGGACACTGAATGAGTTCAGCCCCGGCGTCGAGGGAAGGACATTCACCGTCTTGGCCGCACCCGCCGTCGTGGTGACCGTGTTCCGTGAAGTGGGGTCACTGTTGATGCCGTACCAGTACTTCACCACATCCCCGTCGGCGGCCTTGACATCGAAAGCGCCGTACTTCCCCACCCCGTCAAACCAGGGGTCTTCCGGATCGGCCGGGTCGGAAGCCGGATAGTCGATGGAAGTGATGGATGGAGCCTTGGGTACTGAGGTGTCGTAGGTGAAGTAGCACGCCGTGGGATCGCCCGCCAGGGACCAGGGCGAGTACTGGGCACCGTCATAGGAGCGCACGAACCAGGAGATCGTCTTGTTCGCGGGCACAGAGCTCGGCAGAGTGATGACGAAACTGGACCCGGATGGCTTGGCAGCTGTCCTCGCGGGGATCCACCGGGCAACCGCCCCCTTGCCGTCACCCGTGTCCCACGCCACCTGGAACTCCACCGACACGTTGTCACCGTCGGGGTCGGTCACATTGTTCGCGTAGATCTTGCCCAGAGTCCGGACCTTCCCGGCGTTCTCCGGCCGTTTGCACGTGCCTCCGTACTCCATCGTCAGCTGGGACATCTTGATCTGCACCGGCGGCCGGTTGTACTTCACACGGAGGTACGCCTTGTCCGAGAACCGCTTCCAGCCGTAAGCATCTTCTTCACTGGCAGCCTTCATCCCGAACGTCATCGAGGACGACTTACTGTTGGCTGCCTCCTGCACTGCGGACTTGACATCGAACTCGGCATCCTTTGCCGCACAACCGTCGTACCCGTAAGCGAAGGAAGACGACTTCAGCTGCTCGATCCAAAAGCCCGCAGCATTCTGCGAATTCCAAGTCGTCGACGACGAGATGCCCTTCGTCCTCCACAACTCGACACTGCGGGCGGAGCACGATGCCGACCAGGTGTTCCGGACGACGAACTCAGCCGAGAGGATCGACTTTCCGGCGAACTTCGACGTCGGGATCTGATAGAAAATCCGCTTCGTATCGTTCGGCGAGCAGTACGACCAGTTGCAGAAACCCAAGCCGGACGTCGACTCCCCGTTGAACTTCCACTGCGGAGACGACGCCCAGTACTTCGATGCCATCGTCCACGACGAAGCCCTCGGCGAGTACCACTGCGGATCGATGAAAACCGGGTACGCCGTGTCAGCGCCTCGCAGAAGATCAGCGTCCGGCGTCAGCACCAGTTCGGCACCCCCGGCGGCCAGATCCACCCCCACCGGAGCGAGAGTGCCCGATTCGCCCGCAGCGGGTTCGTCACCACCCGGAGCGTCGGCGTCCGCGACGCGGGCGGCACTCCTGGATGCGATGTCAGATCCTGCGGGCTCCTCCGTCGTCGCACCCGTGCTCGAGTCCCACATCATGGGTTTCGGTGCTTCGAAGACCGTTCCCCGCGCACCTTCGTCCACAGCCTCAAGGCCACCACTGCTGGTCTCGTTGACGTTCATGCCGTCAGCGGCGAGCTTCATGCGCAGCTGAGACAGCGCATCGTTCTCGGCAGCAGCCTGGGACTTGACCACCAAGAGCTGCGTGAACCCGTCTTCCTGTGCCTGCATCCGCAGATCTACCCCAGGAAGAACCTCACGATAGGTCGCCGTCGCCCCCTCAAGGTCCGGAGCAGGCAGAGCACCCGGCCACGACAAGGCGAGCTCACGACCGGACTTCTCCATCCGGACCAGGGGCGCGTCACCGCCGCCCGAAAACTCAAGGCCGACCGTGGACGCCTTTGGGGCGACAGTCCCATCAGCGCCCTGCGCCAAGTCGGTGTCCACCGGAACCCAGGAACCGTCGACGCGAGCACGGACCGGACGCAAATACTCCCGCGCCTCCAAGCTGCCGTCGCTCGTGGCGAAGACGTCGCTGCTTTCGCCTCGCATCGACAGAACCTCTACCGACTTGCCGGTTTGTTTCGCCACTGTCAGCGCGGCCTCCACGCCGGTCTCACCGGCTGTGGCATCCACAGGTTCCTCTGCAGCGGCCGGGGCCGAACCAGACGACGCAACCGCAGACGTCGGCAAGGCCGCCGCGATCAAGCCCACCAGCAACACGGCCGCTGACACACGCAGACGCGTATGAGCACGTCTCAACACAAATCCCACCCCGCCCCGTGAACATGAAGATCCTCTAAGAAAAGAGAACCCGCAGCGGACTGTATGTAGAGGCCGGGTGAATATCTAGATGGATCATGCTGGCGGGTCATGCCAAACCGGGCGCACGGTCTGTGAATTGGGTCACGACCAACGGGCTGGCAGGCCGGGTTTCGGAGGGAAGCCGACGAGATCCGCCGACACACTGGGCGTGGAACGCCGTTGCTCAACCGTCAACTTGACCTGGCCCACAAGGACCGGGCTTGGTGGTGGGGCCCAGCTGGCTGCTGGGTGGCCTCCTCCGTTCAGACACCCCGTTAGGGGGTGGCAGGGACGCGTGACTCACGCCCCGGAGCCCACACGGTCTCGCCCTTGCGGCCGATGTTGTGGGGCGCGTTGTCGTCCGCGTGCATGAGGGCCCCGCAGGACCGGCACGCGAACGTCGCTTGATCGACGCGGTTCTTCCGGTCGATGTGGCCGCACTCGGAACATTGCCGGCTGGTGTACGCCGGATCGATGTACACCAGCGGCACTCCCGCCCGCTTGGCCTTGTACTCGATGTACTGGCCGAGCTGGTGGAAGCTCCACGAGTGCAGAGAGGTCCGCTGGTCCTTGCGGTGCCGTACCCGGTCGCGGATGCCCGTGAGGTCTTCCAGGGCAATACCCGCGCCGGTGCGTTCAGCGGTGGTCACGATGGTCTTGGAGATGATGTGGTTGACGTTGGCGGTGTGCCGGGCTTCCTTGCGGGAGCGCTTCCTGAGCAGGCGCTTCGCGGACTTGGTGCCCTTGGCCTGCAACTTCTTCCGCAGCTCCACGTGCCGCTTGCGGTGCCTGTTCAGGCCGCGGCCGGCGGCCCGGTAGCCGGTCGAGGTGGTGGCGATGTTGACGATGCCGAGATCCACGCCGACGAACCCGGCGGGCTCGTACACCTGCGGTTCGGGGATGTCGCAGACGGCGGCCAGGTAGAACGCCCCGTCACGCTCGATCAGGTCGCACTCGCCCTTGCGGCGCTGCGAAGAGATCATGCGGGCCGTCTGCGCCGACTTCGAGACCGAGCTGGTCGAGTTCAATGGCGAGGCCGACCACGTTCATCTGCTCGTGCACTACCCGCCGAAGGTCGCCCTGTCACGGCTGGTGGGTAGCCTCAAGGGCGTCTCAGCCCGCAGGCTGCGCCAGGAGTTCCCCGCCCACATCCGCACGTACCTGTGGGGAGAGCACTTCTGGTCGCCGTCCTACTTCGCCGCCTCCGCAGGCGGCGCCCCGCCGGCAGTCATCAAGGAGTACATCGAGAACCAGAAGCGGCCCGACTGACCGTCACCGACAGCCGCGAAGAGAACTCCGGCGCTGCGCGCCTCCAGGCCAAGGACGCGATTCCTCCCGGGCGTAAACACCCGGGGTTACCCGCAAGATCAGGCTGAAGTCTGCTGGCGGCCACCCTGGTGGAGCCCGGGCTGGTGGCGGAAGACAGCGTCGACGTGGCCCGCGAAGCTGCCGACCGGTGGCGGTTCCCGCCCGCCGACACCGCCTTCGCCCCGCCTTGAGCGTGCCGACACTCCCCTGCTGGCCGGCTCCTCTCAAATGCAGGTCAGGCGCCCTTTTCGACAGGCTCAAGGATCGCCACGCACTCGACATGATGCGTCATCGGGAACAGGTCGAACGCCCGCAGCGTGCGCACCTTGTACCCGCCGTCCCGGAAGTACGCGATGTCCCGCGCCAGCGCCGCCGGGTCGCAGGCCACGTACGCGATCTTGCGCGCGCCCAGCCCCGAGAGGTGCTTGACGACCTGCTTGCCGGCGCCGGCGCGGGGCGGGTCGAGGACGATGAGGTCGCACTCGGTGATACCGGTGCGGGGCAGGATCTGGTCGACCTTGCCGTGCTCGATGCGGACCCGGTCGAGGTCCTTCAGGTTGTGGCGGGCGTCCTCGACGGCGCGCTTGCCGGACTCGATGCCGAGGACCGCGCCCTTCTCGCCGATGCGCTGGCCGATGGCGCCGGCGAAGAGGCCGACGCCGCAGTAGAGGTCGAGGGCCGTGTCGTTCTTGCGGGGCAGCAGGCCCTGCATGACGGCGCGGACCAGGGTGTTGGCGGCCTGCGGGTGGACCTGCCAGAAGCCGCCGGAGCCGACGCGGTAGGTGCGGTCGTCGGCGACCTCACGGACGAAGGCGCGGCCGTGGACGCGGTGCACTCCTCCGTCGTGCTCCTCGACGCGCAGGACGGAGACCGGCTTGTCGAGCTCGACCAGGGGGAGCCGGCCGCCGGGCTTCGGGGTGAGGACGACCTGGCGGTCGTGGGAGCCGGTGGCGGAGATCGCCTCGACGCCGGCCAGCGTGGGCCAGGTGCGCTTCTCGATGCCGAGCTCGGTGACGCCGGGGGCGGCGATCATGCAGTGGTCGATCGGCTGGACGTCGTGGGAGCGGTGCTTGCGCAGACCCGCGTTGCCCTCGTCGTCGATGGCGTACTGGACGCGGGTGCGCCAGGCGGGCACTTCGCCGGCGGGGAGCTTGTCGCCCTCGGCGGGCATGACGGTGCCGTCCCAGCCGGCCTCTTCCGGGGTGAGGCCCGCGAGGCGCTGGAGCTGCTCGGCGATGACCTCGCCCTTGAGCCGGCGCTGGGCGCCCGGCTTGGCGTGCTGCCAGTCGCAGCCGCCGCACATGCCGGGACCGGCGTACGGGCACGGCGCCGGCACACGGTCCTTCGACGGCTCGATGACGGTGACGGCGTCGGCGCGCAGGAAGCGGGAGTCGGTGTCGCCGTCGGTGACGCGGGCGATGATCTTCTCGCCGGGGAGCGTGTGGCGTACGAAGAGCACCCGGCCCCCGTCGGTCCGGGCGATGCAGTGGCCTCCGTGCGCGACGGGGCCGACCTCGACCTCGTACTCCTCCCCGACCAGCGACAACGTGGATTCGTTCGGCATGAGGGGGAGCTCCAGAGATCGGGGGGACGAACAGAGGTACGGCGGTCGCGCAGAGGTACGGCAGTCGCGGGCGGTACTCCGCAGCGGAAGCCGGGCGACGGTCCGGCCCCTACGCACGCGGCCGGACAACAGCCCACCAGTCTACGTGGGAGTCGTCCGGCCGTTCACCACGCCACGGAGGGCCCGGCTGAGAGAGGAGCGGTCAGCGGACCGCCCCTCCCCCGCTCAGGGCTTCTTCGCCTGCTCCTTGGGCCGGCGCTCGACCGGTCCGCGCCGGACCGAGCCCGGGGCGGTCCACTCGGCGCGCCTGCGGGCGCGCTTCTTCGCGACCTCGGAGGACTCCAGCTGGTACGGCACCGAGGTGACCATGACGCCGGGGGTGAAGAGCAGGCGCCCCTTGAGCCGGAGCGCGCTCTGGTTGTGCAGCAGGTGCTCGTACCAGTGCCCGACGACGTACTCGGGGATGTAGACGCTCACCACGTCGCGCGGGCTCTCCCGGCGCAGCCCCTTGACGTACTCGATGACCGGGCGGGTCACCTCGCGGTACGGGGAGTCGAGGATCTTGAGCGGGACGTTGATGCCGCGCCGCTCCCAGTCCTCGCGCAGCGCCTTCGTCTCCTGCGGGTCGACGCTGATGGAGAGCGCCTCCAGGTGGTCCGTGCGGATCAGCTTGGCGTAGGCGAGGGCGCGCAGGGTGGGGCGGTGGAGCTTGGAGACCAGGACGATCGCGTGGACGCGGGACGGCCGGACCGTCTCGTCGGACGGGGTCTCGTCGGCGGCGATCTCGCGGGCGACGCGGTCGTAGTGCTTGCGGATCGCGGTCATCGTTCCGTAGAAGATCACCATGCCGAGCAGGGCGACCCAGGCGCCGTGGGTGAACTTGGTGGCGAGGACGACGACCAGCACCAGGCCGGTGAAGAAGGCACCGAAGGTGTTGATGGCCCGCGAGCGGATCATGTGGCGGCGGGTGTTCGGGTCCTTCTCGGTGCGCAGGTGCCGGTTCCAGTGCCGGACCATGCCCGTCTGGCTGAGGGTGAAGGAGACGAAGACGCCGACGATGTAGAGCTGGATCAGGCGGGTGGAGTCCGCACCGTAGATCCAGACCAGCAGGATGGCCGCACCGGCCAGCAGCACGATGCCGTTGGAGAAGGCGAGGCGGTCGCCGCGGGTGTGCAGCTGGCGCGGCAGGTAGCGGTCCTGGGCGAGGATCGAGCCGAGCAGCGGGAAGCCGTTGTAGGCGGTGTTCGCCGCGAGGAAGAGCACCAGGGCGGTGGCCGCGGCGAGGACGACGAAGAGGAAGGAGCCGTCACCGAAGACGGCTGCGGCGACCTGGGAGATCACCGGGTCCTGAGTGAACCCGGAGCCGACCGAGGCGCCGTTGTGGAACAGGTCCTTCGCCGGGTTCTCGGCCATCTTGACGTCGGTGACCATGGCCAGCGCGATGATGCCGCAGAACATGGTGACGGCCAGCAGGCCCATCATCAGCAGGGTGGTCGCGGCGTTCTTGCTCTTCGGCTTGCGGAAGGCGGGTACGCCGTTGCTGATCGCCTCGACACCGGTGAGCGCGGCACATCCGGAGGAGAAGGCGCGCAGCAGCAGGAAGACCAGCGCGAAACCGGCCAGCCCCCCGTGTTCCGGCTTGATCGTGAAGTCGGCGGTCGGCGCGTGCATGGAGTCGCCGAGGATCAGCCCTCGGAAGGCGCCCCAGAAGATCATGATGAAGACGCCGACGACGAAGAGGTAGGTCGGGATGGCGAAGAGCTTCCCCGATTCCTTCACTCCGCGCAGGTTCATCAGCGTCAGCAGCACGATCGCGGCGATCGCGCAGAGCGTCTTGTGCTCGACGACGAAGGGGATCGCGGAGCCGAGGTTCTCGACGCCGGAGGAGATCGACACGGCGACCGTGAGGACGTAGTCGACGAGCAGCGCACTGGCGACGGTGAGTCCGGCCTTGGGGCCGAGGTTGGTGGTGGCGACCTCGTAGTCGCCGCCGCCGCTCGGGTAGGCGTGGACGTTCTGCCGGTACGAGGCGACGACCGTGAACATCAGGACCACGACGGCGACCGCGATCCACGGGCTGAAGTGGTACGCCGACACGCCCGCGATGGAGAGCACCAGGAGAACTTCTCCCGGGGCGTACGCCACCGAAGACAGCGGGTCGGATGCGAAGACGGGGAGGGCGATGCGCTTGGGGAGGAGCGTTTCTCCCAGCTTGTCGCTGCGCAGGGCCCGTCCGATCAAGATCCGCTTGGGCACGTCGGTCAGTTTGGACACGCAGAGGATCGTAAGCGTTGCCCGGAGGCCCGTCGCCCCCCGCTACCGCGTGACACCCCAATCTCCTGCGATCAGCGGAAAAGTTCGCAAAATCCTTAACGAAATCCTTGCGCTTTCTCCAGCCGATGTGACGCAGCGCGTCCACATAACCTCTTTCGGTCACTCATTCGTGACCGTTCCACCCGTCTCCGCCGGGCTTTTTCCCGCACACCGCGCTCCGGACCCCCTCCGCCCACCCGTCCCCCTCTCTCTTTACTCCGTCTTTGCCGCCGCTTTCGCTCGTCTTGCACCGGTGCGCGCTCCGCCTTTGCCCGAGGGCTGTCCCGTGATCCGTGGTGGATCAGTGCGCGGCGGCCGATGCATCGCAAGGCGTCGGAGCGTCCGCATACTGGATGTATCCGGACGCTCCGACAACGCGGCGAGGTGCCGTAGCTGTCGTCGCGCACCCACCAGGGATCGCGGGGCGGCCCTCAGGCGTCCGGCCGAACGCACACTCGGGTGAAGCGGGCACGGGGATGCCGCTTAAGCTCATCTCCGGGCAACGACGGACGTGGTTGCCCCGTTTCTTTGCCCGGTAAGCCGAGAGAGAGTTGTGAGCACAGTGTTTTCGCAGGTCAGCCGGACGACCAGGACTGCGAGGTAGGCACAGGGTGCATATCGTCATCATGGGCTGCGGGCGAGTCGGAGCCGCTCTCGCGCAGACCCTGGAACAGCAGGGGCACACGGTCGCCGTGATCGATCAGGACCCCACGGCGTTCCGACGCCTCGGTTCCGGGTTCGGTGGCCGCCGTGTCACCGGAGTCGGCTTCGACCAGGACACCCTCCGCGAGGCGGGTATCGAGGAAGCCGGCGCCTTCGCCGCCGTCAGCAGCGGCGACAACTCGAACATCATCGCCGCCCGGGTGGCCCGCGAGATGTTCAGCATCGAGAACGTCGCGGCCCGCATCTACGACCCCCGCCGCGCGGAGGTCTACCAGCGTCTCGGCATCCCCACCGTGGCCACGGTCCGCTGGACGGCGGACCAGATGCTGCGGCGGCTGCTGCCGTCCGGCGCCGAGCCGCTGTGGCGCGACCCGAGCGGCGGTGTGCAGCTCGCGGAGGTGCACACCTCGGCGGCGTGGATCGGTCACAAGATCAGCACGCTCCAGGAGGAGACGGGGGTGCGTGTGGCTTTCCTCACCCGACTGGGCGAAGCGGTCCTGCCCACGTCCCAGACGGTGCTGCAGGAGGGTGACCTGGTCCACGTGATGATGCGTACGGACGAGGTCGCGAAGGTCGAGGCGGCCTTCGCCGAGGGCCCCGAGGAAGGCGGTCACTGATGCGCGTGGCGATTGCCGGCGCCGGCGCGGTGGGCCGTTCCATCGCGGCCGAGCTGCTGGAGAACGGGCACGAGGTCCTGCTCGTCGACAAGGCCCCCACCGCCATCTCGGTGGAGCGGGTCCCCATGGCCGAGTGGCTCCTCGCGGACGCCTGCGAGATCACCTCGCTCGACGAGGCCGCGCTCCAGCGCTGCAACGTCGTGATCGCGGCGACCGGTGACGACAAGGTCAACCTGGTCGTCTCGCTGCTCGCGAAGACGGAGTACGGGGTGCCGAGGGTCGTGGCCCGCGTCAACAACCCCAAGAACGAGTGGCTCTTCAACGAGTCCTGGGGCGTCGACGTCGCGGTCTCCACGCCGCGTCTGATGTCGGCGCTGGTGGAAGAGGCGGTGAGCGTCGGCGACCTGGTCCGGCTGCTGCGCTTCAGCCACGGCGACGCCAACCTGGTCGAGCTGACCCTGCCCCCGGAGTCGGCCGTGGCCGGTACGCAGGTGGGCGCGGTGGAGTGGCCCGAGGACACCTCCCTGGTCACCATCATCCGGGGTACGCGGGTGCTGACCCCGAGCCCCGAGGAGACGCTGGAGGCCGGTGACGAGCTGCTGTTCGTGGCCGCGCAGGCCCGCGAGGAGCAGCTCGAAGACCTGCTGTCGGTACGCCGAGGGGTACCGGCCGAGGACTGAGCCGAGGCAGCGGCAGCGGTAGCCGCACCGGCTGAGGGCCGGGACCGAGTGGTACGCACTCGGTCCCGGCCCTTTTCCGTACGGTCCGGGCCCCTTGCGTACCCCGGGCGCGAGGGGGCACGAGGGCGCGAGGCCCCCGCGCGCACCGGCTCCCGTCAGCGTGCGTGCGCCCCGGGGCCGCCGGTGCTGCCGCGGACGACCAGCCGGTGCGGGATCGTCAGGTCGGAGGCGGGCAGCTCGTTGCGGGGGCTGTAGATGCGGTCGGCGAGGCACTGCAGGGCCCGCGCGGCGATCTGGCGCTTGTCCGGCGAGACGGTGGTGAGGCCCGGGTGGCTGAACCGGCCGTCCTCGATGTCGTCGAACCCCACGATCGCCAGGTCCTCCGGTACCCGTACGCCCCGCGCGTGCGCCGTGTGCAGGGCGCCCAGGGCCAGCTCGTCGCTGAACGCGAACACCGCGTCCGGTACGGCGCCCCCCGCGCCCCCATCGCCTCCGTCGAGCAGTTCCGCCATGGCCCGGGCCCCGTCGCTCCGGTGCAGCGCGGTCACCGGGCGCTCCCATGCGGGACGGGGCTCGATCCCGGCCCGCCGCAGCGCCCTGCGGTATCCCGCCGCCCGCTGCTGGGCCGTGCCGTTCTCCAGGTGCGGCTGGAGGCCGATGGCGGCGACGCGGCGACGGCCACGCTCCAGCAGGTGGGTGGTGGCCTCGTCCGCGGCGGCGACGTTGTCGACCGCGACCCGGTCCGCCAGTCCGCCGGGGCTCCGCTCGCCGAGCAGGACGACGGGCAGCGCGCGGGCGGTGGCCGTGAGGTCCCGGGCTTCCAGCGCCCAGGGGCTGATGACGAGTCCGTCCATCACCCGGCCCCCGTCCCCGGTCAGCAGGCGCCGCTCGGCCTCGGCGTCGCCCAGGGTCTGGTCGATGATCACGGTCCACGACCGCCGTTGGGCCTCCTCCACCAGCAGGCCGGCGAGCTCGGCGAAGTAGGGCGAGTGCAGCTCCGGGATGGCGAGGCCGATGATGCCCGTACGGCCGGCCCGCAGGCTGCGCGCCGCGAGGTTGGGCCGGTACCCCAGCTCGTCGATCGCCTGCTGCACCCGCAGGCGGGTCTGCTCCGCGACCGGCGCGGAGCCGTTGACCACGTTCGACACCGTGCGCGGGGAGACGCCGGCGCGGAGGGCCACGTCCTTCAGGCTGCTGCTCACCCCGACATCGTGGCACACCTCCACCCCTGTTGCCACGTTGCAATCAACGATGTAAAACTGCCGGACAGTCCACCGGCGCACCCCGTACGACCACCAGGAGGCACCCATGACCCGGCACGCCCACCCCCGCACCGCGACGGCCGGCCTCGACGTCGACGTGTCACCGGACGTGGAGGCCCTGTACACGGACGGCATCACCGCGCGGAAGGGAGCGTTCACCCCGGAGTGGACCGACCGGCTCCGCGAGGACATCGAGGTGGCCTTCGAGGAGGCGCTCGGGCGGCCCGGCGGCGCGGTCGGGCGCGGCCCGCACCGCTACTACGTGGAGATCCACCCCGAGCAGCTGCGCGGCTTCGTCGACCTCGTCGAGCACCCGTGGGTGCGTTCCGTGTGCGAGGCCGTGCTCGGCCCCGACTACCGGATCGTCGAGCTGGGCTTCGACGTACCGCTCGCCGGGGCGGTCGACCAGCCGTGGCACCGGGACTTCCCCATGCCGGAGGAGACCCGGGCCGAGCGGCGGCTGACCTCCCTCGCCTTCAACGTGACGGCCGTCGACACCGAGGAGGACATGGGCCCCTTCGAGATAGCCCCGGGCACCCAGTGGGACGACGGCCCGGAGTTCGGCCACGGCATGTTCCCGCCCCGGCCCCACTACCCGCGCTACGAGGAACGAGCCGTACGCAAGTACCCGAAGCGCGGCGACATCTCGGCCCGCAGCGCGCTGACCGTCCACCGCGGCACCACGAACCACTCGGCGAAACCGCGCCCCGTGCTGGTCCTCGGCGTCGACGGCCCGGAGGCATCGAACGGCGAGCGGCACGACACCGCCGCGACCCGGCCGTACTGGGAGAGCCTGCCCGAGCGGGTCCGGCGCCACCTCGACTGCGCGGTCGTCGACGTGCTGGTGCCCGTGACCCAGAAGCACACCATCGAGGGTCTGGTCATGGGCGACGCCTGAGGGCCCCCTGAACTCCGACGGAACGCCTGAGGACTCCCGGAACGCCGACGGCGGCAGGCGCGTCATGCGCCTGCCGCCGTCGGCACTTCCGAGGACCGAGTCCCGAGTCCGTCAGACGTCGTAGTTCCGCGCCGCCGCGGTCTCCGCGCCCCGGGCCTTCTCGGCCTCCGCCTCGCCGGCCCGTTCGGCCGCGCGCTCGGCCTCGCGGTCCTTCTCCGCCTGCTCGGCGGCCTCCATCTCGGCGAAGACGTCGATCGGGGCCGGCGCCTTGGCCAGGAAGACCCAGGTGAGGTACACCGCGAGCAGGAACGGCGGGATCTTCAGTCCGATCAGCACCCAGCCGAGCTGCGTGGTGTCGGCCCACCAGTAGAGCGGGAAGAGGATCGCGCACTTGGCGAGCAGGATGAGACCCCAGGCGTAGCTGGCCTTGGCGTAGGCGCGCTTGCGGCCGGGGTTCCTGGTCCGCCAGGAGAGGTTCTCCTTGAAGACCGGGCCGAGGATCAGCCCGATCAGCGGGACTCCCGCGAGGGTGGTGATCAGGTAGGCCAGCGCCAGGCCGAGCGTGTAGAGCATGCCCGGGAGGTAGAAGTCCTTGGCGTTGCCCGTGATCATCGCGAAGACCACACCGAAGGCCACGCCGAAGACGCCGCTGAAGGCGTGCTTGACCGTGTCCTTGCGGACCAGCCGCACGACCACGAGCAGCAGCGAGACCGCCAGCGCTGCGATGGCCGAGACGTGCAGGTTCTTGTTGACGGTGAAGATGGTGACGAAGAGCAGTCCGGGCAGGACGGTCTCCACCATTCCCCGGACCCCTCCGAACGCCTCGAAGAGGGCGGCCTCGGTGACCGCCTTGTTCGCCGCGTCCTGCTGGTCCGTGTGCGGGGTACGGTCCCCGTCGTGCGTCGGCTTGTCGTCAGACGTCACCGGCTACTCCTTGCCGAGCGGTCGCAATTCGTATGTGGGGTTGAACAGCACCCGGCGCCCGTGGCTCACGGCGACGCGGCCCGAGACGATGAGCCGGCGGCCGGGCTCGATGCCGACGATGGAGCGACGGCCGAGCCAGACCACGTCCAGCGGCGCTGTGCCGTCGAAGAGCTCCGCCTCCAGGGCGGGCACTCCGGCACGCGGTCGCAGGGTGACGGTCCGCAACGTACCAGCCACCTTGACGATCTGGCGGTCCGAGCACTCGGAGATGCGGGTGCACCCCGACGCGTGCGCGTCCTCCTGGAGCTCCTCGGACTCCAGGTCCTCCTGGGAGCTGGAGAGGCGGTCGAGCATGCGCCGGAAGCGTCCGGTGGACCGCTCCGCCTTCCCGGCCTTGTCGAATCGAGGAACAGCACTCATACCCGAAGAGTACCGGTCCCGCGAGCTACTCGCGGGCTCCGGAAATTTCACTCGAACGAGTGCATGGCCTGGGGTGTACGACCGCGCTGCGACCGCGTACCACGGGCTCAGCCGCGCTCGAAGCGGTAGCCCATGCCCGGCTCGGTGACGAAGTGCCGGGGGTGCGAGGGGTCCGCCTCCAGCTTGCGCCGGAGCTGGGCCATGTAGACGCGCAGATAGTTCGTCTCGGTGCCGTAGGAGGGGCCCCAGACCTCCTGGAGGAGCTGCTTCTGGCTGACGAGCCGGCCGCTGTTGCGGACCAGGACCTCCAGCAGGTGCCACTCGGTGGGGGTGAGGCGGACGTCACGGCCGCCGCGGTGGACCTTCTTGGCGGCCAGGTCGACGGTGAAGCCCTCGGTCTCGACGATCACCACGTCGTCGGCACCGTCCTGGCCGACCGGCTCGGCCCGGCGGACCGAGGCCCGCAGCCGGGCCAGCAGCTCGTCCATGCCGAAGGGCTTGGTCACGTAGTCGTCGGCGCCCGCGTCCAGCGCCTCCACCTTCTCGTCCGAGGTGTGCCGGGCGGAGAGCACCAGGATCGGCACCCGGGTCCAGCCCCGGAGCCCCCTGATGACCTCGACGCCGTCCATGTCGGGCAGGCCGAGGTCCAGCACCACCACGTCGGGATGGCGGGCGGCGGCGAGCTGGAGGGCGGTGGCCCCGTCGGGTGCGGCGTCGACCTCGTACTTCCGCGCCTTCAGGTTGATCACGAGGGCGCGTACGATCTGCGGCTCGTCGTCGACCACAAGCACCCGGGTCATCGCGGTCCTGCCTTTCTGCTGCTGTAGGGAAAAGAAAGTCTGCTGCACGCGGATGTCGGGGACGTGACGGCCGCCTCAGCCGTCCCGCACACCTCAGCCGTCACGAGGTGACCTGCGGGGACAGGTCCGGGCTGGCGGGTACGTGGTCGGCCGCCGTCTTGAGCGTGAGCACCATGGTCATGCCGCCGCCGGGGGTGTCCTCGGCGTCGAGGGTGCCGCCCATCGACTCGGCGAATCCCCGGGCCACCGCGAGGCCGAGGCCGACCCCGGCGCCGCGCGGGGCGTCGCCGTACCGCTGGAAGGGCTCGAAGATCCGCCGCTTGCCCTCGTCGGGGACGCCGGGGCCCCGGTCGGAGACCCGGAGCTCGACGCGGTCCCCCAGCGTGCTGGCGGCCACGGTGACGGGCGTGCCGTCCGGACTGTACTTGACGGCGTTCTCGACGATGTTGGCCACGGCCCGTTCCAGCAGACCCGGGTCGACGGCGACCATCGGCAGGGTCTCCGGGATGTCGAGCTCGACGCTCCCCTCGGGTACGCCTCCGAGCGCCATCGGGACCACCTCGTCGAGGTCGATCTCGCGGATCAGCGGGGTGACGGTCCCGGTCTGGAGGCGCGACATGTCGAGGAGGTTGCCGACCAGGTGGTCCAGGCGGTCGGCGCCGTTCTCTATACCTTCGAGGAGTTCGGCCTCGTCGTCCTCGGACCAGGCGACGTCGTCGGAGCGCAGCGAGCTGACGGCGGCCTTGATGGCGGCGAGCGGGGTGCGCAGGTCGTGGCTGACGGCGGCCAGCAGGGCGGTCCTGATGCGGTTGCCCTCGGCGAGCCTGCGGGCCTTCTCGGCCTCGCCGACCAGGCGCTGGCGGTCCAGTACGACGGCCGCCTGGGCCGCGAACGCGCCGAGCACCCGGCGGTCCTCGGCGGGCAGGACCCGGCCGGAGAGCGCGAGCGCCATGTGGTCACCGACCGGCATGTCCACGTCGGCGTCGTCGGGCCGGGTCACCGGGCTGGGCCCGACCGAACCGGCGCAGGTCCACGGTTCGACGTCGTTCTGCCGCTCCAGCAGGGCGACGGACTCCATGGCGAAGGTCTCGCGGACCCGTTCCAGCAGGGCGTCGAGGGTCGTCTCACCGCGCAGCACGCTGCCGGCCAGGAAGGAGAGGATCTCCGACTCGGCGCGCAGCCGTGCCGCCTGGTGGGTACGTCTCGCCGCCAGGTCCACCACGGAGGCGACCGACACCGCCACCGCGAAGAAGATCACGATGGCGACGATGTTCTCCGGGTCCTGCACGGTGAGGGTGTGGGTCGGTGGGGTGAACCAGTAGTTCAGCAGCAGGGACCCGGCGGCGGCGGAGGCGAGCGCCGGGAGCAGGCCGCCGAGCAGGGCGGCGGCCACGGTCAGGAAGAGGAAGAGCAGGACGTCGTTGGCGAGCCCCGGGCCGTCCTCCATGCTCCGCAGCAGTACGGAGAGGAGGGCGGGACCGCCGACGCCGACGAGCCAGCCCCAGATGATCCGGGCGCGGCCGAGCCGGGCGCCCCGGGCGATGGGCAGTCCTCTGCCCTTGGCCACCTCGTCGTGGGTGACGATGTGGACGTCGAGGTCGGTCCCGGACTCGCGGGCGACGGTCGCGCCGACGCCGGGGCCGTAGATGTACTGCCAGGTCTTGCGGCGGCTGGAGCCGAGGACGATCTGGGTGGCGTTGACCCCGCGCGCGAAGGCGAGGAGGGCGGCGGGGATGTCGTCGCCGATGACGTGGTGGAAGGTGCCGCCCAGGTCTTCGACCAGGGTCCGCTGGACGGTGAGCTCCTTGGGCGAGGCCGAGGTGAGGCCGTCGCTGCGGGCGATGTAGACGGCGAGGATCTCGCTGCCGGAGCCCTTGGCGGCCATCCGGGAGGCGCGGCGTATGAGGGTGCGGCCCTCGGGTCCGCCGGTGAGTCCGACGACGATGCGCTCGCGGGCCTGCCAGGTGGAGCTGATGTTGTGCTCGCCCCGGTACTGCTGGAGGTACTCGTCCACCCGGTCGGCGACCCAGAGCAGGGCCAGCTCGCGCAGGGCGGTGAGGTTGCCGGGGCGGAAGTAGTTGGAGAGGGCCGCGTCGAGCTTGTCGGGCTTGTAGATGTTGCCGTGGGCCATGCGGCGGCGCAGCGCCTGGGGCGACATGTCGACCAGTTCGATCTGGTCGGCGCGGCGGACCACCTCGTCGGGGACGGT
The DNA here is from genome assembly GCF_053597235.1 of Streptomyces sp. NPDC001493. Lineage (NCBI taxonomy): Bacteria > Bacillati > Actinomycetota > Actinomycetes > Kitasatosporales > Streptomycetaceae > Streptomyces > Streptomyces sp. NPDC001493. Next base: position 26,714 of record NZ_JBSFHV010000049.1, read on the forward strand.
CTCGCGCTGCCGGACGCCGGTTATCGACTCGACCACGTCACCGAGCGACTCGAGGTGCTGGATGTTGACGGTCGAGACGACGTCGATGCCGGCCTGGAGGAGTTCCTCGACGTCCTGCCACCGTTTGGCGTTGCGGGCGCCGGGAACGTTGGTGTGGGCGAGTTCGTCCACGAGGGCGACCTGGGGGGCCCGTTCCAGTACGGCGTCCACGTCCATCTCGGTGAAGACCGCCGAGCGGTACTCGATCTCACGGCGCCGGATCTGTTCGAGGCCGTGCAGCATCACCTCGGTACGGGGCCGGTCGTGGTGCTCGACGAAGGCGACGACGCAGTCGGTCCCCCGCTCGATGCGCCGGTGGGCCTCCGAGAGCATGGCGTAGGTCTTGCCGACGCCGGGTGCCGCCCCCAGGTAGATACGAAGCTTGCCGCGTGCCATGGCCCCATTGTCTTCTCTTGTGCGGGCTGCGGCCCGTGCGGCAGCCACTGACGACGCTACTCCCGGAGATCCGGGCATTTCGGATGGTGGTTGCGCAGGGTGCGCGTATTGACGCAACCCTGATGCTTCGCACCGCGTGTCCCGGCCCCCGATCCGTGCCTGGACCACGTGAGCCGCGTGTCCCGCCCGTCCCCCGGGGAGGAGGGACGGGCGGGACACGCGGCGGCTCCGGGGCTCCGCCGGGCCCCGGAGCACGCGCCGACGGCGTCAGCCGGCGTTGACGAGTTCCTTCAGCGCGACGTTCAGCTGGAGGACGTTGACGCGGGGTTCCCCGATGAAGCCGAGGATGCGTCCGCTGGTGTGGTCGTCGACGAGCTTGGTCACCTGGTCGACGCCGAG
>NZ_JBSFHV010000050.1:0-18991 GCF_053597235.1 Streptomyces sp. NPDC001493
GCCTGCGCTGGTTTGTGTTTGTCTGCTCCGCGCCCCCCGCCACGACGCCACCGCTCAGGACCCCGTCGGCTGCCGCGGCATACAGGTAGCCGGGCACGCCCAATGCCTGGCCCACCTGGCCGATCCCGACCGCGACACCTACCTGACCAGCCTGGCCCCCCGCGCCAACATCGACCACCGCGGCACCACCCTCACCGAACCCCTCCTCAACGCCCTCCTCGCGCGGCTCCGCGACCCCGCGACCGGACGCACCACCCTCGGCTCCGCCCGGTTTGAGACGGCCTTGTTCGCGGGTGACGCCCAGTTCGGGACGGCCTTGTTCGCGGGTGACGCCCAGTTCGGGTTCGCGTCGTTCTCGGGTCTCGTCGATTTTGAGTTGGCGTCGTTCGCGGGTGACGCCGATTTTGAGATGGCGTCGTTCGGGGATGACGCCTGGTTTGGGTCGGCGTCGTTCGGGGGTGACGCCTGGTTTGGGTCGGCGTCGTTCGGGGGTGACGCCTGGTTTGGGTCGGCGTCGTTCTCGGGTGTCGTCGATTTTGAGTTGGCGTCGTTCGGGGGTGACGCGCAGTTTGGGTTGGCGTCGTTCGGGGGTGAAGCGCAGTTTGGGTCGGCGTCGTTCGGGGGTGACGCGCAGTTTGGGTCGGCGTCGTTCGCGAGTCTCGCCAGGTTTGGGTTGGCGTCGTTCGGGGGTGCCGCCGGGTTTGAGTTGGCGTCGTTCGGGGGTGACGCGCGGTTTGGGTTGGCGTCGTTCTCGGGTGTCGCCGGGTTTGGGTCGGCGTCGTTCGCAGATGGCGCGCGGTTCTTGGGGGCACTGTTCGCGGGTGCCACCGGTTTCGCCCGCGCGTCCTTCGCGGGCGACGTCGACTTCGCATCGGCGATCTTTGAACATGACGTCTGGTTCGAGTCGGCGTCTTTCGAGCGGGCAACTGCTATCGGGCCGTTGAAGTGCGCCGGAAAGGTGGTGCTGTCCGGGGCCGTCTTCGGCGAGCCGGTGACCCTCTCGATCGCCGCACGCCGCCTTGAGTGCCAGCGGACCCGCTGGACCGCGACGGCAGAGCTGCGCCTGCGCTACACCACCGTGAACTTCACCAACGCGGTCTTCGAGTACCCCCTCACCATCGCCGCGGAAGCCGACCCCTTCGTGCTCACCAACGGGCAGCCGATGACAGAACAGGCCCTCGCTGCCGCGCCCGACGACACGGTCCGGATCGCCTCGCTACGCGGAGTGGACGCCGCTCATCTCGTACTCTCCGGCGTCGACCTCACAGACTGCGCCTTCATCGGCGCCGTACACCTGGACCAGCTGCGCCTGGAGGGAGCCTGTTCCTTCGGCGAGGTGCCCTCCGGGGTGCACTGGCGACGCGGGCGCCCGCTGAGGTTTACCCGGCGCCGCACCCTCGCCGAGGAACGTGCGTGGCGGGCCGGCCGACAGGGCGCGGCACCGGGCTGGGGGACAGCACGAGCAGCTGCGCCGGCGGCTGGTCCGGTGCAGCTGGCACCGGTGTACCGGGCGCTGCGCAAGGCGTTCGAGGACGGCAAGGACGAGCCCGGGGCGGCGGACTTCTACTACGGCGAGATGGAGATGCGCCGCCACGACCACACCAGGTCGACGGCCCGCTCCGAACGCTTCCTGCTGTTCGTGTACTGGCTGCTGTCCGGGTACGGACTGCGCGCTTCGCGCGCCCTTGGATGGCTCGCCCTCGCGGTGTTCGCCACCGTCGTCCTCTTGATGGGTTTCGGGATTCCGCAGGACTCCCCGAAGCAGGAAGCGACCGGCGTCGTGCCGTCCGGCGGAGGCCGCGTCGTCTTCGAGATCGACGAGGACGACCCGCGGAACCCGACCGGTGACCGGTACACCACCAGGCGGTTCGAGAAGGCGCTCAACGTGACCGCGAACTCCGTCGTCTTCCGCTCCTCCGGACAGGACCTCACGACCACCGGCACGTACATCGAGATGGCTTCCCGGCTGACCGAGCCCGTCCTCCTCGGCCTCGCCGTGCTCGCCGTACGCAACCGCGTCAAACGCTGATCAACCACACCGGAAACCGTCCTCTCGGCGTACGGTCCCCCGCGCCGGGGTCGGCCGTACTGACACCGCGTGTCGCCGACCACTGACACTCTCGTGTCGCGCGACAGGCCCGCTGGACGGGCAGAGCGTCCCGGTGCTCGCCGAGGACGACGACCCGCGGACCGCGATCATCAGCGATCACGGCCAGTACCCCCGGGGGCCGCTCCCTCTACGCCCCGGACGCGTCGGGGGGCTGGCGGTGGATCCAGGAGTTGCGGCCCGATCAGCTGTGACCACCGCGCCGTATCCTCCGGTGCGCTACAACCGTTGGGTGATCATGGACTCACTCGTGGAACTGGCCGTGTACGCGGCCCGTCTGGACACACGACTGGCACGGATCACGGCCGATCCTGCGGTGCCAGCCGAACTCGTCGCGGGCACGGTGGCTCTGCGGCAGGGCTGCCGGGTGCTGCGGGCGGAAGCCGTCGACCTGGCGGTCGCCCGCACCGTGATCCCCGATCTCCCGCCCAGCAGCCGGCAGGAGTGACCGACCGCCCCGGCATGCGCCCAGCGCTGGCTCGGTCATCCCCTGGATGAATGGGAGCGTGAACGAACCCGCCCGGCGCAGAGTCAGCCCGGGTCCACGCTCCCGCCCTACCGGGCATAGACACGACGTTGCCGAGGGCGCTGTGCTCCGGGCCGACCGACGCCTGCTCGCGCGCGAAACAGGCTCCCTGCGCGACCTCAGCCCAGGCAGGTCACAGCGGATCAGGGCTGCACATTCCGCAACTACGGCGGCGGATGCCGCTCGTTCGGAGCTCCTGCGCAGTCAGAACCGCTGGGAGAGCCCGCCAGTCGAGATGCCGGGCCGCACCCTCGTCACCCTTCTCACGCGCACGCCTGATCAAGAAACCCAGCTGCTACTGACCACTCTCCACACTGGGCAGGCTCCTGCAGTCCCACCGGTGCAGACGGTTCGTCGTCAGCACGTAGCTGTGACCGGCCGAGACCTGACCCTTGTAGCGAGCGATGTCCTCGGCAGCCCGAAGCCGCACACGCCGGATTCCCCCGCACAGCTCACACTCTCCCGGCCCCGCGGGTGCACGACAGGAACACCGACCGCACTCTCCGCACGCCACACAATCGTGCTCCTGGCGAGATTCCCCTGCTTCCTTCAGCGCCATCTGGGAAGCGCGGCCGGGAGCCCCGACTTGCGGCACCGAGCGAGCTGCGAGTTCCATGGCAGACGCGGTTGCGACATACCCGCCCGCCATCCCGAGCCTCTCCTGCGCCCTCCTCAGGGTCGATCCGGGGATATCCTGCCCCTGGACTGCCTGCTGGATGAGCCACCGCGCCGCCGTCACCGCATGCAGGGCACCCTCCACCCGCACACCTCCGGGCACCGCGTCCTGAAGCGCAGAAGGCATCCCGAACGCCTGCCGGTCATGAGCCTCCAGAGTTCCCGAGTAGATGGAACCTGTCAGCGTCCTTTCGACGGCAAGAAGCATGTCAAGAGCGGCCTGCCACTCGCGTGATGACGGCGGAGAATGGTCCATGTTCTCTCAACTCTTCCCGAGCGCCGAGGTCACAGACGGATCCGAATCGCTGCGAGTACCCGGTTGGCACGCCCTCTGCCTCCAGGCCCAATGTCGCGCACTCGGCGCCCAGTGACTTCGCCTGCGCAGTGATCGTTTCTTCGGTGAACCGGCGCGGCTGCACGGGTGAAGCACCCTTGCAGAGTCTTCGGCGTCCGGGGCACGGATACAAGGCGGGCGTGATCAAGAACCTGGTGCGCGGTCTGTCCGCGTTCGCTCTCGCCGCCCTGCCCCTGCTCGCCAGCCCGGCATCCGCCGACACCCCCACCGTACGCCCGAGCAGCACACCGACCAGACTGGCAAGAGGAGAGTGGGGATGCCCGGCACGGAGCCCTGGAACGCCTCCTTCCCTCGGACCGCCCGCGCCCCTCGAACGTCTTGCGTGCCCGCTCGGAGCCGGATGACGGCCCCGAGCCGCCGCGGCTGGTTCCGCCAGCGGACCTGACGAAGGGTTACAAGTACCGGCTGGCCGCCGGAGACCTCGCCCTTTCGAGGGAACCGGCGGCTCGCGGCTTGGGGCAATGCGGCTGCGCCGGTTAGCATCCTGCCTGGCTAGTGCGTACTGCCGATCGCCGCCCGCTTCCGGAGCCACGCCGCCGGACGCGGGGGCCAAGGTCCTGCGGGGCCCGCTCCCACCGTTCTGCGTTCCGTCGTCTTCATGGCAGTCGTACGAGCCGGTGCCGGGGGCGTGGCCCGGACCGGCAGAGGAGTACGTCATGCCGAAGAACCAGTCCACCGCCGCACAGGCCGCTCGCCGGGCGAGCCGGAGCGGAGCCAAGTACACCGAGGCCCTGCGCCGCGCGACGACCAGCGAACCACCGCGCACCCCGCACGTCCTGCGGTTCTTGGCGAAGTGCTCCGGCAACCTCTACCACCTGGTCGGCGGGATCGCGGCGGTCTGGGCACACAGCGGACAGAGGGTGCTGCTCCTCGAGGAAGCCGAGGACTACTGGCGCTGGACCATGCGGCCCCGCAGCCGGGGCCGCCGCAAGAAGGAGATCAAGCCGGCCACCCCGCCGGAGCCGACGACCAACACGCTGTGGGCCTCGCCGGACGGGACCGGCCTCCTGACACTCCACACCTGCATGTGGGCAGTCCGCCATCCCGCGCAGGAGAGCGACCAGGGCTCGCCTCGCGCCGACCGCAGCCCGATTGCGGCGCTGGTGGCCGACGCCCTCGACACCTACGACGTGATCGTCCTCGTGCCGAAGTACTGGTCCTACCCCGACCGCGAGAACGCGACGGCGCACGTCGTGGTCGGGGAGATCGACATCTTCCCCGACACCGACTGCAGGACCGCGCTCCCCGGCCCCGGGGGTGAAGAGACGGGCATCCCGCTGAGCCCCGAGCAGAGCGCGGCAGTGCTGCGCGAGCGCTGTCTGGACTTCTTGTTCGGCTTCCCTCACCTCCCTATCGCTCTGGACGGGGTGATCTGGCAGTCGAACGGCGAACTGCCCGTCGACGCGGAGTACCTGGCAGGCGTCGACCGGGACATGGACCGTGCCGGACTGCGCCCCTTGGGCTGGTCTCTCACCGGGCGCTGGCCCCTCCCGCACAAGCAGCTGCCCGAGCCCGACCAACTGAAGGACCCCAGCTTCGTCCTCCAGTACCAGTCCATCGCGGGGCGCCTGCGTACGGCCCTGGATGCCCGTCGCGTCAGCAGGAACTGACCCGGGAGGGCTGGCCCCCGCTGCGGCCCATGGGAGCCCTCGGAACCTCTCAGTTCTTCTCACGGAGACGGCCGGCCCCATGGACTGGGACCGGCCGATGCTGGGGGGTACGGGTTCAGCTGCGGCGGAGCTCGCCGCGGACGATGCCGCCGACGAAGGCGTTGTACTCGGAGTCGGTGAACAGGTGCGGTGCCTTGTCCGGGTTCTTCGAGTCGCGCAGCGCGACGATGCCCTGGTCGAGGAAGGCGATCTGGACGCAGTTGGTGCCGCCGCTGCTCTCGCTGCTGGTCTGCCAGTGGGCGTCGCGGAGCTGGGACTCGACCCAGGTGGGGTCGAGGTCGTTCTTGTTCATTCAAGATCCTTGGCAATGGAGGTGAGGAAGGAAAGGGAGGCCTTCTGCGAGAGGGCGTCAGATTTAAGCAGGTCGCTGGTGGTGCGGTACACCTCAACCACCGATGGCTCGTTGAGGTGGAGGGAGGTGCGCAGGGACTCGATGCAGACCAGGTCTCGTCCGTAGGGGAAGGACATGAGCATGAAGGGGCCGTCCATCCCGGCGTGAGCGCCCGCCTTGTGCGGCAGGACCTGGATGGTGATGCTGGGCACGGTGCGCGCGAGATCGGCCAGGTGGCATATCTGGGCGCGCATGGTGGGCCGGCCGCCGACTTCCTGACGGAGCAGGCCTTCGGGCAGGACCGCCCAGATCTTCAGGGCCGGGTCGCGCGCGAGCATGCTCGTCTGGTGCTCCTGGCGCATGGACACGAAGGTGTCGATGTCCTGCGGTGTCTTCCAGGCCCGGCTGCCCTCGACCACGGCTCGCGCGTACTGCGGTGTCTGCAGCAGGCCGTGGATGGAGGCCGGGTTGAACACGAACAGGCTGCCGGCGCTCTCCACCAGGGAGAGGTAGTCGCCGAGGGGGTCGTCGACGACGCCTTCGTAGCGCTGCTGCCAGTCCGCGTCGCCCGCCTTGCGGACCAGGTCGCGCAGCCCATCCCGTAGCTCGGGATCGGTGATGGCGTACACCTCGAAGAAGTGCGGCAACTGCTGGATCTTGAGGCCCTGCACCCCCTTCTCGATCTTGCTGACGGTGGAGAAGGACTTGTACCCGAGCCGGCTCGCCGCCTCTTCCTGCGTCCACCCCAGGGCCTCGCGGATACGCCGGAGTTCTGCTCCCAGGCGTCGGCGCCGGGGCGTTGGTTCGACTGGCATGTGCTCACCCCTTCCGTGTCGGCGCCAGGGTAGCGCCCGCGCCAGTTCGTGAATATGCCAACTCTCCCGGAGGAAAGGCTTTCCTCCAGGACTACTTGTCGAAAGGGAAGTTGGGCGTCACTATCGGACTCGGAACCGCGGATGGTGATATCACGATCACTCCGTGTTGATCATGCCGTGGCTCCCAAATCTCGACTCAAGGTCATTCGACCGGTTTCGGCTTGCTGCGGAGTTCCGCGCGGGCCGTGATCCACGACAGCGGGCGCGCGACGCGTCCGCACCCGACACATCGACAAGGGGTTGCTGTGCCCGAGAAGGCCGTCAAGGACAAGGTGCTGTGCTACGTCGTGCGCGACGGGAAGCTGCTGGTCTTCCGTCACACCGACTACAGCTACGAGGAGGTCGGCATCCAGGTCCCGGCGGGCAGTATCCGCCCGGGGGAGACGCCGGACGTCGCGGCGCTGCGGGAGGCGGGGGAGGAGACCGGCCTCCACGACTTCAAGATCGTGCGGAAGCTCGGTGAAGCCGAGTACGACATGAGCCCGTACCGCTTCGAGCTGCAGCACCGCCACGTCTACCACCTGGAGCTGACCGAGCCGACGCCGGAGCGGTGGGAGAGCCAGGAGGACCACGACGGGGTCGGCGAACCGACCCGCTTCGAGTGCTTCTGGATCCCGCTGGAGGCAGCCCACGTGCTGCAGTCCGGCCAGGGCGCCCTGCTGGGACGCCTGTTCGACTGAGGAGTTCTGTCCGGTCACGGCCCACGCAGGAGGCAGCCGATGTACCGCACCACCGAACAGCACGGACCGATCGAGATCGAGCAGCTGTACCGCGGCCTGGACGTCGAGGACACCACCAGCGCCGTGTCGGTGATCCTGAAGCTGCGGGGTGAGACCTGCGACATCGACTGCCTGTACTGCTACGAGAAGCGCAAGGAGGCCCCCGGGGGCGCCCGGATCGACGCCGGCCAGGTCCGCCGGCTCGCCGAGCTCTTCGCGGGGAGGCCGCTCGCCGTGGAACTCCACGGTGGCGAGCCGCTGACGGCGGGCCGCGAGCACGTCGCCGAGGTACTGCGCGAGCTGGCCGCCCAGCCGAGCGTGGTGCGGGTCTCGATGCAGACCAACGGTGTGCTGCTGGACGAGCAGTGGCTGGACCTCTTCGACGCGGAGTACCCGGGCCTGCAGATCGGGATCTCCCTGGACGGGGACGCGAAGGGCAACGCGTGGCGGGTCGGCTATGACGGCAAGCCCGTCTATCCGCGCGTCGCCGCGGCCCTGCGCCTCCTGGCCGAGCGCGGCCGCCGGGCGGGGGTGATCGCGGCGGTCACGCCCGCGATCCTCGGCCGCGCCGAAGACGTCCTGGACCATCTCGCGGACTTCGGAGCCGTCGACGCGATCAGCTTCGTGCCGTGCTTCGACACCGCCGTCCGGCGCCCCACCGCTGCCTCCGGCCGCCGCGTTCCGGCGAGCCGGCAGCTCCAGCAGGCGGCTGTCGCCGCCGCGGGAGGCCCGGCCTGGGCGATCCGCCCGGACGCGTACGCCGAGTTCGTGCTCGCCGCCACCGCTCGCTGGATCCACGCCGGGTACTTCGCGCGCCTGAAGCTGGAGCCGACGGTCTCCACGATCCGGCGCCTGCGGGGCCTGGGCTCGGGGTTCTGTCACTTCTCCGACCTCAAGTGCGACCACGTCTTCACGCTCTACCCCGACGGCCGCCTCGGGAGCTGCGACGAACTCCCCTGGCCACAGGCCCAGTTAACCCGCCTCGGCCAGACCGAGGACCAAGCGGGAATCGTCGCCGCCCAGCGCCGACTTCCCCTGCTCAACCAGGGCAAGGCCCTGATGAACCGCTGCACCACCTGCGACTACCGCACCTCGTGCGGCGGCGGCTGCATCGCCACCCGCTGGCGCTACGACAAGGCCGGGGACCAGGACGCCTACTGCGACTACCGGATGCGGATGATCGACGGCATCGCCGCCCTCCTCGCCCAGCCCGCCCACCCGGCCGGCGCCTGGTGCACCACCACCCGCTGGCGCCCCCGCACCCCGAACAGCATGCGGAACATCGACTCCTTCCTCGCCCGCTGGAACAGCCCGGACGCCCCCCGCCCTCCGATGCGGCTCCACACCAGCGCGCACGGCAACATCAACACCGTCGGCCGTCCCGGCATCCACGAGGCCGACGACCTCGACCCCGCCCACCCCCAGTGGCACGCGGCGATCGAACCCGGCGTCCGCCCCCTCGTCGACGCCGTCACCACCGGGTGGGACCTGGTCACCTACGACAGCTGCCAGGGCCACCCCTACACCGGCCTCGACCTGGCACCCGCCGAACGCCGGATCGGCATCCTCCCGCGCGACCGCACCCAGTACGCCGCGGCGGCCGCCGCCCTGTGCCGCACGGTCGCCGCAGCCGCCCCCGCCCTGCCGGCCGCCGTGCGGGCGACCGTCGGGCGCGCGGAACTCCAGTGCGAGACCAGCGGGCGCACCGTCCCGGTCCTCGACCTGGCCCTCCTGCCCGCCCCCGGACACGACTGGCCGGCGTACTTCACGGCCCTCGACACCGCCACGCACGCCCTGGCCCGCGCGCTCGCCGACGAACGGCCCACCGGCGACGGCTGCGCCTGCCCCACACCCCGGCCCGTCGCGGCCGAGGCCCACGAGGCACTGACGTGACCACCGCCCCGGACGCGTTGACGGTCCACCAGTTACTCGGGCGCATCGTGTACTTCCACGCCCTGCACATCGACCCCGAGCAGCGCACCGACGCAACCTCCCGGCCTGGCCCGGTGTGCTGCAACCACCCGGTGGCGTCGGGCCGGCAGTCGGTCGCCGACGTCCTCACCGGCTCGGCGTGGAGTGCCCTCGCCGAGGTCGCCACCGCGCTTCCCGCGCACCACCGGTTGTGCCCGAGCGCCGACGGGACGTGCTGCGCGACGTGTCGCGTCACCGGGGCCGCCGCGGCGGTCGCCGGCGGATGGGCGTCGACCGAACACCGCGCGTACCGGCACAGCGGCTCGGCCGCCCGGCTCGCGAAGGTCTGCGGGAACGCCGCGGCGGTCCGCATCGGCCGGGTCTTCGCCGACCAGCACAACGCGGGCTGCCCGGGCCTCGACAGCATCACCGCCCCGGCGCCGCAGGCGCTGCCCGGTCCGGACACGCTGCCGCTCACCGGTGAGCTGCTGGCTCTGTGGGCCGATCCGGCGGCCACCACCCGCAACCCCGTGGCCAGCTGGCTCAACCACTGCACCGGCCTGGCCGACGTCCGCCGCGTGCTCGACTCGAAGGGGAGCACCACGTGATCCACATCGCTGAGACCGTCGCCGTCGGCAGCATCGAAGGCTTCCTCGACCCGGGGGAGCGCGACCACCTCGCCACCGTCATGCGCACCGTCCTCACCGCCGACCAGCGGGGCCGCTTCGGCGACGAGCGCACCCACTCCATTCACGAGATCCCCGGCCACTCCCCGCAGCAGGCGATGGCCGTGTACGAGCCGGCCGGGCGGGTGGAGATACCGAAGATCCCCACCGGGGCCGAGGACCTGCTCCAGGCCGCCTTCGACCGTGCCCGTCCGGCGCTGTCCCGTGTCATGCCCTCCATCACCACCTGCCGGCCCTGGACCTACGTCGAGTACGGGCCCGGCCAGCACATCACCAGCCACATCGACGGCATCGCCCCCGACCCGCTCGCCTGGCCCCGGCAGATCGCCGGAATCAGCGTGGTGATCCACCAGGCCGAGGCCGGCGGCGACTTCTACGTCGAGAGCTCCTCCAGCGACCGCCTGTGGAACACCCGCCTCGACGCCGACCCGGGCACCGGCTACGCGGACGGCATGTGGCTCGCCCACGACGGCGCCGACCACTCCGCGCCCTGGTTCACCGCGATGCCCCGCACCCGGTGGAGCGTCCAACCGGCGCCCGGCACCGCCCTGCTGTACGGATCCCAGCTCGCGCACGGCACCGGGCCGGTGACCAGCGGCCGGGTCGCGAAATTCATCAGCTGGCTCATCGCCGAGAAGAACTGAAGGGCCACCCCCATGCTGCTGGCCCTGGAAGGCATCGCCGGCGCGGGCAAGAGCACGCTGCGCGACCGGCTCCTCGCCGACGCCCACGGCGCACACATCCCCCTGGGCCACATCGGACAGTTCTCCTGGCTGTCCCTCCAAGCCACCCGCACCCTCATCGCCCTGCGGGCCGGCCGCCCGGCCGCCACCAGCGACCAGGCCCTGACCGCCGCCCACACCGATCTGCACCTCCACGCCCGGCACAACCTCACCCCGGCCCTGACCAGAGGACCGCTCGTCGCCGACCGGCTCACCCTGTCCACCGCCTGCCTCCTCGCCCTGCTCCACCACCGCCCCGTCGGCGACTACGTACGGACCCTGGCCGAGGTGAGCGCCGCCCGCCCGGACCTCACCGTCCTGGTCACCACCAGCCCCGACCTGTGCCAGACCAGGCTGGCCCGCCGCCCGACCGCGCGCCGGTTCGCCGAGGACCCGGCGACCGCCCGCTGCCTCGCCGACCTCTACGACCACGCAGCGACGGCCTGGACGGACATCACCGGCCTGCCAGTCCTGCGCCACCCCTGCACCACCGAAGCCGACCTCGACCTGCTGGCCGCGGCATGCCTGGAACGGCTGCACGCCGCCGCCCCGCCCCCGGCGCGAACATGAGGAGCAGTCCCGCCATGCACCTGCACCCGATGCACCCCGCCGCCTGGACCCTGGACTACCTCCGGGCCGCCGGATGGCACATCACGGACCTGCTCGCCTTCACCCGGGCCAGCACCCTGGTCCTCGCCCACCGCGACGGCGCCGCCCCGGTGGTCCTCAAGGCCGGGTTCGGCAGCAACCACGTCCTGGCCGAACTCGACGAGCACGCCCGGCCGGCCGCCTACGGCTTCTACTGGTACGCCGAGATGACCGCGGCCGAACGCGCCCTGACCCGCGACGACTTCCGCCACGAGATCGCAGTCGCGCGCACCGCCACCGGCGCCGCGCACATCGTGCCGCTGCTCGAAGAGGGCAGCACCGACCGCTTCGACTGGTACACGATGCCCCACTGCAACGGCGGCAGCTTCCGCCCCCTCCTGACCAAGACCGGCGGCAGCCAGACGGCCGGGCTGCGGGTGCTGGCCGACGTCGCCGACGGCCTGGTCACCCTCCACGAGCACGGCATCGTGCACCGCGACGTCTACCAGGAGAACGTCCTCATCCACGACGGCCGCGGCCTGATCACCGACCTCGGCGCCGCCCGCCGCCTCGACACCCCCCGAGGACCCGCCGCCCGCGGCCCCGAAGTCCACTGGCCCCCCGAGTACTCCACCTCCTACAGCACCGCCACCCCGGCCGCCGACGCCTTCAGCCTCGCGGTCCTCACCTACCGCTACCTCTGCGCCGACATCCCCCGCCACGGCCACTCCCACCTGCATACCGCCCCCGCCGCACTGCGCCCGCTGCTGTCCGCGGCCCTCGCCCCCGAGCCGAAGGACCGGCCCGAGATGAGCGAACTGCGCGACGGCCTGCGGCACGCGGCCACCCCGACCACCGCGCCCCACCGCGCGGTCACCCACCCCACTCCGTAGGAGGGCAGAAGCCGGTGCCCACCGCCCGATCACCCCCGCGCAACCGAGCTCCGAAACGTGCACGGCCCATCATCCGCAGTCGGAAAGGACAAAAGACCATGGACGAGACCCGGATCAACACCTTCCTCGACGCCGTCGGCGAGCTCCGCGGCCAGGACGAGACCGTCCGCGCCACCGCCCACACCTCCAGCGTCTCCGCCGAGGGCTGGACGACCACCGAGGCGACCGAGCCCGCCACGGGCACCGACGCCGCCTGACCGTCACCACCATGCCGGCGGTGAACCGCCGGTGAGCACCGCCTGGGGCCGGACCCGACAAGTCCGGCCCCAGGCCCAGCCCCTGGAAGGACCTCTCGTGCTCATGCCCGCCATCGACTTCGCCCTCGCCCCGGTCCAGAACCTGCACCGGGACCGGACCAGCCGGATCCACACCCTCCTGAAGGCCGGCAGCGCCCCCGCACACGGAACGGCCGCCGTCTACTGCCTGGCGCACCACGCTCTCGAGGGCGCCGAGACCGCCGCGCGCGCACGGGACGCCGCCGCCTTTGACTGGTACTGCACCCACCCCGACGCCGACGCCTCCGCGCTGAGCACCTCCACCGTCGTCGGGCCGCGCGTCGTGGTCTCACCAGGCCCGGACGGCATGTTCCGCTCCCCGCTCTCGGAGACCCCGTACTACCTCTTGGGCCCCGGCACCGCGGCCGCCCCGGAAGAGGAGCGCGAACTAGCGGCCGCCGCGTACGCCCTGGGCGCCCGGGCCGGGTTCGCCCGCCTCCTGGCCGACCACGCCGTCGTCACCTGCCTGCTGCGGCGCAAGAACCTCGGCGACACCCTCATCAGCTGGTCCATCACCCGGCTCCCCGGCACGGTCTTCTGCGACCACGTCGGCGACCCCGCCATCCTGGGCCGGGACCTCATCCACGAGGCCGGCCACAACTGGCTCAACGACGCACTGACCGCCACCGCCTCCAAGATCGGCGACGAGACGGAGTTCTACTCCCCGTGGAGGAAAACGTCGCGCCCGGCGTTCGGCTTCCTCCACGCCTGCTGGGCCTTCCCCCTCACCATGATCTACACCGCCCGCATCCTCCCGGACACCGACGGCCCCACCCACGACTTCCTCGCCGCCTACCTGGAACAGCAGCGTGGCCTGCTCGCCACCACGGCCGAGGACCATACCCGCGCGCTCGCCCTCATCACCGATGCGACGCTGCGGGAGCACCTGCGCGCCGTTCACGACGAAGCCCTCACCCTCTGAAACGCACGACTTCCTCCGCTCTGAGGACCCACTCGACTCCCCGAAGCCCTTCCCGAAGAGTGGAAAACCCCCGCGCGTGCGGGAATGAGACCGGGTCGCTGCACGACGACCCGCGAGGAGGGGGCAGGACCGGGGCCTTGCGCACACAGCAGCGGGATGCCGAAGAACGGCGTCGGGGCGGCGAGAAAACGACCCCACCGCCACCCTCGCGCGGGTCGGCGTGGACATCCGGCAGCGGCCGGCCACGCCTTGCTCGACTGGACCAACGCTCAGACCGCGCCCGCTGGTTGTCGGTACCCCTCATTACGCTTCAGCCAGTACGTCGTGAAGGGGACGAAATGGCCAGCACTAAGATCGATCAGCGCGCGATCGAGAAGCACGTGAAAGAGATCAACAAGGCATACGAGCGGGCCTTCAAGAAGTACCCGATCACCGTGCCTCTGGGCGGCAGGAGTTTCACCGCCTCCGCCGGAGCCACCGGCCTGGGCGTCGGCATCGAGCAGGACCCCCAGCTGGTCCGCTACCTGATCTGGCTCGGCCAGCAGCCCGGACGCGGTTACGGAGAACAGGCCGCCTACGCCGAGCACTCCGGTACGCCTCAGGAAGATGTTGCGGTCCTTGCCGCCGAGCTGGAGCGGGACGGTCTGATCGACTCCAGGGGCACCTTCGGCCCACCCTCCCACCAGGTGACCAACGACGGACGCGTAGAACTGCGGCGGCTCTCCCAACTGCGCAGCGCACCCGCAGCGCGGCACCGCTACGCCACCGACGGCTTCCTGCGCTGGCTCTACGCCACCGCGCACGACCAGCGCCCCACCGACCCGGCCGCCTTCCTGAACACCACCGAGTCGTACTTCGCCGGCAGCACGCTGTCGGAAACCGAGCTCGACTACGCGCTGGCACGCCTGACGAACTCCGGACTCGTCGCGGACGCCGGCACCCAGCCCCGAACCGTCGCCATCACCCTCGACGGCATTGACTGCGTACTTTCTGGAGCGACCGTGAGCGACTACCTCAACCGCACCCGCCCTGGCGACTACTACAGCATCACCGGCACCAACGTGATCGCCGGTTCCCAGGCCAAGGTCGAGCAGCACAACCACAACAACGCCTTCGACCCCGCCGCCCTGCGCGAGTTCGCGGCCCTGGTCCAGCAGCTCGCCCCGACCTACGGTCTCGAACCCGCACAGCAGGCCGAACTCATCCGTGACGCCGAACTCCTCGGTGAAGAAGCCGACAGCGAGACCGCGCAGCCCGGACGCCTCCGCACCGCGTACCACGCCGTCATGGGCCGACTGACCCAGATCGGCGCAGCGTCAGCCGCCCTGACCACGACACTCCAGCAAGGCCAGGAGGCGTACAACACAGTCTTCGGCGGGTAGAAGCCGCGGGCGCGGACTACGCCCGATACTCACGCTCGGACCGCCCGCATACCCGCCTGCTCGCGACCACGAGGGCCCGGCCCAGAATCCAGGTCCTACACGCACACCAGTGCGATGCCGCCGCCTCCGGGCCCCGGCATCGCACTCCAGTGCGTGTAGGACCTGGGAACGTGCCTCCATCGATTCCGGGGACAACTGCCGGGTGCCGCTCGTTCACCGCACATGTCTGAACTGCCCTCGCCCGAAGAAGTCGAAGCCGCCCGCACGCCCGCCGGCGGATGGAAGCGGGACCAGCTCGCCGCCTGGGGCGTCCCGTGGCCCCCGCCCAAGGGCTGGAAGGCGGAGCTGGCCGGCCGCTGGAAGGACGCGCGTCAGGACGGCGCTCCGCCGCCCCTGCCGAGCCCGGCCCCGGCCCGCTTCGCGCAGGAGACCCTAGACTTCGACTGACCCGACACAGCGGGGCCAGAGCAGGATCCCCCTGTCCGGCCCCGCCGCTCGTTCCCGGCTGCCTTACCGGCGGAGGCGGGTACGCGGCCCCCACACGAACTCGAGGTCGTCCAGGAACACGATCTCCAGCTCCTCCTCCCACCGGTCGCGCAGCAGGAACGGGGCGCTCTCCATCCGCTCCACGATGACCAGGGTCTCGGGCTGTCCGATCAGCGCGTACCGGCCGTGCGAGGCGGGCTCGCTGCCCGGTCCGTGCGTGCGCAGCATCTTCTCCAGGCGGGCGCGGTGCTGCTCCACGAACGCCTCCAGGCGCTCGATGTACCCCTCGCGTTCCTCGGGGCGCACCGCGCTCAGCGCGACGTCCAGGAAGTCGCTGCCGTCCGGCCAGTGCCGCACCCCCCGCGCAGCGACGGCCCACGGGAACCGCTCTGCCGCCGCCAGGACGCCCGTCGCGTCCAGCATCCCGGCCGGGGCCGGCTCCTCGACCGGAGTCTCCTGCGGGGCGGGGGAAGCGGGCTGCGAGAGGTGGGCGACCAACATGGCGTTGGACGCGGCGAGTCCCCGCCCCGTGGTGGCGGTGGTGTCGGCGATGCGCAGCAACTGGCTGGCGACGTCGCGGACTCCGGCGGACCAGCCGTCCTCGAAGCGCTCCTCAGCCCCGTGCGGGGGACTGCTCTCGGAGATCCAGGTGTGGGCGCCGGCCACCGCCCCGGCCTCCAGCCGCGCCACGATGTCGTCGGCCTCCTCGTGTCCGATCCCGACGGCGGCCAGGGCCTGGAAGACCATGGACCGCGCGTCGATGGCCTGGCTCTGGTGGTGGCTGATGCGGGCCAGCTCCTGGCCGTACGCATCGACGCCCGGCTGCTCGGTGCTCATGCTGCCCACTCCAGCCCGTGGCCGGCGAGCGCGGCGAGCTTGTCGGCGGTCAGCTTGGCCCGGCGGCTCTTGCTGTTGCTGAGGAACACCCCGAGCTTCACGATGTGCTCCTGGCCGTCGATGACGATCCGTTCTTCGTGGGCCCTGGGGACGGTCAGGGAGCCCGTGCGGGCCTTGTACTGCGCCAAGGCCACCATTCCCTTCTCGAAGGCGCTCACAGCCTTCCCGGGGGCCTTGGCGGGCTCCGCCTGCTCCGGAGGCAGCGGGACGACGCCGATCGCCTCCAGGAGCTCACGCTGCCCTTCCATCAGCCCCGCCCAGACCGTGTGCTGACACTGCTTCGCCAGCCACTTGCCGACGTCCATGCCGTGGACGGTGACGCCAGGCAGAACGAGCGAGTGGTCCTCCGCGCCCGCCAGAAGCTCCCGCAGCGCGGCGTAGTGCCGCTGCCAGTCCACCGGCCACACGGGGTTCCAGTGCTCGTCCACGGCCTCCAGCGCCGTCTTCCACTCCGGGTGGCCCTCCAGGGCACCCGGGCGGCGAAGGTTGGACAACCACTGCCCCACCGGCCGGTCCAGGGCCACGGCGGACCTCGGAGCGCACAGCGTCCCGCACTCCGCGTAGTGCGCCTTCGCGGCCTCCAGGTTCTCCTGGAACCGCTCATCCACTGGTGACCAGACCATGCCGAGCTTCTCCAGCCGCGCCGCACGCTGCCCGGTCATCTGCCCGGCCCCGTATGCCCGTCGCTGTTCCGCGTTCCAGGCCCCTAGCGGGAACGCGCCCTCCTTGTGCCCGTACGGAACCCTGGCATGACCCTCACGTTCGGTGAACGTTTTGAGTGCCGCCCAGCCGCGCGCCCAGTCCTGACGCTCGATGTCGATCACGTTGAACGAAACCCAGTCCGCGACCATCACCGGGTCACGCGGAGCCGCGAAACGCAGCAAGATCCGGGATTCGTCTTCGCCTTTCTCGGGCGGCGAACCAATGTATTCGGACGGCTGCACCACGTCCTTCTGCGGCTCCTGAGGAATGGCCAGCAATTCGATGGCCTCTTCGTCGTGAGCCCGCAACCCTTCCAATACTTTCACCAAAGGCTTGTACGAACCCGACGTGAACATATCCTCCGGCTGTTCCCCGTGCGGAAGGAACACGGGCACGATCAGCGAGGCGAGTTTCCCCTCACCCGGCTTCTGACGCAGCGCCCGGCCGATGGCCTGGACGATGTCGTGCGGCGCCCCCTTCGGATCGAGCAGGGCCACCGAGTCCACCGCCCTGATGTCGACCCCCTCACCCAGCACCCGGCAGTTCGAGAGCACCGCACGCCGGGAGGTGGACCCGAACTCGCCCAGAACACCCCGCCGGCGCTCAGGGACGTGCTCACCCATCAGCCAGTCCGCCCAGATCGCCGACGGGTACTTCTCGGGCTGGTCCGCGTGCAGCTTCGCCGCCACCCGCTCCAAGCCCTCCGCGTACGCCTGAGCCTCTATCGTCCGATGGTGGAAGGTGATGCAGGTCTGAAGGTTGTGCTGCGCCATGGTGTGCAGGAGCGCGGCCTGGAGCGCCCCGAGCCGCTGCCCACGCACCTCCTCCTCGTGTCGCTCCTCGCCCATCAGCCGCTCGGGCGTGACGACCGGGTCCTGGAGCTCCAGGACGATGATCTGATACCGCGCCAGCAGCTTCCTGGACACCGCCGACGCCAGCGAGAGCTTGTAGAGGACCGGCCCGAAGACGCGCTCGTCGTCCATGGAGGCCGCCATCTCGCGCGGCAGCGGGTCACGCACCCCCTCCGCGACCTCGCGGTTCAGCCGCTCCTCCCAGATCCGCGGCGTGGCCGTCAGGTACAGCCGCCGGTGCGACGGGATGACGCCCTGGTCGTGGACGTCCGCCCACGCCTTGCCCATCGAGCCGGACGTCCTGTGGGCCTCATCGACCACCGTCAGGTCCATCGGGGCCAGGACCTGCCCGTACGCGCCCTCGAAAGCCTCCGCCAGGACCCCCAGCGAGGCGTACGTCCCGAAGATGGCCACCGGCCCGGCACCGTGCCACAGAGCCAGCTGCACGGGATTCGTGGTGGAGCGCACCTTGAGGTTCCACAGCTCCGGATCGTCGGTGAGGCTGCACACCGCGACCGCCGGCCCCGTGTGCCCAGCGGCCCGCCACGCCTGCACCGTCTGGGTCAGCAGGTCCAGCGTCGGCACCAGAACGAGAATGCGGCCCTTGGGCACAAGGCGCCGTGCCGACGCTGCGGCGATAATGGTCTTTCCCGTGCCGCACGCGGCGTGTACCTGCCCGCGCAGGCCATTCACGGGAATTCCACCCGGCGGAATATCGAAGCCCCGCACGATAGCGGCAACGGCTTCGATTTGGTGGTCACGCAACTTCACGGCCATTTCCCGTGTTCTCCTTTTCGCGGAATGTCGCGCGTAATCAGAAAGGAAGATCCCGGTGCGTTGATGCGGTTCCGGGGTTGTAGTGTCTGGACCCAAACACTACACAGGCATGCACCGTGATGCATCACTCGCGCGCCAACTTTCACCCTCACGGTGATACATGACCGAATCTCGCTCCGAAGCGGCCGGTTGTCCTGTATGCTTCCAGGCATCAGTGGGTCTAACCGGACAGGTCGAGAGCAGGAGAGGAGTCAGGGTGGAGCGCAGCGGAACCCGTCACTGCGGCGAGGCCGGCACCCGACCTGACGGCCCGTCACGCCCCGCGTAGGGGTGGTGGCCAGGAACCCCAAGCCCTACACAGCCCCGCGCGTGATGCACCTCCCCTCGTAGCCAGCCAAGGCAACCGCGCTTGCGCGGGTGCCCGCAATGAGCGCTTGCGCGAATTGCATCCCCCAGGAATTCCGTTTACGGAATTCCATTTCAGCGCTTGCGCTGGAATCCGAATTGCGCTTGCGCAATTCCGTCACTATGCAGCGCGCCAGCGCTGCATATCCCGCGGAGCGGGATCGAGGAGTACGCCC
>NZ_JBSFHV010000051.1:0-18282 GCF_053597235.1 Streptomyces sp. NPDC001493
CAGGACCGGCTTGCGGCCGAAGGTGTCGGAGAGCTTCCCGTACACCGGCAGGGTGACGGTCACCGCCAGCCGCGCGCGGCCGGTCGCATCCAGTGCGCGAGGTTGACGACCATGAACGGGAGGAGCAGCAGCCACAGGGCGCGCGAGCCGTTGCCGGAGGTCAGGTTGGACCAGCAGTAGGCCTCCGCGACGGGCCGGTCGCGGTAGCGCTCCGGGTGCTCCTCCGCGTCCAGGTCCTCGGGGCGCCGGTACATCGCGGCGGTGAGGTCGCCGGTCACCCGCACCGTGCGCGGATCGCCGAGCATCTCCTGCGGCGTGGTCCCGCCGACTCCGTGGACGAGCAGTTCGAGCGCGATCCCGGCGGGCCGGGGAACCTGGGGGGCGGGGGCCAAGGGAGTACTCGCTCTCCGGTCTGCCCGGCCGTCCGGCGGGCGTGGAAGGGGTGGTACCGAGCAGCTCGGGGAGGACCGGCACCCGTGCCGACAGAATCGCCGAGATCGGCGTCGCGTGACGGGCTCTCACCGAATCTCCCCACGTCCGGACCTCGGTGAACCTGCCGGTGCGGCGCATGGGAGGATTGGGCGGGCGTTCCGCTGTGCCGCGGAGCCGTACGGCCGGAGGAGAGGACGGACACCGCGTTGAGCGAGAATCAGAATCTGCTCGCGGAGCAGCGCCGCGCCCTGATCCTCGACGAGGTCCGCAAGCGCGGCGGGGTCCGCGTCAACGAACTGACCCGACGCCTCAACGTGTCCGACATGACGATCCGGCGTGATCTGGACGCGCTGGCCCGCCAGGGTGTCATCGAAAAGGTGCACGGCGGCGCGGTGCCGGTCGTCGGGACGAGCACCCACGAGCCCGGTTTCGAGGCGAAGTCGGCCCTGGAGCCGGGCGCCAAGGAGGACATCGCGCGCGCCGCGGCGGCGCTGGCCGCGCCGGGCAGCGCCATCGCGCTCTCGGGCGGTACGACGACCTACGCGCTGGCACAGCGGCTGGTCGACGTACCGGACCTGACCGTGGTGACCAACTCGGTGCGGGTCGCCGACGTGTTCCACGACGCCCACCGCCCGTCCTCCTCCGGCGCGGCCCGCGCGGGCGCGGCCACGGTGGTGCTGACGGGCGGGGTACGGACCCCCTCCGACTCGCTCGTGGGTCCGGTGGCGGACCGCGCCATCGGTTCGCTCCACTTCGACGTGCTCTTCCTCGGGGTGCACGGCATCTCCGAGGAGGCGGGGCTCTCCACGCCGAATCTGGCGGAGGCCGAGACCAACCGGCGGTTCGTGTCGGCCGCACGCCGGGTCGTGGTGGTGGCCGACCACACCAAGTGGGGGACGGTCGGGCTGAGTTCCTTCGCGACGCTCGGCGAGGTGGACACCTTCGTGACGGACGCGGGACTGCCTGCGCAGGCGCGGGCGGAGATCGAGGAACTGCTGCCGGGTGGCCTGCTGGTCGCGGGTCCGGCGGGGGCGACGGAACCCGACGAGGGACCGGACACCGTCCGAGCCTGACTCCGTCGGGGATCTTGGCGCTTCTCGGCAGAGTCACCTCAGGACCGCCCGCACGGCAGGCCGCGGACCGGAAGGGTGTACGAACGGGGCAGCGGCTCCTCGCCGGAGATTCCGTTACGCGTCGCATCCGGCGGCCCACCTCCTTAGGATCGGACGGTGGCCGTCTTCCGGATCGAACGATTCACGTCCCTTCCCACCACCGAGGCCTGGCGCCGGGTGACCGACTGGGAGCGGCACGGTGCGCATGTGCCGCTCACCTCGGTCCTCGTCCCGGCAGGCACACGGACCGGCGTCGGCACGGTCTTCGTCGCGCGGACCGGAGTCGGCCCGCTCACCTTCGATGACCCCATGGAAGTGGTCCGCTGGACGCCGCCCGAGGCGGGTCGTGCGGGGCTCTGCCGTCTGGAGAAACGCGGGCGGACGGTCCGGGGGCGGGCATCGATCGACGTGGTGCCGACCCAGACCGGTTCCCATGTGGTGTGGGTGGAGGACGTCCGGCTCTTCCTTCCGGGGCGTTGGATCGATCCCCTGCTCACGGCGGCGGGTCGGCGGATGTTCGGGCGGGTGCTCGACGGCCTCCTCGAAGCCCCGGCCCGCGCACCGCGAGGGGCTTAGCGGGTCCGGCACCGCTGCGTCCCGCACCGCTGAGGGCGTAGCCCGACCCGCACCGCGAGGGCATAGCCCGTCCCGCGCCGCGAGGGGCGTGGCCGCGTCGCGGCGGGCCGGGCGGTTGAACCGGCCGCCATCGCCTCGCGGCGGCGTCAGGCGTCAGGCGTCAGGCGTCAGGCGTCAGGCGTCAGGCGTCAGGCGGGCCAGCCTCCGGTGCGCAGGAATGTGTCGAGTGCGGCGGCGTAGGGGGCGATGTCGAGCCCCTGCTCGTTCAGCCACGCGTCGGAGTAGTACTTGTCCAGGTAGCGGTCGCCGGAGTCGCAGATCAGCGTGACGACACTGCCCTGCTCGCCGCGCTCCACCATCTCGGCGATGATCTTGAAGGCGCTCCAGAGCCCGGTGCCGGTGGAACCGCCCGCGCGCCGGCCCATCACCCGCTCCAGGGCGCGTACCGTCGCGACGCTCGCGGCGTCCGGGACCTTCATCATCCGGTCGATGGCCCCGGGGACGAAGCTCGGCTCCATCCGGGGTCTGCCGATGCCCTCGATGCGGGAGCCGCAGTCGCTGCTCGCCAGCGGGTCGTGCCGCGTCCAGCCGTCGAAGAAGCAGGAGTTCTCGGGATCGGGGACGCAGATGCGGGTGTCGTGCTGCATGTAGTGGACGTACCGGGCGATGGTCGCCGAGGTGCCGCCCGTACCGGCCGTGGCGACGATCCACGCGGGGTCCGGGTAGCGTTCCAGCCGGAGTTGCTGGTAGATCGACTCGGCGATGTTGTTGTTGCCGCGCCAGTCGGTGGCCCGTTCCGCGTAGGTGAACTGGTCCATGTAGTGGCCGCCGGTCTCCCTGGCGAGCGCGGCCGACTCCTCGTACATCGCCCGGGGGTCGTCGACGAAGTGACAGCGGCCGCCGTGGAATTCGATCAGACGGCACTTCTCGGGACTGGTCGTGCGGGGCATCACGGCGACGAAGGGCACCCCGATCAGCTTGGCGAAGTACGCCTCGGAGACGGCGGTCGAGCCGCTGGACGCCTCGATGACCGGCTTCCCCGGGCGGATCCAGCCGTTGCAGAGCCCGTAGAGGAAGAGCGACCGGGCGAGGCGGTGCTTGAGGCTGCCGGTCGGGTGGGTGGACTCGTCCTTGAGATACAGGTCGATGCCCCAGTCCTCGGGCAGGGGGAAGCGCAACAGGTGGGTGTCGGCGGACCGGTTGGCGTCGGCCTGCACCTTGCGCACGGCCTCTTTGAGCCACGACCGGTACGCGGAGTCACTGCGGTCGACGTCGATCGTCGGGACAGCCGCTTCGTCGCGTCCGTGCTCGCTGATGCCCATCGCTGATCCTCCTGGTGAAGCCCGTGGAACCTGTGGCGCCTTCCTCCCACGATATTCCCCGCACCTGCACAAACAGGGACTTGGATCTCCCCCAGGAACTGCTTGGGTACGGAGCCCGGTCGACGGGACGGACCTGGGCGACGCCCGGCGCCCGGCGTCACCTTGCGTACACGCAATTCAGCCCGACACGCGCACGTGAAGCAGTGCCGGGACGGGAAGACTCCCTTCCAGTAGTCGATGTGCGAAGGGGGGCGACCGAGCGGTGGACGACGTGGAGTTCAGCGCACGGGGCGTACGGATCGAACGATGGGCCCGCTCGCTCACTCGGGCCGGGCAGGTGATCGTCAAGGACGGCCGGGTCGCTCTCCTCACGAGCAACGGCCGGGAGATCGACAGTGCCCCGGTGGGAGCGGTCAGCGCGTGGAAGCGGTGGTTCTCCCAGACGGACTCGGCCGTGGCCCGGGTCAACGGCGTGCGTTACCGGCTCACCATGGGACAGCGCGGCCGGCGGCCGGACGGCACGGCACCGATACATCACTTCCTGGAGGTGCTGCGTAGCGCGGGCTGCCGTCACCGCTGACCCTGCCGAGCGCGCCGCACCGGCACACCGCCGGACGAGCGGGGCAGCCGCACCCGGCATACCGACGCACCGCCGGACCCGAACCGCCGCGCCGGCACACCGCCGCATCGGCACTCCGAGAGGCCGTATCCCGCGCGCATCAGCAGGCCGGCGGTCCGGCGACTTCGCAGCTTCCCCGGGCGGAGTCCGCCACGATCCGTCCGGCGCCTTTCTCCTCCGCCCGTGAGCCCTGCCCATGGGTCCCGACATGGGTCCCGACATGGGTCCTGCCCATGGGTCCTGCCCGTGAGCCGCACCGGGGAGCCGCGCCCACGGCCGCGAGTTGCGGAGCGGGTCGCCCTGAGCGACGCTGAACTTACGTCACGGACGGTTCATCGAAGGTCACCCTGTGACTGAAGGTGGCAGGCCGCCGCGACGGACCACAGCAGACCAGAAACACCAGCCAGCCACATGCTGGATCCGTTCCTCCGTCTTCTTCCGGACCTCTTTCGGGGAGTCGCAGCCGTGATCAGCGAGCCAAGCAGGCACTGCACGGTGGAGCTCCAGGCACTGCCGTCGCGGATCGGTCAGGTCCGCAGAATCATCTCGGCGCAACTGCGCTACTGGCATCTCGATCTTCTGATCGACCATGCGGCCCTGGGCGTCACCGAACTTCTCACCAATGTCCACCGCCATGCGGAACCGGACAAGTCGTGCACCGTCGACATCGAGCTGCTGCTCGACCGCCTGACGGTCTCCGTCCACGACCACGACCCGCGATTGCCCTCCGTGAACGTGGCGGACACCTTCGCGACGTCCGGGCGCGGGCTGGCCCTCATCGCCGCCGTCAGCGAGAGCTGGGGTGTCCGTCCCGGCGACGGGGCGGGCAAGGTCGTCTGGTTCACCTTGCCCACCCCGTCCACCGCGACGAGGGTGCTGCCACCGCTCGCGGTGTACGGGTCGATGACCGACGGCCCGTTCGGGGGGCGGTACGCGGGGGCGGTGGAAGCCTCGGCGCAGTTCCCCAGCCGGTCGGCCGTCCTCGGCTGACGGACGCTCACAACCCTTTACGCACCAGGCGTTTGCCCTGCGGCCGGTGGCCGGGAACCCGCACCGTTCCCCGGACACCGGCCGCCCCGCGTGATGCGGAGGCGCCCCGCGTGATGCGGAGGCGCCCCGCGTGATGCGGAGGCGCCCCGCGTGATGCGGAGGCGCCCCGCGTGATGCGGGAGGGCCTTGCGGTCGCGGGTCAGACGAGGACGGTCAGCGGATCGTCGAGCACCGGCTGCCAGGCCAGTTCGGCCGCACCCACCAGACTGTCGTGCGTCAGCGTGCACGGCAGGATCGGCACGCTGCCGCTGCGTCCCCACAGGCTCCGGTCGGCAACGACGGCCCGCAGCCGCTCGGGGTCGGCCTGGAGCAGATCCCGGTGCAGGCCACCGAGAATGACCCGGTCGGGGTTGAGGATGTTGACGAGCCCCGCGAGCCCCAGTCCCAGCCTGTCGATGAGGGCCTCGGCGGCGCGGCGCACGTCCCCGTCCCCGTACTCCGTACGCAGCAGATCTCCGGCCTGCTTGAGCAGCGACTCCTCCGGGCCGGGCGTCCGGCCCGCGGCGAGGAGGAAGGCGAGCGGGTCCGCCTCGACGTCGAGGCAGCCTCGGCCGCCGCAGTGGCACGCGCGGCCCTCGGGGTTCACCGTGAGGTGTCCCACCTCGAGCGCGAGCCCCGAACTCCCGCTGTGCAGGCGGCCGTCGAGTACCAGTGCACCGCCGACGCCCCGGTGGCCGGTGGCCACGCAGAGCAGATGCTGGGCACCGCGCCCGGAGCCGTGCCGATGTTCCGCCAGCGCCGCGAGGTTGACGTCGTTTCCGGTGAACACCGGTCCCTCGATGCCCGCTTCACGCACGCAGGAGCGGAAGATCTCGCGTACCGGGGCGCCGGCGGGCCAGGCGATGTGCATCGGGTTCAGGGCCGTTCCCTCCGGCTCGGCCACGGCCGAGGGGACGGCGAGTCCGGCGCCCACGCAGCGCAGCCCGCTGCCGCGCAGCAGTTGCGCGCCCGCGTCCACCACTTCGCCGAGCACCTGGGCGGGGTCGGCCATGACGGTGCCGCAGCCTGGTGCGGTGGCGACGATCCGGCCCCCGAGACCGACCAGCGCGGCACGGAAACCGTCGGAGTGGACCTGGGCGGCGAGTACGACGGGGCCGGTCTCGCGCACCGACAGCCGGTGCGAGGGGCGGCCCTGCGAACCGGCGGCCGAACCGGGGCTGGAATCGACCCTGATGAGTCCCAGCGCTTCCAGTTCGGCCGCGACCGCGCCCGCGGTGGCGCGGGTGACGCCCAGTTCCGAGGTCAGCACGGCACGGGTGGGCGCGCGCCCCGTGTGCACCAGTTCCAGGGCCGGCCCGAGCGCGCTGCGGCCCCTCTCCAGCTTCGTCCGCGTGGTGGACACCTTGCCGTTCATGGGGGCGAGTCTCCCACGATCCGGAGGCGTCTCTGACGCTTCGGCACCAGGTCACGACGTGCTGCGGGTCACGTCCGCGTGCGTCTTGTGCCTGCCCCGGGCACGCCCCTATGCTGAGTTTGTGCCGCACCTAAACAAACTGCGGACGGTCCGAACGGGGGGTCACGGCGGAGACACCGCCCCACCCTCCGCGGTCCGGCTCCGCACCGCGCTGACCGCGTTCTTCGCTCTCGACGGTTTCCTCTTCGCAGGCTGGGTCGTACGCATCCCGGCCATCAAGCACCACATCGGCGCTTCCGCCTCCTCGCTCGGGCTCGCACTGCTCGGGGTTTCGGCGGGTGCGGTGATCACGATGGTCCTCACCGGCCGGCTCTGCCACCGCTTCGGCAGCCACCGGGTCGCCGTCGGGTGCGGCATCCTGCTCTCCCTGAGCATCGCCCTGCCCGCGCACGCCGGTTCGGCGCTGACGCTCGGACTTCTGCTGCTGGTCTTCGGCGCCGCCTACGGCGGGATGAACGTCGCCATGAACAGCGCGGCGGTGGACCTCGTCGCCGCCATCCGCCGGCCCGTACTGCCCAGCTTCCACGCCGCGTTCAGCTTCGGCGGCATGGCCGGTGCGGGGATCGGCGGAGTCGCCGCCGGTCATCTCTCCCCCGTCGCCCACCTGACCCTGCTCGCCGCGACCGGCCTGCTGGTCACCGCGGTCGCGGGGCCGGTCATGCTCCGGAACACCCCGGACGCGGCGAGCGCTTCCGGTTCCGGTTCCACCGCGCCTTCCGCGGGTTCCGCGCCCACCGCGGCGGGCACCCGCGCCTCCTCGCCCCGCATGAGCCCGGCCGTCCGCCGCGTGGTCGCCCTGTTCGGCGTGATCGCGCTCTGCACCGCGTACGGCGAGGGCGCGCTCGCGGAGTGGAGTGCGCTGCACCTCACCCAGGATCTGCACGCCACGCCGGGTACGGCGGCCGCCGGCTACTCGCTGTTCGCCCTGGCCATGGGGATCGGCCGGCTCACCGGTACCTCCCTGCTGGAACGTTTCGGCCAGACACGGACGCTGGTGTTCGGCGGCAGCGCCGCCGCGGCGGGCATGCTGCTGGGCTCGCTCGCCCCCACGGTCCTCCTGGCGCTCGCAGGCTTCGCCGTGGCAGGGCTCGGACTGGCCAACATCTTCCCGGTCGCGGTCGGGAGGGCGGGCGCCCTGGCGGGTCCCGGCGGTGTGGCCGCCGCATCCACCCTCGGCTACGGCGGCATGCTGATGGGACCGCCCGTCATCGGCTTCCTCGCCGACTGGCTCTCGCTGCCGATGGCCCTGACCACGGTGGCCCTGCTCGCCGCCGCGGCCGCCGTACTCGGATACGCCTCCCGCACCGCATCGCCGGGCACCGCCTGACGACCGCGTCGTCGTACCGGGGCGAAGGGCCGCCTCGCAGGACCGCCTCGCAGTACAGGGGCGCGGTAGCGGCTCGCAGCACCGCCTCGCAGTACCGGGACGCGGAGGAATTCCTCCGCGTCCCAGCGCTCGCCCCGAAGCGGAATCCCGTCGGTTCCAGCAGGTGAGAAGGTCGCCGTCCTCGCCCTCGGCCCTGCCAGAATCTGCGCCATGGACATGTCCGAACAGATCACACAGCTCGACACCGAAGGCCGGTTGCTCGCCGCGGCGGCGGAGCGGGCGGGGACGGACGCCCCCGTGCCGACGTGCCCCGACTGGCGGGTGCGCGACCTGCTGCGTCACACCGGCATGGTGCACCGCTGGGCGACGGCCTTCGTCGCCGAGGGGCACACCGGGTACGTCGACGACGAGGGCGAACCCGACCTGGACGGGCAACAGTTGCTGGACTGGTTCGCCGACGGGCACCGGGGTCTGGTGGCGGCTCTGGACGCCGCTCCCCGCGACCTCGCCTGCTGGACGTTCATGCCGGCGGCCTCGGGGTCGGCGTTCTGGGCCCGCCGCCAGCTGCACGAGACGACGGTCCACCGGGTGGACGCCGAATCGGCGCTCGGAGCCTCGTACTCACCGGTGGGCACGGTCCGCGCGCTCGACGGCATCGACGAGCTGCTGACCGGTTTCCACGCCCGCGCCAAGAGCCGGGTACGGACCGGGGCCCGGCGCGTCCTGCGGGTGCACGCGGTCGACGCCGGTGCCGCCTGGACGGTCCGCCTCTCGGCCGAACCGCCGCGCGCGGTACGCGACGACGGCCGCGAGGCCGTCGCCGACTGTGTGGTGAGCGGCAGCGCGGAGTCCCTCTACCTGGCCCTGTGGAACCGCCTGCCGCTCTCCTCGGTCGCCCTCGAAGGCGACGAGGCCCTGGCGCGGCTCTGGTCGGAGAAGTCCGCCATCACCTGGTGACGTGGACGGGGGACCTTCCCGGCGCCCGGCACGGACGCGGGCTCCGGGAAGGCCACGGCCGGTCAGCCGACGGTCAGGTTCTGCGCGACGGTGTTCGCCGCGAAGCCGTTCACGCCGAACAGCCCGCCGGTGTAGGCGTCGTCGGTAGCGTCGATGACGGGATCGGCACCGCCCCCGAACCAGACCCGGATACGGGTACCGTCCGTCCGCACCTTCAGGTGGTAGGTACGGCCCTCGACGACAGGGGTGGCGTAGGTGGCGATGTCCTTCCCGGGGCGCCAGAGTTTGACCACGCCGCTGGTGTCGATGTTCGCGGTGTACCCGGCGCCGCCGGTGTTCGCGCGGAACGTCAGGCCGGTGGCCGTGCCGTTGGTGACGGACAGGTCGCCCTCGTAGGTGAAGTCGGTGCCTGAGCGGTCGCTGAGATAGAAGCCGTTCTGGCCGGAGACCCCTCTCAGCCCGGCGGGGGTGACCGTCCAGTTGCCGCCGTGCGGTGTCCAGCTTCCCGCCGGGAAGGCGGAGAAGCCCGCCGCGCCGGTGTTCAGGTTCTGCACCGTCGCCGTGCCGTCGTACACGTTCACGCCGAACAGGCCGCTGGTGTAGGTGGTGTCGGTGGCATCGATGACGGGGTCGGTGGCGTTGTCGAGCCAGACCCGGATGCGGGAGCCGTCGGTCCGTACCTTCAGGTGGTAGGTGCGGCCGGCGGAGACCGGTGCCGTGTGGACGGCGATGTCCTTGCCGGGGCGCCAGAGTTTGACCACACCACTGGTGTCGAGGGTCGCCGTGTAGCCGGCGCCCGCGGCGTTCGCGCGGAAGGTCAGGCCGCCGGCGTGTGCGGTGTCCAGCGAGATGTCACCCTGGTAGACCGCGTCGCTGCCGCTCTCCGCGCTCATGTAGAAGCCGTCGCCACTGGTGGTGGCGCGCTTGCCCGTGCTGACGTCGCTCCAGGCGCCGCCGGCCGCGTGCCAGGGCCCCTTCAGGTTGCTGAGAAGGGTCGACTGGTCCGTGCCCCAGCTGGTGTTGAGGCGGGTGAACGTCGCGCTGTCCAGTTTCACCTTGCCGCCGGTGGCGAAGAGCCGGATGCCCTGGCTGTCGGCCGCGGAGTCGAAGTCGGCGTTGTCGGAGAGGGAGTACCGTCCGCCGTCGGCGAACGTCTCCAACTGGCCCCGGTCCACCAGGAGTCGCATGGTGACCTTGCCGTTCACCGGCTTGAGCGGCTTGCCCTGGAGGGTCTGCGCCCTGGTGTCGTAGACCACGCTGCGGTCGGCGGTGCCGTCGGACCGGGCGTGCAGGTCGAAGCCGAAGCGGTCCGCACTCGCGCCCTTCACGTCGAACTGCGCGGTGATCTCGTAGGTGTCGGCCTTGATGTCGCCGAAGAGGTTGCCGCCCTTGTCCGCGGCGACCGTCTCGTTCTTCCAGCTCCGGGTCTCCGAGCCCAGCGAGGCGAGTTCGGCGATCGGGGTACGGGTGATCCGGGGCCCGTCCGCCGTACTGACGAGGGCGAGTGACACCGGGAAGGTCGCGTTGCCGGTCCAGGTGCTGCCGCGGTTGCCGCCCTGCCAGGCCATCTGGACCGTGCGGCCGTCCGGCGCGTTGGTGAAGGTCTGCGCGGCGTAGAAGCTGCCGCCGGCGTAGGTCGTGCCCTGGTCCATCTGCTGCGGGCCGGTCCAGTCGGTGCTGAACGTCGTGCCGTCGAAGGATCCGACGACGTACTGGCTGGAGGCGGAGGTGAGGACCCACCGCTGCTCGCCGGTCTTTCCGTCGAGGGCGAGGGGGTACATGTCGGAGCATTCGAAGAGCCAGGGGGCCTTGAAGCGGCTGGCGAAGGTCCACTTCAGCAGGTTCGGCGAGGTGTAGATGCTCACCCCGTTGCCGCCCTCGTTCGACCAGACGACCATGGCCCAGCGGTGGCGGGCCGCGTCCCAGAAGACCTTGGGGTCGCGGCTCTCGTCGGGTATCTGGATCTGCTTGCGGCCCTTGTCGTACGCCTGGAAGGTCTGGCCGTTGTCGTTGCTGTAGAACACGCTGACGCCGTCGGTGTTGGAGAACACCACGATCGGATCGAGGGATCCGGTCTTCAGCCCGGAGGTGTTGTCCTTGTCGACGACCCCGCCCCCGGAGAAGAGGGTGCCGGGGTGCACGTCGGGCTCCAGCGCGATCGGCTTCTGGGTCCAGTGCACCAGGTCGGGGCTGGTGGCGTGCCCCCAGTGCATGGTGTCCCAGGCCAGGCCGTGCGGGTTGTGCTGGTAGAAGAAGTGGTAGACCCCGTTCGCGTACACCAGTCCGTTCGGGTCGTTCATCCAGCCCGACTGCGAGCTGAAGTGGAACTGCCCGCGCAGCGGCTCGCTGTACGTGGTCGTCGGATACGGGAACTCGGGATAGTCCCCGGTGGTCCCGGCCGCCGCAGGGGCGCTCGGAACCAGCGCGACCAGGCCCGCGGCCAGACTCGTCATCAGCGCGACGAACAGCGCCCCGACTCTTCGGCGCATGTGAACCCACTCTCTCTGCAGGGAGGCGAATGAGTGTCATCGTTGACATCTGTCATCGATGACACCCGATCGATGACAGATGATGGGCCCCGGCCGGGAGCCCGTCAACGCTCCGAACAGGATCCGTTCCGGCCCGTCAGGAGAGGCTCCCGGCCCCCGTGGTGCTGGGCTCCGGTTCCATCTGGTGCGCCCACGGCGGGTTGGGTCCGGCGACGGCGCAGGTCAGGGCCGCCACCCGGACCGCGTACGCACAGGCCGCCGCGACCTCGGCCGGGGTCAGCCGTTCGAGCCGGCCGCCCAGCAGCCCGTGCTCCCCGAGATGGTGCAGAAGTCCGGCGGTGAAGGCGTCCCCGGCACCGACCGTGTCGACCACCCGGGTGGGCACACCGGGTACGGAGATCCGCCGGCCGTCGAGCGAGGCGAGCGCTCCGTGCGCGCCGAGGGTGACCACCACCAGCCGGGCGCCCGCCGCGTGGAAGCCGTCGCAGGCCGCCTCGACCGTGACGTCCGGGGCGACCGCGTCGAGGTCGTCCTGGCTCAGCCGCAGGATGTCCGCCACCGCGCACCATCCGGGGAGCCGGTCGCGGTACGTCTCCGGATCGACCAGCGCGGGCCGGACGTTGGGGTCGATGCTCACCGTGGAGCGGAGCCGCGCCGCGGCCAGCAACTCCTCCACCAGGAGATCGCCTGGCCCACGGACCAGCGCGAGCGAACCGGTGTGCACACAGGCCGAGTCACGCAGCTCACCGGCGGCCAGCTCCGCCCGCGTCCACTGCCAGTCCGCGGTGCCCTCGGCGTGGAAGGAGTACGAGGCGACCCCGCCCGCGTCGACGTCGGCGACCGCGAGCGTGCTCGGCTCGGCGGCGGTCGGCGCGTCCGACAGATCGACCCCCGACTCCAGCAGGTGGGCGCGGAACAGGCGGCCGAAGACATCGCCGGACAACCGGGCCATCAACCGGGTCGGCGTGCCGAGACGGGCCAGCCCCACGGCGGTGTTGGCGGGACCACCGCCGGGCAGGACGCGCAGGGTCATGCCCTGCTGATACGGAACCGGGCTCGACGCACCGGTGTGCGGGAGGGCGGGTCCGGGGTCGGCGAAGAGGTCGGCGACACACTCTCCCAGCACGGTGACCTGACGCGGTGTCTGCATGTGGTGAACCCTCCAGGTGGGACGTGGAATCGGGCCTGCGCGGCGGCGTCCGCCACGCGGGCCCTGGGTGGCGTCCGGGGGCGCGGCATCGCGGATCGGCCTTCTGTTCGGTCAACTCGCTTTTCAGCGCAAGGCATTGACGCCGCCGGACCGGGAGTCCATCATCCTCCGCATGCGGTGTCAACGATGACATGTGTCAACGATGACACCCCGAAGAGAGCACCCTTCCGGCACCACTCGGCTGCCGGCGTCCACCGCTTCCCCAGGAGTCACACCATGCCCCGTAGAGCCCAACCGGCCCTCGCCATCGGCGCCGTCGGCCTCGCCCTGTCCCTGGCCGCCTGTGGATCCGGTTCCGGTACCACCTCCGCCGGTGGTTCCTCGTCCGGGGGCAAGGTGAAGGTCGGACTGATCACCAAGACGGACACGAACCCGTACTTCGTGAAGATGAAGCAGGGCGCCGAACAGGCGGCCAAGAGCGCCAACGCCGAACTGACCACCGCTGCGGGAAAGTTCGACGGGGACAACGCCGGGCAGATCACCGCGCTGGAGAACATGGTCGCCGCCGGGGTCAAGGGAGTACTGATCACCCCCAACGACTCCAAGGCCATCGTCCCCGCGATCGCGAAGGCCCGGGCCAAGGGCGTGCTCGTCATCGCCCTGGACACGCCGCCGGAGCCGCAGTCCGCCGTCGACGCGCTGTTCGCCACCGACAACGTGAAGGCCGGTGAGCTGATCGGCGCCTACGCCAAGGCCGCGATGGGCGGCAAGCCGGTGAAGATCGCCACCATGGACCTCGCCCCGGGTGTGTCGGTGGGCGTCCAACGGCACGACGGGTTCGTCAAGGGCTTCGGCATCGACGCCTCCGACCCGTCGATCGTCTGTTCCCAGGACACCGGCGGCGACCAGGCCAAGGGGCAGACCGCCATGGAGACGTGCCTGCAGAAGGAGCCCGGCATCAATCTGGTGTACGCGATCAACGAACCGGCCGCGCTCGGCGCCTACACCGCCATCAAGGCCAAGGGCCGCGAGAAGGACGTCATGATCGTCGCGATCGACGGCGGCTGCACCGGGGTGCGGGCGGTCAAGGACGGCAGGATCGCGGCCACTTCCCAGCAGTACCCCCTGAAGATGGCCGCCGACGGCGTGAAGGCGGTCGCCGAGTACGCCAAGACCGGCAAGAAGACCTCCGGTTACACCGACACCGGTGTCCAGCTCATCACCGACGAGCCGCAGACCGGAGCCGAGTCCGAGGACACCGGCTTCGGACTCGAGAACTGCTGGGGCTGAGCCGCGTGACCACTTCCGCTCCGCTCGCCGTCCGCGCCGACGGGCCGGCCGCGCTGCGCCGGCTCCTCTCCTCACCGGCGGCCGGTCCTCTCGCGGCCCTCGTCCTCGCGTCGGTGTTCTTCTCCACTGCCACCGACCAGTTCCTGTCCGGCGGCAACTTCTCGCTGATCCTTCAGCAGGTCATGGTGGTCGGCACCCTCGCCATCGGGCAGACGCTGATCATCCTCACCGCCGGGATCGACCTCTCCTGCGGCGCCGTCATGGCGTTCGGCGGCATCCTCATCGCCAAGCTGGCCGTGAACGGTCCACTGCCGCCGCTGCTCGCCATCGCCCTCGGAATCCTGGCCTGCGCGGGGTTCGGCCTGCTCAACGGGGTCCTGGTGCGCGTCGTGCCGCTGCCGCCGTTCATCGTGACGCTGGGGATGCTCAACGTCGCCTTCGCCCTGACCCACATCTACTCCGAGGAGCAGACGGTCACCGGCCTTCCCGGACCGCTCACCGTACTGGGCCGGACCTTTCCGCTGGGCCGGACGGACGTCACCTACGGTTCGCTGGTCACCATCGCGCTCTTCCTCGGCTTCGCCTACGCGCTGAGCAGCACCGCCTGGGGCAGGCACCTCTACGCCCTCGGCAACAGCGCGGAGAGCGCCCGGCTCAGCGGCATCCGTGTCTCCCGGCTCACCGTGGGCGTCTACACGATCGCGGGTCTGGTCTACGGGATCGCGGCTCTGCTACTGGTGTCCCGTACCGGCGTCGGCGATCCGCAGGCGGGCCAGACCGACAACCTCGACAGCATCACAGCGGTCGTACTCGGCGGCACGAGCCTGTTCGGAGGCCGGGGCACGGTGCTCGGCACCCTGGTCGGCGTACTCGTCGTCGGTGTGTTCCGCAACGGCCTCCAGCTGATGGGCGTCTCGTCCGTCTACCAGACCCTGGTCACCGGCGTGCTGGTGATCCTCGCGGTCACCGTCGACCAGCTCTCGCGCAAGGGGAACCGATGACCCACCCGGACTCGCCCCGGGACCCGGCGGCGTACAGGGCGGACACCGCCCCGCAGCCTGCCGCGTCCGCGACGCCGGCCGCACCGGACGGCGGCCCCACCCCGGTGCTCAGCGCCCGCGGGCTGGTCAAGCGCTACGGGCACGTGACCGCCATCGACGAGGCCGACTTCGAGCTCATGCCCGGTGAGGTACTGGCCGTCATCGGTGACAACGGCGCCGGCAAGACGAGCCTGATCAAGGCGCTCACCGGCGCTCTGGTGCCCGATGCCGGGGAGATCCGGCTGCACGGCGAGCCGATCAGGTTCGGCGGACCGCAGGACGCCCGGGCGCGCGGCATCGAGACGGTGTATCAGGATCTCGCCGTCGCCGCGTCCATGGACATCGCCTCCAACATGTTCCTCGGCCGGGAGATCCGCCGCCCGGGCGTGCTCGGCTCGGTGCTGCGCATGCTCGACAAGAAGGCGATGCGCCAGGAGGCGGCCGCGCACCTGGCCGAACTCAAGGTCAAGATCGGCTCGCTGTCCCAGCCCGTGGAGACGCTCTCCGGTGGTCAGCGGCAGGCCGTCGCCGTCGCCCGGGCCGCCGCCTGGGCCCGCAGCGTCGTGGTGATGGACGAGCCGACGGCCGCACTGGGGGTGAAGGAGTCGGGGCAGGTGCTCGACCTGATCCGCCGGGTCCGCGACAAGGGGGTGCCGGTGATCCTCATCAGCCACAACATGCCGCACGTCTTCGAGATCGCCGACCGGGTGCACGTCCACCGGCTCGGCCGGCGCGAGGCCGTGATCAGGCCTTCGGACTACTCCATGGCGGAAGTCGTGGCCATCATGACCGGCGCGCTCAGCGTGCGTCCGGACGGGGGTACGGTCGTGGCGGACAGTGACGCCGCCTCGGCAGCCGGAGTGCGGGGGAGCTGACCCGCCGTCCCCGGCGTCCGAGGGGACGCCCTCCAGAAAAAGGTGGTCCATGGCATCGTCGTCCCGCAGACCGACCCTCGCTGACGTCGCCCGTGAGGTCGGCGTCAGCGCCAAAACGGTCTCCCGGGTCCTCAACGAGGACGGCCCCAGCTCCCCGGAGACCAGGAAGCGCGTTCTGGCCGCCGTGGCGAAGCTCGGCTTCCAGCCCAACCTGATGGCCAGGAGCATCCGGGTGGGCGGCCCCGACACCACCGTCGGGCTGGTGGTGCCGGACCTCGGCAACCCGTTCTTCGGCGCGGTCGCGGGGGGCATCGAGGAGGCCGTGCGCGGTCGCGGGCTGACGCTCCTGATGGGCTCGTCCGACGACGACCCGGAGCGCGAACATGCCCTGATCCGCACGTTTCTGGCCCGCCGGGTCAGCGTCCTGATGGTCGCGCCCGCGGTGGGCGCCGACCACTCCCACCTCAAGACGCACCGGGCGGCCGGGATGCCCGTCGTCTTCCTCGACAGGCCCGGCAGCGGCCTCACCGCCGATACGGTGGTCAGCTCCAACCGCTCCGGTACGCGGGAGGGCGTCGCCCACCTGATCGCCCGCGGACACCGCCGGATCGGCTTCATCGGCGATCTGCCGGCCCGCCTGTACACCCGCCGCGAGCGAATAGCCGGCTATCGCGCGGCGCTCGCCGAGGCTGAACTGCCCTACGACCGGGCGCTGGTCGCCGACGCCCACGACCCGGAAGGAGCGGCGGCGGCGACGGCCCGGCTGCTCGCTCTCTCCGACCCGCCGACCGCGCTGCTGTCGGGCAACAACGTCATGACGATCGGCGTGTTGACCGAGGTCTCGCGCAGCCGCCGCAAGGACGTCGCGGTCGTCGCCTTCGACGACGTGCCCATGGCCGCCATCCTCGATCCCGGGCTCACGGTCGTCGCCCAGAACCCCGCGGCCATGGGCGAGTTGGCGGGGGCCCTCGCCATCGAACGCCTCGACGGGGACCGCTCCCGGGGGCGCACCGTGATGGTAGAGACGCTTCTGGTGCCCCGCGGTTCCGGCGAACTTCCCGCCCCTGTCCGCGGGTGATCCTCACTCTCCGGGAAGCGCTCCGGGCGTCTTGAGGCCCACCGAGTGCGCGAGCCCGTCGGCAGCCTGGCGGAACAGCGCCTCCCGGTCCACCACCACCCCGTTGAACTGGCCGAAGACCTCGAAGGAGACGAGTCCGAAGAGCTGGGCCCAGGCGATGACGAGTGCGGCGGCGTTGGCCGGCGGGAGGTCCGGGGCGAGTTCGGCCGCCATCCGGACCGCCTCGGGGCGCAGCGCGGCGGAGAGCGGCGGCGTGGTGACGCCCTCGCCCCGGTGGGCCTCGCGGATCAGGCCGATGAGGACCATGCCGACCCGGGAGGCCGGGCCGACGGTGTCCTGGGGTGCCACGTAGCCGGGGACGGGCGAGCCGTGGATCAGGGCGTACTCGTGGGGGTGGGCGAGGGCCCATTCGCGTACGGCGCAGGCGGCGGCCGTCCAGGCGGTGGCGGGTGAGCCGTCCGGGGAGGCGGCGGCGCGGCCCGCCTTCTCGGCGGCTTCACCGATGGCGTCGTAGGCATCGATGATCAGCGCCGTCAGCAGCTCGTCGCGGCTGGGGAAGTAGCGGTAGAGCGCCGAGGAGACCATGCCCAGCTCGCGGGCGACGGCACGCAGCGAGAGCCTGGCGGCCCCCTCCGCCGCGAGCTGCGCTCTCGCCTCGTCCTTGATGGCGGCCGTGATCTCGGTACGGGCGCGTTCCCTGGCTCCTTTGATGGCACTCATGACGCCCATTCTGCCATGCGGGTGGATCACTGGACAGAAACGAGAGCACTGCTCTTGCAAAAGCCGACCCCTCGGGAGCACACTGATCTCAACAGAGAGCACCGCTCTCGGGGAAGCCCGGCGAAGACGGACCGGTTCGCACTCGGGGACCTTCGCACTCAGGAACTTTCGCGCTCAGGGACTGGGGACACCATGTCGCAGGCACAGCCGTACTACTTCAGAGCCGGTGCGATCAGCACCCGTTTCAACAGCGCGGTCGGGTGGCTCGCCCGCCACGGCTTCAGCCTCATGGGCGCGGCGGAGATGTCCGTACGGGGGCGCAAGAGCGGCAGGATGCAGCGCGTACCGGTGAATCCGCACGTCCACGACGGCGAGCAGTACCTGGTCTCGGCCCGCGGCCACTCCCAGTGGGTGCGCAACATGCGGGCGGCAGGCGGCGGTGAGCTGCGGGTGGGGCGCAGGACGCGCGCCTTCACCGCGGTGGAGATCGCGGACGACGCGCAGAAGGTACGCGTCGTCCGCGCCTATCTGGAGCGCTGGGGCTGGGAGGTGAACCAGTACTTCCAGGGCATCACCGCCACGTCGACGGACGCGGAGCTGCTGGCGGCCTGCCCCGACCACCCGGTCTTCCGGATCACGGTGGAGGAGCGGAAAGCCCGGTAGGGCCTTTCGTCCGGATGACGCCCGGGCCGCTGGTCCAGCGCCGCAGGTGTAGGTGCCACGGACGCGGAGAAACGGCACAACCATCCGTGGGCCGGAGTCGCGACCTGGGCCGGCGGAACGCCGTCATTCAGCCACTTCGTCAGGCGCGTGTGCCGGTTGTCGTACACC
>NZ_JBSFHV010000052.1:0-16385 GCF_053597235.1 Streptomyces sp. NPDC001493
CCGCGTTGAGGAAGGCGCACCCCCGGAAACCCGGGGACTGGATCCCCGCGGTGATCGTCCGGCAGACGGCCCGGACTTTGTCGGCCGCCGACTCCGCGCCCGCCTGAGCGGCCTCGGCCTGCGCCCGCAGCTG
Source organism: Streptomyces sp. NPDC001493 (assembly GCF_053597235.1). NCBI lineage: Bacteria > Bacillati > Actinomycetota > Actinomycetes > Kitasatosporales > Streptomycetaceae > Streptomyces > Streptomyces sp. NPDC001493. Next base: position 134 of record NZ_JBSFHV010000052.1, read on the forward strand.
CCGGTCGGCTTCACCGAGGTACGCCAGGATGAGCTCTTCCTTGCCCTTGAAGTGGCGGTACAGCGTGGCACGGGTGACCTGCGCCTCCGCCACGATCCGGTCGACGCCGACGGAGTGGATCCCCTCCGCGTAGAAGATCCTGGTCGCCGTGGAGAGCAGCCGCGCTCGCGCTTCCGACGTGCTGCCTTCGCTCGTTCTCTGACTCATGCGCACAGGTTAGCGAACGGCAAGGAAGAACGATCGGTCTCGGCGAAATTGGTGATGACGTGGCTGCCGCGTCCGGTGGGGGAGTCAGACGCGCAGGCAGAAGGGGTGGCCGGCCGGGTCGCGCAGGACGCGTGAGCGTTCGGGGGCGGGCTGGTGGTTTTCCTTGGTGGCGCCGAGTCGGACCGCCTCGTGTTCGGCGGTGTCGAGGTCGTCGACGGCGAGGTCGAGATGGATCTGCTGTGAGCGGTCGGTGGAAGGCCAGGTCGGCGGCTGATAGCCCTCGACGCGTACGGCACCGAGGTGGAGCGGTCCGGCCTCGACCGCGCAGAAGTCCGGCGTCTCGACTGCCACATCGCCGCCGAGCAGATGTGCCCAGAAGCGGGCCAGGAGGATCGGGTCGGGGCATTCGAGGTTGATGGCGGCGATGCTTGCGAGGGGCACGGTTACTCCCAGGGGGATGGGCGGTGGACCCGGTCGGCCGGATCGGTCCGACGGGGTGGGTGGCGGGGCGAGGGCCGGTCCGGGTGTGGGGCGGGGTCGGCCGCGGGGCGGTCGGGGTGGTGTCTCAGAGGACGGGGACGAGCGGTTCGTCGAGGAGACCGCGGTCCCCGTCGGTGCCGTGGGCCAGCGCGCCGGCCACGTCCTCGTACGGTGCACCGAGCCTGATCGCGCTGACCTCGTCCAGCAGTTGACAGTGGTGCGGGTCGAGTTCGACGTTCAGGGCGTCGAGGTATCCAGCCAGGTGGGCCGGGGTGCGGGGCCCCACGATGGGGAGCATCGAGGTCCGGGCGCGAGCGGCGCGCGCACGCAGCCAGGCCAGTGCGACCTGGACGGGGCCGGTGCCCATCTCGTCGGCCACGGCGAGGACGGCGTCGAGCGCGGCGGTGCGCTGCGCGCCGCCCTCGCCGACCGTGCTGCCGGCCGCGGCCCGTGCGCTGAGTCGTCCCTGCTCGCCGTGGCGGTACTTCCCGGTCAGCAGGCCGCCGGCCAGCGGGGAGTAGAGGACGACGCCCAGCCCGTGTGCTTCGGCCATCGGCAGGAGTTCGCGCTCCGCGGAGCGCTCGGCGAGGCTGTACTCGGTCTGGATGCCGACCAGCGGCAGGCGCCCGCTCAGCTCGGACCGGACGGCGGCTCCCGCCACCCGCCAGGCCGGGAAGTTCGACAGCCCGCCGTGGCGGATCTTGCCCGCCCGGATCAGGTCCTCGAAACCGGCCAGGATCTCCGGCAGCGGGGTCACGCCGTCGGGGAAGTGCGGCATGAAGACGTCGACGTGGTCGGTCCCGAGCCGCCGCAGGCTCTCCTCCAGGGACCGGATCATGGTCTTGCGGCTGTTGCCCGTGGTGCCGGGCCGGACCCGGGCGCTTCTGCTCCCCGAGTACTTGGTGATCACGACGTAGTCGTCGCGCTCGCGGCCCATCAGCTCGCCCAAGATGGTCTCGGCCTCACCGTCCTGGTAGATGTTCGAGGCGTCGATGGTGGTCCCGCCGGCGGCCACGAACGTCTCGAAGATCGCCCTGGCCCCTTCCCGGCCTGCCGCGCCCGGGGCCGAGCCGAAATTGGCGGTGCCCAGCACATACTCCGAGACCCGCAGGCCGGTGTGGTGTCCGAATGTCCGGTAACGCACGGAAGCCTCCTCAGACTTTGGGGTACGGTCGAGGACACTAACACGTAAAACGAATGGTCATTCTCTTATGCCGAAGGTCAGCCAGGCCCACCTCGACGCCCGACGTCAGCAGATCGTCGACGCCGCCCGCGCCCGCTTCGCCGCTCACGGCTTCGCACGGACGTCCATGCCCGACATCGTCGAAGCCTCCGGGCTGTCCATCGGGGCGATCTACCGGTACTTCAAGGGCAAGGACGAGATCGTCGCCGCCATCTGCGAACAGGCCGGCCAGGCGCTCCCCGCGGAGCTGACCGCCGCGTCCGTCCACGACTTCCTCCAGCACATCCGCACCATGGCGCGCGAGAAGGGCCACGCCCGGCTCGTCGCCCAGATCTACGCCGAGGCCGCCGTCGCTCCGAGCCTCGCCGCCCTGGTCCAGCGTCAGCTCCAGGAGATGCGCGAGGCCGTCGCCGCTCTGCTGCCCGACCGCGATCCCGCGCACGCGGCCCGCGTCGCCGAAGCCTTCGTGGCCCTCTGCCACGGCTACACCCAGCAGCTGGCCGTACGGGGCGACCTCGACCCCGCCCCGTACGCCGCGGCCCTCGTCGCGATCATCGAGACGTGAGGGAGGGGGCCGGGCACCCCCGGCCATGATCGCGAGGTCAAGCCCTCGGCGAGGACGGGGCGAGGGCCCGCCGCCGCTCTCGAGGATGCGTTCAGCGGCTCCGTTCGCCGCTGCCTCGCCGAGGGCGCGGGGCTGTCGACCGGCTACCGCGCGGCGACGTGAGATCCCCGGGCGAGTGCCGCCATCTCCAGCAGGCCGGTTTCGAGGCCGACTTGGGGTCGGTAGCCGAGGACGGTGCGGGCGGCGCTGATGTCGTAGCTGCGGTCGCGGCCGAGGAAGGCGACCAGCCAGTCGGTGAGCGGCGGCGGCGTGCTCCTGCGGAGCAGGCGGGCGCCGAGATCCATGACGGCCGCGACCGGCGCGGCGACTGCCAGCGGCACGCTTCGGGCGGCGGAGACGTCGACCCCCTGGGTCGCCAGCACCGTGGTGAACAGGTCGCGGACCGCCATGGGTGTCCCGTCGGTGACGTAGTAGGGGACCCCGTGAAAGCCCTGGGTGAGGGAGAGCGCGACGGCGTGGGCGAGGTTGTCGACATGGATGAAGTCCACGACGTGGCGGCCGTTGTCGATCCATACGAACCTCCCCCTGGCGGCGTCGGCGGCCGTCTCGGCGATGTTCATCCCCGCGCCCCAGACGAGCGGCGGCCGCAGGATCACCAGGGTCGTCCCCTGTGACGCGGCACCGCGCAACGCGTGCTCGGTGGCCAGCTTGACCCGGCAGTACGCGATGACAGGGGTGCCGTCGTCGGTGTTCTCGTCGACCACGGCGGCGCGTTGCGTGCCGGTGGACACGCCGGCGGCGCTGATGAGCACGAAGCGGGGGACTTTCGCCGCGACCGCTGCCGCGTGCAGGGCGACGGCCGGGTCGTGGTTGTCGGCCCGGAAACCCGCGTCGCCGCCCCAGAACTCCATGCGGGCCGCGGCGTGCACGACAGCGTCGGCGTCGTGCAGGTGTTTCAGCCAGGCCGGTGGCGCGGCCGAGCCGCCCCGTCCGGTGAGCTCGGCCAGGTCGCCCCGCACCGGCCGGGCTCCCGCGTCACTCACTCTCAGCGCACTGGAGGCGGAACGGGCCAGGGCGACGACGGTGTGGCCATCGGCGTGCAGTCGGCGTATCAGGCGCTGACCGACGAAGCCGCTTCCGCCGGTTAGGAAGACACGCATGAATGACTCCTCGGAGCTGATCGGGTCTCTCGGTGAAGACGCGTGGACACAGGTGGATGTGTGCCACGGCCGCGTGGCGTCCGGAGTCGCCCGAGCCCCCAGAGTGATACCGAACGTTCTGCCTCAACAGGTTGACAGGCGACTTCCGCGACTGTCAAGACCGAACGTTCTATGCGGCGCTGCGGGGTCGCTGTTGAATCCCCGTGAATCCCTCAGGCGGAAAGGCCTTTACGCGTGTCCGCGCCGACTCCGTCCTCGGTGTTCCGCAGGACGCGCTCGATGAGGTTCTGCCAGCTCTCGGCCAGGGGGTTCCCCGTACCCGGAGCGGGTGCCGCGGCGGCTTCGTCCATGGAGACGTAGAGCAGGAGCGGTCCCTCCAGGGCCGCGGTGAGCTGGACGGCGAGCGCGTCGAGGTGGGGCGGGGCGGGGTGGATCTGTCCGAGCAGCATGCGGATATGGGGGCGGGTCATGGTGGCGCCGCCGACAGGGATGGGCTTGGTGCGGTCCAGGGAGGCCCGCGCGATGGTGTGGTGGTCCAGGAGGAAGGCGATACGGGCGCGGCCGTAGGCGGTCATGCGCTCGACCGGGCCCGCGCCGGGGCCCAACGGCGGCGGGCCGGAGAGGACCTGCTCCTGGAAGTTGCGCTCGTCCTCGTCGAGGAGGGCCTGGAAAATGCCCGCGCGCGTGCCGAAGCGGCGGAAGACGGTGCCCTTGCCGAGGCCGGCGCGTTCGGCCAGGGCGTCCATGGTCACCTTCTGCGTTCCCTGCTCGGCGATCAGCTCGCGGGCGGTCTGCAGGAGGAGTTCACGGTTGCGCGCCGCGTCGGCGCGTTCACCGCGCGGCTTTCCGAAGGGCACGACAGGCAGGTTCACAGGCCCAATGTACCTCCCCGAAACAGCTAAGCGGGGTAAAGTCCGTTTACGTGTTAGCGTGGAAGCGCGGGCCGGAGATCCGTCCGGCCGTGTCTGTCGATCACCTTGCAGAAGTGAGAGAACTCCCATGCGCCTGTTCCGTCTGGACGCCAGCATCTTCCCGGCGGCGTCCGCCAGCAGCGAGATCGCCGACCGGGTCGAGGCCGAGTGGCTCGCCGCCCACCCGGAGGGCACGGTGACCCGCCGCCACCTGGGCACCGACCCGATAGCCGCCGATGCCTGGGTGCAGGCCACCACCGCCGGATTCACCCCCGAGGACCAGCGCACCGACGGGCAGAACACCGCTCTGGCTCTGGCGGGGACGCTGGCCGAGGAGCTGCAGGGCGCGGACGCCGTGGTGCTGGCCGTACCGTTCTACAACTTCGGCGTTTCCCAGCACTTCAAGACGTGGGTGGACCTGGTCATCGCGGGCGCGGGCCCCACCAACCCGGTCCTCAAGAGCACGCCCACCGTGCTGATCACCACGCTCGGCGGCGGCTACGGCCCGGGGACCCCGCGGGACGGCTGGGACCACTCCACCCCGTACCTGCAGCGCATCGTCGGTGACGTGTGGGAGGCCGACCTCACGGTGATCAAGCGTGAGCTCACGCTGGCCGCCACGACCCCGGGCATGGAAAGCCTGAAGGACCTCGGTGCCCAGCAGCACTCCGACGCCCTGACCGCCGCCGTGACGGCCGGCCGCACCCTCGCCCGTATCTGACCTCCGGTGGAAGTGGTGGGGGACGGCTGCGCCGTGCTCCCACCACTTTCTTCACGGACAAGGAAACCTGTCGTGAACGGGGTGGTGAGGCGAAGGCTGTCCCGTCGGCAGCGGTCCGAAGCCGGTCAGTCGAACGTGTAGTTGTACTTGGCGGCAACCTCTGCCATCGCCGAGACGTCGGCCTCGTTCAGCGGGGGCCCCACCGTTCCGCGTCGGCCCGGCGCTCCGATCTCCTGGAACATCCCGTCCATGCCGCCCGGCGCGTAAAGGAAGTACATGCGGGCGGGCTTGGTTCCACTGGCGTTCCGGAAGGAATGCCGGACACCCTTCGGGACGTACACCACGGCGCCCGGCTCCACCTCGTACTCCTCGTCACCTGCCTCGATCGTGAGGTGACCTTCCATCAGGATGAACGTCTCCGATTCGCCGTGGTGGGTGTGCGGCGGCGGGCCCGCGTCGGCGGGTACCACTGCTTCGATGAGCGAGAGCTCTCCGTTCGTCTCCTTCGACGAGAGCAGCGTGGTGTAGGTGTCCCCGACGAGGAAGACGGGTTTCCCCTGGTCCGCGGGGACATGGCGGGGAGGGAGGGGGAGCGACATGCGATCTCCTTGGGCGTCACAGGGGAGTTCCGGGGTCACGCGGTTCTGAGCGCGCGCGGGATGTCGAGTGCGTGGATGTCTTCGGGGTGACGGCGCGCCCGGGCGGCCACCCGGCCAGGTACGTGCCCTGGGCGGGGCGCGTACCTGACCGGGCAGCAGGAGGAATCGCGGCCAGGCCGTCGCGGCGGTCGTGCGGCGCGGGCGCGAACGCGGAACGAGCGTGGCCTGCCCTTGCGCGCCGAGATCGGCCTCCCGCCCGGCCTCGTTATTCGACGACGAGCTGGACCGGGACGTTGCCGCGAATGGCGTTGGAGTACGGGCAGACCCGGTGCGCCTTCTCGACGAGTTCCTCACCGGTCTTGTGGTCGACACCGCCGGGCAGTGTGATCCGCAGGACGACGGCGAGACCGAAGCCCTCGCCCTGCTTGCCGATCGACACCTCCCCGGTCACGGTGGCGTCGGAGAGGTCGACGCGGGCCTGCCGGCCCGTGATGCCGAGAGCACTGGCGAAGCACGCCGCGTAACCGGCCGCGAAGAGCTGCTCGGGGTTGTTCCCCTTGCCGCTGCCGCCCAGTTCCTTCGGCGTCGCGAGCTGCAGGTCCAGCGACCCGTCCGAGACAACCGCACGACCGTCACGGCCGTGCGTCGCGGTCGCGACCGCGGTGTAGAGAGCTTCCATGAGTCATTCGTCCTTCCATGACAAGGCCTGATGGCCGAGATCCGTTGCCAGGGGGTGCGGGGGCCTACCGCAGGCGTGTGCGTCGAGTTCGCCTGTTACGGCACAGGCGCGCGGCGTCGACGCCGAGCGGTCCTGTGGGCCGTTCCGGGCGAAGCCGCGGGCCCGGGGGATGCCGGGCACCACCTGGGTGAGGAACTACGTTCGGGGTAGAACGTTCGTTCTCGCTTCGAAGCATGCATGAGGGGGAGCCTCGCCGTCAATACCGAACGTTCTACCTCGATAAGTGGTCCCGTGGGCGGGGGTGAGTCGTGCCGGATGTGGAGTGAGGCGGGGGTGGGTGCCGGGTGTGCGGCAGTCGCTCAACCCGGGGCGAGGTGTGCGGAGTTCTTCGCGTCGACCGGTTGCGGCGTGGGGTGTCGGTCGGTCGAGGGGTGTCCGGCGTTGACGGTGGGGTGAGCCCTGTGTGAATCTCGGAGAAGACCGAACGTTCTCCCCCGTGATTGGCGGTCCCGGCATGTCCCTCCGTCGCCTACTGATCCTGGCCGGTGCGGCGCTGGCGGCCGCTACCGCCCTGCTGACGGCGGTCGTTCTGTCGTCCGTCGAGTCCCCGTCGCGCTCCACGTCCGTGGTGACCGTGACGGAGACGGGACCCATGGGCGCCGAGTCGGCGGCCGTGGTGGTGCGTGGTGCCGCCGCAGGTTCCGGCGATCCGGCGCGGATCCACCCCCGATTCCGCATGCCGGTTCATCCTGGCCCGCCGGCAACACGCTTTGGGGGCGGGTGATCCGATGTGGATGCGGGGTGGCGGTTGCTGAGGGGCATGACGACACCGGCGACGAGGGGACCTGTCGCGTCACCGCCTCCGACCGGCCGGGTCCGCGCGACGGCCTCCGGCGTGCGACGGTCTCCGGTGTGCGACGGCTCTGGTGTGCTGCGGCCTCTGGTGTGTGACGGAGAGGCATGTTTTGATTTTCCGGTGTCACACGAGGAGATACTCGCCGAGCGACTCCGCGAAGCGGGGTACGCCGCGAAAGAGGTGGAAAAGGCCACGGGGGGAGCGGTCGCCCTTGCGGGTCTGGTTACGCTCCAGGACGGCTCCCAGATATTCGCGAAGACTCTGCTCGGGCCGGAGCTGGACGTATTCACCATCGAATCCGACGGTCTGTCCGAGCTCCGAAATCCCGGCGGGGTAAACACCCCTGACGTGTTGTTCGCCTCCTCCCGCCTGCTCGTGCTCGAAAAGATGCAGCCACGCCGGGACGACGAGCACTTCTGGGAAGAGCTCGCCCACATGGTTGCCGCCCTGCACGGGTCCACCACGACCGACCGGTTCGGCTGGCACTGCGATGGCTGGCTGGGGCGACTGCGCCAGGACAACACCTGGGAGACGGACGGACACGTCTTCTTCGCGGAACGGCGCATCCTGCGCTGGCTTGCGGAACCGCTGCTCGAAGCGGAGTTCGACCGTGACGAGCGCCGAGCTCTGGAACGGCTGTGCGACGCCCTGCCGGAGTTGGTTCCGCCCCGGCCCCCGTGCCTGACCCACGGTGATCTGTGGCAGGAGAACGTGCTCGCCACCAGCAGCGGTGCTCCTGTGCTCATCGACCCCGCCGTGTCCTTCACCTGGCCAGAAGTCGACCTCAGCATGCTGTGGTGCGCGCCGCGCGCGGCTGCCTCGGAGCGGTTCTTCGCCGTGTACCAGGAGCTCACCGGACTGGAGGACGGCTGGGAGGAGCGGATGCCGCTCCTCCATCTCCGGGAACTCCTCAGCGCCATCGCCCACGATGACGACGACTGGGGCGCCGCCGATGCGGTCCGGAAGATCATCGCACCGTTCCGGGCGCGACCGCGTGGTCAAGTCCACGCACAGCAGGCCGGTTTGACCTAAATCTCCATGCAGGGAACGTCATCTGCTCGCGCGCGGGTGGGGTGGGCCCACCGGCTCCGTGCCACACGCGGAGGCTGGGCAGCCGCCACAACTTCGATCCCCTGCGGAATCGCGTGACCGCCCGGGGAATCGCGTGATCGCCGGCAGAATGAGCCGTACCGCCGGGAGTTACTCGGACGGCATGGCGGATCGCGAGGACGTGCGCATCGAACTCGGCGACATTTTGCGGTAGTTGGAAGGGGATGGTCACGGCGGTGTCCGGGGGAGTTCGCCCCGGACGGCGGTGGGTGGGTCTCGCGGCTCGCTGATCCGATGATGGCGCGTACGTCGCGCTGGACGCGCCGGGTGATGCCCGTGCGGCGGACTGGTCCGAGCGGGCCGCGCGCTGGGCGGCCGAGGCCGGAGGCGACGCGCATGCCCCCAGCGGCGGGATGAGTCGGCTCGCGGGCTGTGGGCGCACCCCGACAACAACCGGCACCGTTTCAACGGCATCGAGTTTTGGGCGGAGATGGCCCAGCTCCTGGAGTACGGCACGTTCGACGGCTTCGCGGCCACCTCCACGCGGGAAGCTCGGAGGCGGGGCGCGCGTTCGGCGGAACGGCGCGCCGAGGCGGTCTTCGTCGGTGGCGGCTCGCTGGACGAGACCCGGACCCGCATCGAGGGATACCGGCCCCGGTTAAAGGTCGTCGGGCGCGATCCGCGGCACATCGAGTTCCTGGCCGGCGCCTCCGTGATCGTTGGCGCGACCGACGCCGCGTCGCCACCGGGCGGCGCGGGGGAGACGAGGCGCCGGGTGGTCGGGACCGGGCCGGTCCTGCCGGTCGTACGGAGCCGGGGCGACAACTGTATTGACAGTACGCCGTCATGTCGCTGTGATGAGTGGGAGCGCTCCCACTCATGAACTTCCCTACGGTTCACCCCCACCGAGGAGACGCACATGCCGATGACGCTTCCCCCGCGCTTACTGCGTAGACCCTGGACAGCGGTCGTAGCCGCTCTCGCGCTGGCCTTGTCCTTCTTCGTCGTCGTGCCCGCCAGTGGCACGGAGACGGCGTCCGGATGCCGGGTCGACTACACGGCCGACGAGTGGACCGGCGGCTACACCGCCCAGGTGCGTGTCACCCATACCGGTTCCGCGATCAACGGCTGGCAGCTGACGTGGACCTACGGCGGCGACCAGCATGTCACCTCCGCCTGGAACGCGACCGTCGTGCAGACCGGCCACGCCGTGACCGCCACCAACACGGCCTGGAACGGAGGGCTCGCCGACGGCGGTACCGTCGACTTCGGTCTCCAGGGAACCTGGCAGTCGGCCCACCCGGCGCCCACGGACTTCGCCCTCAACGGGGTGTCCTGCGGCGGTGACGGCACCTCACCGACGACGACCCCGACGCCGTCCCCGACCACGACCCCGTCCCCGACGCCGACTCCCACCACGACGCCGACTCCCACGGCGACCCCGACGCCGTCCCCCACCACGACCCCGCCCTCCGCCGCGTGCGGCAGCGCCGCCGTCTGCGACGGCTTCGAGGACCAGGCAGGGTCGGCGCCCTCCGGGAACTGGCGCTTCACCGCGCCCGACTGCCAGGGCACGGGCACGGCCACCGTCGACACGGGGGTCGCGCACAGCGGCACGCGGTCGCTGCGGGTGGACGGTCGGGCCGGCTACTGCAACCACGCCTTCGTGGCCGCGACCGCGGACCTGTCGTCGGTCGGCCCGGTGCTGTACGTCCGCATGTGGGTACGGCACACCACCGCGCTCCCGGCCGCGCACGTCGCCTTCGTGTCGATGCCGGACAGCTCGCAGGGCGGCAAGGCGCTGCGGATCGGCGGCCAGAACGGCGCCCTGCAGTGGAACCGGGAAATCGACGACGCCACGCTCCCGGCGCAGAGCCCGGTCGGGGTGGGGCTGAGCAGGCCCCTGCCGACGAACAGCTGGCAGTGCCTGCGGTTCGCGGTCGACACCTCGGCGACCGGACTCGACACCTGGCTCGGCGACGAGCTGGTTCCGGGGCTGCACGCCGACGGCGTACCGACGCAGGACGTCGACGGGCAGTGGCTCTCCCGGACCACCGCGCCGAAACCCACCGCCCTGCGTCTTGGCTGGGAGAGCTACGGGACCGGCGATGACACCCTGTGGTTCGACGACGTGGTCGCCGGCTCCTCGCCGGTCGGCTGCTGACGACCGGCGCGAAGCCGGTTACGGACAGGAGACGTTTCAGCGCTTGGTGCGCAGGCGAATGTCCTGCGTCCAGGCGTTGGAACGCCCGGCCGAGGTGGTCTTGCACGCGGTGGCGTAGCAGCGCCAGAACCAGTCGCCGTTCCTCCGTCGGCGGATCTCGATCTCGGTACCGCGGCACCGGCCGCATTTGGGCGGGCGGGCGAAGGCCTCCGCGTGCTGGTGCGCGAGCAGCCTCCGGGCGAAGTACGCGCCACGCATCGCGACCATCACCTCCCGGGTCCAGCTCTGGGACAGGGCGTTCAGGCTGCCGAGCAGGACCACCCGCTCGTCGAAGACGGCGATCTTCTGGTGCATGACGTTCATCGGGATCACGGTGTGGGCCACGGCGCGCAGATCTGCGATCAGCGCCTGGTTCGCCGGCCTGTGCTGCAACTGATCCGTGTCGTCGCGGACGAAGACCGTGATCCGCACACCACGGCCGGCAGCGGCCGCCAAGGCGGGGAGCAGCGAGCGGAGCCGCTTCGCGACCCACGGCGCCCAGAGCCACAGGGAGTGGTGTGCCCGGTTGATCTCCTCGGTGAAGGTGTCGTAGAAAGTCGTTTCGTCATGGACGTCGGTCACCTCCACGTGCCGGCTCAGCACCCCTGCCAGGGCCGCGCCGAACTCGCCGAGGAACGGCACCGGGGCCTTCGGCGGGGCGATCAGGTTCTTGGCCTTCATGACCCGGGCGCCCGGGGATCCGATCAGTCCGGCGAGCCGGGACAGAGCGGTTCCGGGTTTCGCGTTCCTGACACGGGCCCCGCCGGCCACCACGTACAGCCGGGTTTTCGTCCGGGTGACCGCCACGTTGAACAGGCGGACGCCGTTGCGGTGCCAGGCCTCGGCACCCGGCTGCCGGTGGGCGAGGGCCATCCACAGCTCACGGCTGTCCTCGTTGCCCTCCACCGTGTCGAAGACGACGACGTCGAACTCCCGGCCCTGGAACCGGTGGGCCGTACCGACCTCCGCCAGGGGGTGACCCGCGGCCTCGACGTCGCGCAGTGCCTCCAGGGTGGCCTCGGCCTGGACGGCGTACGGCGTGACGATACCGGCCTCCTCGCCCTGCTCACGGTGGAGCTCCACCAGAGCCCGAGCGAGGAGGGAGCCGGCGGGCCACCACCCTTTGCGGCTGCCGGTCAGGTGGGCGTAAGCCAGTTCGTGCAGGCCGTCGGTATCGATGAGGACGATCTCGGGGTCGTTGTCCGGGCGTTCCCGCACCGCCTGGGGGCCGCCCGTGAGGACACCGCCGTACGCGAGATCGTTGGCCAGGCGCATGACGGCGGGACCGAAACGATGCTGTTCGGTGAGCGTGACGCAGGACGGGTGCGCCTGGGCGTCGGAGGGATCATGGATGCCGCAGTGCTGAAAGACGTCCGGGTGCAGCCACCGCTTGATGTCGGGGCGGTCGTTGTCGCTGAGGGGAGCCGGGATCACCGGCCCCAACTGCATGAAGTCTCCGAGCAGGACGGCCGCCCGGTCTGCCTTTCCGGTGGCGAGCAGCACCTCGGGGAGCGTCGCGGCACCCGCCTCGTCGACGAGGACCACGTCGTACGGCCCCTCAAGGACCGTCCGGTTGGTGCGGAACCGGGCCAGGGTGGTGGCGACCAGCCTGGCCGACTTGATGATCTCGCCCTGGGCGTTGCGGGCGAGTCGTTCGTACTCCTCCTGCGCCTGCTGGTACCGCTTCTCCAACTCCGGGCGGCGGGTGCGGTCGGCGGCCACGGCCGGACGCAACTGTTCGGCCCGGCCATGCTGGGCCGGCCAGCCCCGTCCGGCGGCGTGTTCGGTCAGGTCATGAGCCTTCCGGACGCGAGCTGCGGTCTCGGAGGCTTTGATCGCCTCCTGTTCGAGGGCGAGCGCCAGTCGCTGCGCCTGCTCGCTCTCGGCCGCGAGGGACACGGCGTCGGCTTCGAGCCGGGCGATCTGGCCCCGTGTGAGCGGGATCGCCTCCGTGAGCGCGGTGACGCGTGCATCGAGCCGGGCGATGTGCGCGGTCGCGGTCGCGCGGGCCTCCTGCGCTGCCACACGGGCATCCGTGGCGGCCTGCCGGGCATCCGTCAGTTCCTCCTGCAGGGCGGCGACGGTGTCGCGTTGCCGCCACCTGCCGACCACACCCTTCGCATCGAGTTCCCTCAGCCGCAGCTCCAGGGAGCGGCGGTAGTCGTCCGCGAGCAGGGCGTCGGCCTCACTGTTCCCTGCCGCATCCTGCACGCGGGAGATCTCCTCCGAGAGATCGTCGACCTCGCGCCAGCGGTCCTTCGCCGCGGCGGCGGCCCTCTGACGTGCATGGGCTTTCCCGATGGCCTCTCCGAGGCGAGTCAGCTGCTGAACCGCCTGGCCGAGCCGCTGCTCCGCTTCCGCCACCCGGGACTGCGCCGCCGCCACGTCCTGTCCGGGCATCCGTACGACCTTCAGGGCCGCGAAGTACGACGGGGCGTCGAATCCCGCGAGGCTGCTCTCCAACGCGGCCAGTTGCCCGGCCCGGTCCCCGATCGCGACGAGCTCGGCCTCGAACGCGGCACGCCGGGCAGCTGCTTCCGTCAGCCGCGCCCGAACCATCAGCGGCAGGGACACGGAAGGGTCCTCGGCCACCTCTCTCAGGTGCGGCGGTCCCACCCGGACGATGTCGCCGGTCGCGTGGCGCTTCTCCCGCACCACCCCCAGCAGTGCGTTGTCCACGGCGATATTGGTCGCCGATACCAGCAGCACCCGCCGGCCCTGCGCGATCAGGTCACCGATGGCGCGCTTGAGGACGGTGGTCTTCCCCGTGCCGGGCGGCCCCCACACCAGGTGGACGCCTTCGCCGAGGCAAGCGCGGTAGGCGTCCGCCTGGCCGGGATGGAAGCCCGGCGGGTCGACGGCGTGGGCAGAGGAACCGCCGATCGTCGCGGCCGCGAGAGCGGTGGCGAGGGGATGTTCGCCCAGTCCGGCGATGCCGTCCCGCAGGGCTTCGATCAGGAAGGTGGGCGGCTGTCTGAGCATCCACAGGCAAGGGTCGGCGATCTCGGCGAACTCCGGTACCCGCACGGTGAGCAGGGAGCCGTTCTGCACGGTCTCGGAGACGGCGAAGCCCTTGGTCTCGACGTCGTCGTCCGCTCCGGCGAGCCTCAGGGAGTCCAGCTGCTCCGGTCCGATGTCGGAACCCCGGAGATCGACCACGTAGCGACCGGGACCACCGCTCCTGGCCGCGTTGCCGACCCGCTGCCAACGTGGCTGCCTGCCGGCGCCCCCCTCGACGGCGATCCACTCGCCGAGCGCCGAGGCGATCTCCTCGCGCCATCCCACCTGTCGTCCCCTCGATCCGCCGCCGGTCCGGTCGCCGGCCCGCTGATGCACCGCACCATACCCACCTGTGGTTGTCACCTACAGTGAACGCCCGATGGCGGCCCGACTCAACGCGGTCGGAAGCCGATCTGCAGGTGGGATCCGGCCAGATGCCGAAGTTTCCGACCCCGGTCGCACACCGCGCCGGAACGGCGCGCCGTGAGGCGGACGATGAGGGGCAGCTCGTTCCAGGCCGGTGTGGGCCGACGGCTCATCTCGACACGAGATCGCGCCGGTGATCTCCGGTCAGCGGCGGCCGGTGGACAGGGTGATGAGGAACTGGCCGCCGCCCGGCTCGATGCCGGCGGTCACCGGCAGCCCCGGTACCAGTCGGGAGAACCGGTCGACCAGCCAGTCCGCCGCCTCCTGGGCGTCCCGCCTGGTCGGACAGCGGCCCACCATCTCGCGGCCCCCCTTGCGCTCCAGCCTCGCGGCCACGGTGATCAGCGGTGCGGGTTCGACCACGTACAGATGGTCCGGCCAGGCGATGACCACCTTCACCGCGCCCTTGCGGGTGTTGCAGCCGCGGTGCGCGAGCCGCTCGGCGACCTTGGCCTTCCGGTCGGCGGTCCGGCTGTCGACGCTGGGCCCCCGCGGATCGTTCACCGACTCGTCGGGGTCGACCGCTTCGTCGCACACCCAGCATCGCCAGCCGTCGCGCTCGGCCACATCATCAAGAAGACTCATCCGAGCAAACTAGCCTGCCCGCCGTCACCCCGCGTACCAGGGTCCCGGCAGCCCTGCTTCGGTGCGGCTGGGGCGTACCAGGGTTGCGACAGCGTCCAGGGCCCAGGTCTGCGGGAGCCCTCCGGCCGGGGTGGCCGGACCCCGAGGAACATCCGTACCCCGCCGGGGTGAGGTACGGATCGTGGGCGCCACCGCCCGGTGACGGCTCAGGCGAGGGGCTCGTGGTTGACCCAGATCGCCTTGTACGGGCGGCGGGCCTGCCAGCCGTCGATGAACTCGCCGATGCCCGGGAGGGCGAAAGCCGCGTCGAGTGCGTCGAGGTCGGCCAGGGCGAACTGGACGACGGCGGAGGCGACGGCCACCGGGGCGTGGTCGTCGCTGGGGGCGCGCAGGTGGGGGCGGGCGGCGAAGGAGTGAAAGGTGCCGGTGCTCGCGGTCAGCTCCTCAAGCCCTTGCAGGTATGCGTCGAGTTCGTCGGCGGGAATCGGTTCGTCGAAAGAAACGATCATCGTGTGGTGAATCATGCCTCGATTGAACTGGTGGTTCTCCGTGAAGTCCAAGGCCGGCGGGGTATGAATCCATTCCTGCGAGGAATGGTCGGGGCGGTATTCTGGCCGCATGGCCGAGCTGGAGACCCGCGAACTGGAGTACTTCGCCGCCCTCGCCGAGGAACTGCATTTCGGCCGGGCGGCGCAGCGGCTGGGGATCGCGCAGCCCGCCCTGTCCAAGGCGGTACGGAGGCTGGAGGACCGGCTCGGGGTGGTGCTCGTGGAGCGCTCCAGTCGGCACGTCGCCCTCACCTCTGCGGGCGAGGTGCTGCGGTACCACGGTCGGCACGCGTTGCTCGCCGTCGGGGCGGCGGCCGAGAAGACCCGTCGGGCGGGCGAGCAGGAGACCCGGCTGCGCCTGGTGATCAAGCCCGGCGGAGACGCCGATCTGCTGTCCGGCATCCTGGCCGCCTACTCCCGGCGGCCCGGCGCCCGACAGGTGGACATCCTCTTCGGCGGGGCCATCGACCGTGCCGATCACGTGCGCGACGGCCGGGCGGACGTGGCGCTGCTGTACATGCCGTTCGACGACCTGACCGGGCTGGACCACGAGACCCTGCTGGTCGAAGACAGGGTGGCGGTCCTGCCGCCGGACCACCGGCTCGCCGGCCGTGGCGAGGTGACCCTCGCAGACCTGGCCCACGAGACGCTGCCGCGCTGGAAGGGCATACGCGACCATGGCGTGCCGGGCAATGGGGTGCCGGGCAATGGGGTGCCCGGGATCGAACCTGTCGCCGGGTCAGGTCCGGAGGTCGCGGACGGCGCGGAGCTGACGCACATGATCCTGCTGGGACGAGCCGTCGCGGTGCTGCCGCGTTCGCTGGCCCGGCCGCTGCATCCGGGGCTCGTTCATGTTCCGGTGGCCGACGCGCCGCGCAGTGAGCTGGTCCTCGCCTGGGGGCTGGAGGACCGGCGGCGCCTGGTCGCGGACTTCGTCGCCTCGGCGCTGGAGGCGACGCAGGGCTGAGCCCGCCCGGTGACCGTGGCGCCTGACCCCGGAGGCCCCGGGGGGAGGGGCCCCCGGGGCCCGGGGGGGGGCCGGGGGGGGGGGCCGGGGGGGGGGGGGGGCGGGAGCCCCC
>NZ_JBSFHV010000053.1:0-12223 GCF_053597235.1 Streptomyces sp. NPDC001493
CCCTCCCGCGTGGTACGCACCGAGGCGTGCGGCTCGGCATCCGCCGTCAGCTCGAAGTCCGGGCCGTGGTTGACCTTCCCGGCGTGGTCCGAGCAGCCGGTGTGACAACTCCGGCCCACGGAAAGGGAAATACCAGATGTCATCACTACGTCGGCATGCCTGGTCCACGGTGTTCAGCGCCGTGGCCGTCGCGCTGCTCCCGGCCTTCGTGGCGGGCCCCGTGGCCCATGCCGAGGCCGGCCCCGCCCTGACGCTTCAGGCCAACCACAGCGAGGTGGGGCTGCCCCAGCCCGCCGACCGGGGGGACTCCTCGCAGATCGGCTGGGGCATGGAGGGCGAGGACGGCGGAAGCACGGCCGAGGACGTGGTCGTCAAGGTCGACGTCTCCGGCATCTCCGGATTCGCCGACGTGACCGGCCTCCCCTGCGTGGACGACATCTGCTCATGGCCCAGCCGGGACATCGCCCCCGGCGAGTCCACCGGCGGAATCGTGGACGTCAACGCCAAACCGGGCGCGGCGCTCGGGACGACGGGCACCGCACGGCTGTTCGCCACCTCGTCCAACGCGAGCATCACGGAGACGACCGTCAAGGTCACCGTCGGTGCGGTGGACCTCGGCATCGCCAGGATCCCGGACACGAAGGACGCGGCCCCCGGCTCGACCCTCGCCGCTCCGATCACGGTGTCCAACTCCGGTTCGCTCACCGCCGACGCCGTGACCCTGTCGCTCGCCGCCACCCCCGGTCTCGGATTCGCCCAGAAGTTCTCCAACTGCACGTACGGCACGTCCACCGAAATTCCCTCGGCGCACGGACACGAACTGGACACCGCCGTCTGCCGCATCACCACCCCGGTCGAGCCCGGCAAGGCCTACCGGCTCTCCTCGCAGTTCGGCATCGAGGTGGGACCCACAGCGCTCTACGAGTTCGTCGACTACCAGATCGAAGCCGCCTCCACCTCCGTACCCAGGGCCGCCGCCTCCGACGGGCCGGTGCTCGGACTCGTCGAGAACGGGACGCCCCCGGTCGTGCGGACCGGTCACGCCCAGTGGCGGATCGACGCCGACAACACCGCCGACATCGAGCTCACCGGCTCCACCGCGAACGCCGCCCCGGGCGAGGAGGCCGTGCTGACCGCGAAGGTCCGCAACAACGGTCCCGCGACGTTCAACCTGCTGAGCTCCGACGCCCAGATCGGCGTGCGGATCGAGATTCCCCAGGGCACCACAGCCGTGAAGATCCCGTCGGAGTGCGGCGTGTGGACGGGTGGCGGAATGGGCGAACCCACGCCGGGAGCCGCCGAGTACATGTGCGCGGTCGAATCGCCGTTCACCGTGGGCGAGACCCTGGAGCTGCCGTTCACCGTCAAGGTCGGACAGGACGCTCCCGCCACCACTGCGGGCGACGCCACCGTGACCACCGTGTGGGGAGGCGAGCTGGACGCGGACACCGACAAGGCGAACAACACCGCGAAGATCACGCTGAAGACCACGGTCTCCACCGCCACCCCTGGGTCCGGCGGCCCCTCGTCGGACGTGGATGCCGGCGAGACCCGGGCCCCGTCCGCGTCCGACGGGCCAGTGAGGACCGTGACGGCCTCTTCGGGCTCGAACGCCTCGGGGACCTTGGCCTCGACGGGCAGCGGTGCCACACCGGCGATCGCGGCAGCCGGCGCCCTGGCGCTGCTCGCCGGTGGCGCGGTCGTGCTCGTGGCCCGCAGGCGCAGGACCCGTACCGGAGAAGCGGCCTGACGCTGCCCGCAGACGCAGGACCCGCCCGGAGAAGGGCCTGACCCAACCCGCAGACGCAGGACCCGGGTACCGGACAAGCCGCCTGACCCTGCCCGCGCGCACCGCCCGCCTGTGCCGTGCCTGCCTCGTCGCCCGGTTCCGGACGGCGGGACGGGCGCGGTACGGCCACGCGGCGGGGGCGCTACGGACCCTGTCCCCGCCCCGGCGGGCCGCGGCGGACGGCTGACCGCCGGTTCGGTTGTGCGGACCTGAGGCGGGGAGGGGCTGTCCGTGCCCGACGCCGACCGGGCCTGGCGTCGGCATCTTCGCCCGGGTCATGCCCCCGGATCCTCCGTCACGGGCAAGCACTCGGCGAGCAGATCGACGATGTCCCGCCAGGCTCGCCGCGCGTGCCGCGGGTGGTGGCCGACACCGGGGACCGTGGGGTGGTCGACCGGCGGATGGTGGAAGGCGTGCAGGGCGCCGCCGTAGACCGCGAGGCGCCAGTCGACGCCCGCGGCCTGCATCTCGGCGGTGAACGCGTCCCGTTGGGCGGGCGACATGATCGGGTCTTCCGAACCGACCCCGGCCCACACCGGGCAGCGAATCCGCGCCGCCTCGCCCGGCCGGCCCGTGGTCAGTGCGTTGACTGTCCCGATCGCGCGCAGACCGACACCGCCGCGCCCGAGTTCCAGCACGACGGCGCCCCCGGTGCCGTAGCCGACGGCGGCGATCCGGTCGGGGTCGGTCCGCGGTTCGGAGCGCAACACGTCGAGCGCCGCATGGCCGATGCCTCGCATCCGGTCGGGATCAGCGAGCAGCGGCAGGCAACGGGCCAGCATCTCCTCGGGGTCGCCCAGATAGCGCCCGCCGTGAAGGTCGAAGGCCAGCGCCACGTATCCCAGTTCGGCGAGAGCATCCGCCCGGCGGCGCTCGACGTCGCTGAGCCCCATGCCCTCGGGTCCGAGCAGCACCGCGGGCCGGCGGTCGACACCGGCCGGGAGCGCGAGGTGCCCGGTCATCGTCGAACCGTCGGCCGGATACTCGACCGTACGCGTCGTGATCGTCGTCATGAGACTGGACTGTAGTGATCGTCGAGCCCGGTCCGGCCGGTGTTCTGCCGCAAGCCGAACAACGTGGGTACGTCGAGTTTCGGGTCGGGCGCGATCATCCGCTCCGGCGGAGCACGCCGTCCGGGGCGGCGCGCCCCGGACGGGATCCCCGGCTCCCCGTCCGCACGCCGGGGGGGTGCGGCAGGGGACGGGCCCGGTGCGGGAGCCGGTCAGCCGTTCTCGGCCGACCGGCGGTCCATCACGGAGAGCGCGCGGTGCGCCAGTGGGTGGGTACGGACCAGTTCGGCCAGCGAGGTCGTCCCCCGGGTGATCCCGGCGAACGCCTTCCAGGCCGGCCGGAAGGTCGTGAGCACCGCGTGCAGGACACCGGGGCGGCGCTCGAAGAGCTTGAGCATCCGGCGTCCGACGTTCATCTCCACGCCGAGTCCGGCCTTGATGGCGAAGGCGTAGTTGAGCGCCTGGCGCCGGGCGTCCACCGCGTCACGGGCCTCCGCGATGCGTACCGCCCACTCCCCCGCCAGCCGTCCGGAACGGAGCGCGAAGGAGATTCCCTCGCGGGTCCAGGGCTCCAGGAGGCCCGCCGCGTCGCCGCAGACCACGACCCGGCCCCGGGAGAGCGGCGAGTCCTCGCTGCGGCAGCGGGTGAGGTGGCCCGAGGAGATCTTCGGCTCGAACCCGGCCAGCCCGAGGCGGGCGACGAAGTCCTCCAGGTACCGCTTCGTGCCGGCCCCGTCGCCCCGGGCGGAGATCACGCCGACGGTGAGCGTGTCGCCCTTGGGGAAGACCCAGCCGTAACTGCCGGGCATCGGGCCCCAGTCGATGAGCACCCGCCCGGCCCAGTCCTCGGCGACCGTCTCGGGAACGGGGATCTCCGCCTCCAGGCCGAGGTCCACCTGATCGAGCTTCACCCCGACGTGGGCGCCTATGCGTCCGGCACTGCCGTCCGCCCCGACGACGGCCCGGGCGAGCACAGTCTCGCCGCCGGCCAGCACCACCGCGACGGTACGCCGGTCAGGTACGGACGAGCCGTGCTGCTCGACCCGCGCGACGGAGGCACCCGTACGCAGCTCCGCGCCGGCCTTCTGCGCCTCCTCGACGAGCTGGGCGTCGAACTCGGGCCGGTTGATGAGGCCGAAGAGCATGCGCTTCGACTTACGGGTGCGCGCCAGCTTTCCGTTGAGGGAGAAGGTGACGGCGTGCACACGGTCCCGCAGGGGCAGTTCGAATCCCGGCGGAAGCGAATCGCGCGAATATCCGATGATCCCGCCGCCGCATGTCTTGTAGCGGGGCAGCTCCGCCTTCTCCAGCAGCAGGACCCGGCGGCCCGCGACGGCTGCCGCATATGCCGCGGAGGCACCGGCCGGCCCCGCACCGACTACCACGACGTCCCACACCGACGACTCTTCGTGCTCACGCCCGGCGTCTGCGTTCTCGCTGCTCACGATGTGCTTCTGCTCCCGATCCGACCAGTTGCCCCAGCTACTGACGGCATCCTACGGCGCGATCCGGTCAGGGTCCGCTGTGGGAGGATCGGCAGTGTTTTCGTCGTACGGACAACGCCGGACAAACGGCGTCATCCACAGCCGTGCACGCCTCGCACGGCCATCGCGGCACCGCACTCACAAGGAGCGTTCCCATGACCGCCCGTCCGATCCCCGAAACCGTTGCCTCGCTGATGCCCCGCGCCAAGGCGGAGCTGAGCGAGCTGGTGGCGTTCCAGTCGGTGGCGGATCCCGCGCAGTTCCCGAAGAGCGAGTGCGAGGCGGCGGCCGGCTGGGTCGCCGACGCGCTCACCGCGGAGGGATTCCAGGACGTCGCGCTGCTGGACACCCCCGACGGCACCCAGTCCGTCTACGGCTGCCTCCCCGGCCCGGCCGGAGCACCGACGGTGCTGTTGTACGCCCACTACGACGTGCAGCCGCCGCTCGACGAGCCGGCCTGGCTCTCCCCGCCGTTCGAGCTGACCGAGCGCGACGGCCGCTGGTACGGCCGCGGAACGGCGGACTGCAAGGGCGGCCTGATCATGCATCTGCTGGCGCTGCGCGCCCTCAAGGCGAACGACGGCGTGCCGGTCGGCGTGAAGGTGGTCGTGGAGGGGTCCGAGGAGCAGGGCACCGGCGGGCTGGAGCGGTACGCCGAGGAGCACCCCGAGCTGCTCGCCGCGGACGCGATCGTCATCGGTGACGCGGGCAACTTCCGGGTCGGCCTGCCGACCGTCACCGCGACCCTGCGCGGCATGACGATGCTGCGCGTGACGCTCAACACCCTTGAGGGGAACCTGCATTCCGGCCAGTTCGGCGGAGCCGCCCCGGACGCGCTCGCCGCGATGATCCAGCTGCTCGCCTCGCTGCGGTCCCAGGACGGTACGACGACGGTGGACGGACTCGCCGAAGGCGCCGCCTGGGACGGGCTGCAGTATCCGGAGGAGGACTTCCGCAAGGACGCGAAGGTGCTGGACGGCGTGGAGCTGATCGGCACGGGTACGGTCGCGGACCGCATCTGGGCGCGGCCGGCGGTGACCGTGATCGGGATCGACTGCCCGCCGGTCGTCGGTGCGACGCCGTCCGTGCAGGCGAGCGCGCGGGCGCAGATCAGCCTGCGGGTGCCGCCGGGCCAGGACGCCGTGGAAGCGACGAAGCTGCTCACCGCGCACCTGGAGTCGCACGCCCCGTGGGGAGCGCACGTCACGGTCGAACAGATTGGCCAGGGCCAGCCGTTCCGCGCGGACGTGGCCAGCCCCGCGTACACCTCGATGGCGGCGGCGATGCGGGTCGCGTACCCGGGCGAGGAGATGCAGACGGCGGGCATGGGCGGGTCGATTCCGCTCTGCAACACGCTGGCGCAGCTGTACCCGGAGTCGGAGATCCTGCTGATCGGGCTGAGCGAGCCGGAGGCGCAGATCCACGCCGTGAACGAGAGCGTCTCGCCCGAGGAGCTGGAACGCCTCGCGGTCGCGGAGGCGCTGTTCCTCCAGAACTACGCGGAGTCCCGGCAGGGCTGACGGGCAACCGGGCGGGCCGGTGGGGCCGGATGAGGGCCGGTGGGCCGGGTTGGACCTGGTGTGGGCCGGGAGGGTAGCTGACGGCCGCGTCGCCGGGCCCCGCCGGCTCCCGCCCGGCTCTCTCAGCCGACCGGCACCCCCGCCTCCAGGTTGAGGACGGTGGACCGCTCGCGGGCCCGGAGCGCCCATCTCAGCCGGGTCCAGCGGGTCGGCGGGAGGAGCCGGGCGGCCTCCTCCTCGGTGACGAAACGCCATTGCCGCAGTTCGGAGTTCTGGAGCCGCAGCCCCGCCGCGTCCTCGTCCCGCAGTACGCCCCCGTCGAAGAGGAACCGCAGGCCGCCGTAGCCCGGCGGGCGGGGCGCCTCCCAGTCGACCACCAGCAGCCTGGGCTCGGTGGTCAGGACCAGGCCGATCTCCTCGGCGACCTCCCGGACTCCGGCCCGGGCCGGTGCCTCGCCCGTCTCGACGATCCCGCCGGGGAACTCCCAGCCGGCCTTGTAGGTGGGGTCGACGAGGAGAACCCGGCCGTGTTCGTCGAAGAGGAGGACGCCGGAGGCGACCGTCTCGGCGGTCGGGGAGGGGTTCTGGACGATCCCGCACTCTCCGGCGGCGCCCGTGCGTACCGCTTCCTCAATCCTCAGCGCGGTCTCGCGCGGGGTGAGGGAGCCGGTGTCGATGACGTGGGCGTCCGCGGTGAGCCACGGGAGGGCCGCGCGGTAGGGCTCGATGTGTTCGAGGCACCAGCGGCGGGCCCGTCGGCTCCGGTCGGGGTCCTCGGCGGACGTGTGCCGTTGCGCGATCCGCTGGCGCAGGATCGTTTCCTCTGGGAGGAGCAGCACGTGGTGGACGGGGATGCGGCGGGAGGCGAGCCCGCCGAATATCTCGTCGCGGTACTCCTGGCGCAGCAGCGTCATCGGGACCACGAGCGTGCCCGGGACCTCGGCGAGCAGCGCCGCCGCGGTGTCGACGACCAGGCGCCGCCAGATGGGCAGGTCCTGGAAGTCGGTCACCTCCGCCAGCCGCTTCTGGGGCAGCAGGCCGCGCAGCGCGGCGCCGGTCAGCCCGGGGTCGTACAGCGTGCTGTTCGGGATCAGATCGAGCAGCTCGCAGGCCGCGCTGGTCTTGCCCGCACTGAACGCACCGTTGACCCAGACGATCACGGCTCCCCCTTCGCCAGGCATCTCTTCCGGTCCGTGCCGCGCCACCACCGCCGTACCGCACGGCGCCGAGCCCGGCCCGTGCCGCACGGCCGCCCTGCCCGAGGTTCGCGACGCGGGGTCCCGTCCCTCGGCGCGGCCCGGTCGTCCGGAGGGGCTCCAGCCTTCAATGGCTTGCCCTGAACACCCTGTGGCGAAAACCCGGCGCGACGAACCCGTTGTACGAAGCCGTGGACGGGGTACCCGTCGGCGGACGCCCCGACGAACCGGCCACGCGGGACCGGTGGGTCGGCCGAAGGCGGCGGGGCGTCACGGGAGCACGCGATCGGGCGGTCGGGCGAGACCGCGCACAACGGCAGAGGGGGCACACCATGCGTCGGACGGTGCTCGAACAGTTTCCCGCCGGCGGGCCGCGCGGCAGCCGGCCCGCGGAGGAGTTCGCGGCCGCGCGCCGCGGCGAGGGGCTCGCGGCGGAGGTCGTGATGGACCTGGACCGGGACGCATTCCTGGTGGTGGTCGCCGGGACGGCGGTCGACCGCGCCCGCTGAGCGGTTCAAGTCCGGGGGCGCTGGGTTTCCGCACTTCCCGAAGAAATGACGGAGCGAGAACGCCCAGCCGCCTCATTGCGTCAGCCATGGTCACTGAGCCTTCTCCAACCTCATGCCGAGGCGGGTTGAGGTTGGAAAAGGCTCCTTGCCTTCGAGTGTGAGGCACCCGGAGGAGCCGGCTCGGTGCTCAGCCGGTGTTCCGTGAAATGTCGAGCGACCGGGCGAAGTCGGCGAGCGCGTGGAAGTCGTTCTCCCGCAGGCCGATCCGCGGATCGACGTGGCGCAGGAGTCCAGGACCTTGGTGGTGGGCAGTTACGTAGGTCTGGTCCAGCTCGCTCTGCTCGTCGTCCACCCAGGCGAACGGACGGCCGCCCGCGTAGTCCACCAGCGGCCCGGTCTTCCAGTGGACTCCGTCAGGGCGTTCCCGGAGCAGGACATCGCCGAAGTCCACGAAGGGGAGTTCCGGAAGACCCAGGACCGGAGCGATCCACCGGTTGGCGTCGTCCATCCATGTGGTGGCCCAGCACAGCTCGAAGCCGAGCTGGAGCAGGATTCGTCCGTGTTCCGGGTTGAGCCAGACTCGCAGGAGGCGGCGGGACAGGAGGCCACTGTCGTTCAGACGGGTGTCGTTCCGCGGAACTCTGAGTGTGGTGTATCCGTCGGGGCGCCTCTCCGGCTGGGCCGCGTAGGGGTTGAGCGGCCCGTCCACATCGAGGAACAGCAGCGGTCGGTTCACGGTCTCCCCCGGTCTCGCGCGCTGTGGACTGGCCCGGTCAGCGTAACTGTGGGATCTGGCCTCCGGATCGTCGGCCGACCGCCCCCGCCGAGGGGCGTCCGCCCCGGGCGCGCCGGGTCACGGCGGGCCCGGGTACGTCTCAGCGCACGGTGGCCGCGGCGGCCGCCCCCACGAGTCCGGCGTCGTTGCCCATCACCGCGGGGGTCACCGTGAGGTTGCGTACGAAGGAGAGCGTCGCGTAGTCGGCCAGGGCCCGCCGCAGCGGGGCGAAGAGCACGTCGCCGGCCCCGGCCACTCCCCCGCCGATCACCGCGATGTCGATCTCGACCAGGGTCGCCGTGGCGGCGATCCCGGCGGCGAGCGCCTGGGCCGCACGGTCGAAGGACGCCTGGGCCACCGGGTCTCCCGCCTTCGCGGCGGCGGCCACGGCGCGGGCCGTCGCGTCTCCGTCGGGTCCGGGCCGCCAACCGCTGTCCAGCGCCCGGCGCGCGATGTTGGGGCCGCTGGCGATCCGTTCGACGCAGCCGCGCGCGCCGCAGGGGCAGGGGTCGCCGTCAAGATCGACACTGATGTGGCCGATGTGGCCGGAGTTGCCGGTGGGTCCGGGGTGGAGCCTGCCGCCGAGGACGAGTCCGCCGCCGACGCCGGTCGACACGACCATGCAGAGCGCGTTGTCGTGCCCCCGGGCCGCTCCCTGCCAGTGCTCGGCCGCGGTCATCGCCACGCCGTCGCCGACCAGGGTGACCGGCAGCCCGCCGATCGTCTTGCCCACCCGCTCGACCAACGGGAAGTCGCGCCAGCCGGGAACGTTGACCGGGCTGACCGTGCCCGCCGAGGCGTCCACCGGACCGGCGCTGCCGATGCCCAGCGCGCAGGCGCGCTTCCAGTGCGGCGAAGCCATCAGCTCGCCGAGGACCCCGTCCACCGCCCCCATGACCGACTCGCCGGACTCCTTGGCGGGCGTCGGCCGCTGCGCGCGGACGAGCAGCGTGCCGTCGTCGCCCACCAGCGCGCCGGCGATCTTGGTGCCGCCGATATCGAGGGCTGCGACGAGGTCGGTATGCATGGGCCTTGGCTCTCCGGATGAGTAGAAGGGCGGACCTGCTGGTTCCGTCCTTGTGGTCTGCACAGTCTGTATTGCCATGACAACGTTGTCCAGGGCCTATGCTCGACGCCACAGCCCCGATCCCCCGCGGCGTTGACATCGCTGTCGACGCACCCTACGACAGGACAGCGCACTGTGGCCGAGACCGCCCGTCATTCCGAGCCCCGCTACGGCAACCGGCCCACCATGAAGGACGTGGCCGCGCGGGCCGGAGTGGGGCTCAAGACGGTCTCCCGGGTGGTGAACGGCGAGGCCGGTGTCACGTCCGACACCGAGCGCCGGGTGCAGGAGGCGATCGACGCCCTCGGCTTCCGCCGCAACGACAGCGCCCGCGTTCTGCGTAAGGGCCGTACGGCATCCATCGGACTCGTCCTGGAGGATCTGGCGGACCCCTTCTACGGTCCGCTGAGCCGAGCCGTGGAAGAGGTGGCCCGCTCGCACGGGGCGCTGCTGATCAACGGTTCCAGCGCCGAGGACCCGGTACGCGAACAGGAGCTGGTGCTCGCGCTCTGCGCGCGGCGGGTGGACGGGCTGATCGTGATCCCGGCGGGCGACGACCACCGCTATCTGGAGCCGGAGATCAGGGCCGGGGTGGCGACCGTCTTCGTGGACCGGCCGGCGGGTCTCGTGGACGCCGACACCATCCTCTCCGACAGCTTCGGCGGCGCCCGGCAGGGCGTGGCCCACCTGATCGCCCACGGCCACCGCCGGATCGGCTTCATCGGCGACCAGCCGCGCATCCACACGACGACGGAGCGACTGCGCGGCTACCACGCGGCGATGACCGACGCGGGCATCGCCGTCGACGACCGGTGGGTCTCCCTCGGGGTCACCGCCCCGGAGCGGGTGCGCGCCGCGGCCGAGGAGATGCTGTCCGGCCCGGAGCCGGTGACCGCGATCTTCGCGGGCAACAACCGGGTGACCGTGACCGCCGTACGGGTCCTCGCCGACCGCGAACGGCCGGTCGCACTGGTCGGGTTCGACGACATCGAGCTGGCCGACCTGCTCGGCATCACGGTGATCGCGCAGGACGCGGCGGCCGTGGGGCGCACCGCGGCGGAGCACCTCTTCCGCCGTCTGGAGGGCGGCGGGCACGCCACCGCCCGGGTGGAGCTGCCGACGACCCTGGTGCCCCGCGGCTCGGGCGAGCTTCCCCCGGCCTGAGAAGGCGAGCTGCCCCGGCCGGAGAAGGCGGGGCCCGGGGGCGGTGCGGCGGCCGTGTTCAGCCGGCCGCGGCGTCGTGGCCGGTTCGCGCGTACGCGTCCAGTTCGCGGCGGCCGAGCCCGGTCAGCCGGGTGACCTCCGCGGTGTCCAGGGCGCCGCAGTCGATCCCGCGCAGCAGATGGCCGCTGAGCGCCTTCGCGGTGGCGGGTTCGTCCATGACGTCCCCGCCGGACTTGGCGACGTACCCGGCGAGGCGGGCCGCCACCTGGTCCAGGCCCTCGCGGTAGAAGGCGTAGACGGCCGCGTAACGGGTCGGCAGATGCCCGGGGTGCATGTCCCAGCCCTGGTAGTACGCGCGGGCCAGAGCGCGGCGGGTGAGGCCGTAGTGGAGCCTCCAGGCCCGGTGGACCCGGTCGGTGGGGCCGACCGGCAGCACGTTGGTGGATCCGTCCGAGACCCGTACGCCGGTGCCGGCCGCGGCGACCTGCATGACCGCCTTGGCGTGGTCCGCGGCGGGGTGGTCGCTCGCCTGGTGGGCGGGGCTGACGCCCACGCTCGCGCTGTAGTCGAAGGTGCCGTAGTGCAGTCCGGTGGCCCGGCCCCGCGCGGCGTCGATCATCCTGGCCACGGCGGCCGTCCCGTCCGCCGCGAGGATCGACTGACTGGTCTCGATCTGGATCTCGAAGCGAAGCCGCCCCTCGTCCAGGCCGTGCGTGCGCTCGAACGCGTCGAGCAGCCGGACGAAGGCGGCGACCTGCTGCGGGTAGGTGACCTTCGGCAGCGTGAGCACCAGCCCGTCGGGCAGCCCGCCGGAGCGTACGAGCCCGGTGAGGAACACGTCCGTGGTACGGATCCCCCGCGACCGCACGGACGCCTCCATGCACTTCATCCGGATGCCGGTGTACGGGGGCGCGCAGCCCTCCTCGTACGCCCGCTGGACGAGGTGCGCGGCGCGGGCGGCGGCCTGGTCCTCCTCGGCGTCCGGGCGTCTGCCGTAGCCGTCCTCGAAGTCCACCCGCAGGTCCTCCACGGGCTCGCGCTCCAACTTGGCGCGTACCCGGTCGTGGACGGGGACGGCGAGCTCCTCGGGGAGGCCCAGGACGGCGGCGAAGGACTCCGCGTCCGGGGCGTGTTCGTCGAGTGCGGCCAGCGCCCGGTCGCCCCAGGAGCGTACGGTCACGGCGTCGAAGGCGTCGGCCGGTACGTACACCGTGTGCACGGGCTGGCGGGTGCCCGGATCGCCGGGGTAGCGGCGCGCGAGTTCGGCGTCCACCTCGGCGAGGGACGCGCCGATCTCCTCGCCCACCGCGTCGTCGAGGCTCGTCGCCACTTCGGCCCGTCGGCCCATGACCGTACCCCCACGCTCTCGACACGTCCGTCGGCCGGAACTTCCGCCGACCGGAATCGATGATCCGCGTGGCGAAGCTATAAGCGTGACGGGACGCGCGTCAACGGTGAACGGCGACGGGCCGGGGCCGTGCGGGGGTTGCCCGCGTGGTCCCGGCCCGTGGCCGTGGTGCCGTTCCCCGGGCGTCCGCCGCCGGGGAGGCGTGTTCAGCCCTTGCGGGCGTTGATCTCTTCGGTGAGCTGGGGCACGACGTCGAAGAGGTCACCGACGACACCGAAGTCGACGAGTTCGAAGATCGGGGCCTCGGCGTCCTTGTTGACCGCGACGATCGTCTTCGAGGTCTGCATGCCCGCCCGGTGCTG
>NZ_JBSFHV010000054.1:0-11190 GCF_053597235.1 Streptomyces sp. NPDC001493
CCGGTGCGTGCGATCGCAAGGCGGAGGGCCGCCCCGATACTGGATGTATCGGGGTGATCCCGACAACGCCGCGAGCGTGCGTGCCGGGCGTCGCCGGACAGGCGCCACTTTCGACACACGCCCTACGGGGGACGGCTCGCGGCCGGGACGGCGTACGCGGGCGACTGCGGGGTGGCGCGGTGTTCTCCGGGCCCGAGGGTATGCGGGTGGCGCACGCCGCTCCATGACGCCGGTCACGGTGAGGTACGCCACCGGGCCGGATCCGTTCCCGTCCCGGCCCGGTCCGCCGGGGCTGTCTACGCTGGGCCCGCCCGGACCCGTCGTCGGAAGGACCCTCTGTCATGCGGATCAGGATCGTCGGCGCCGGAGCGATGGGCCGGGGTATCGCGCAGTGGGCCGCCGCGGGCGGGCACACCGTGGAGTTGGCGGACGTGCGGCCGGAGGCGGTGGCCGATGCCCTCGGCCACGTACGGTCCATGCTGGAGCGGTCGGTGGCCAGGGGAAGGCTGAGCGAGGCGGACGCCGCTTCGGCGGCGGACCGGATCGTGCCGCTGGACGACCCGTTCGTGCCCGGGCCCGGGGTGGAGCTGGTCGTCGAGGCGGTGCGGGAGGACCTGGAGACCAAGGCCGAGGTGTTCGGGAAGCTGGAGCGGGTGCTGCCCGCGTCCGCCGTGTTCACGACCAACACCTCCTCGCTGTCGGTGACCCGCATCGCGGCGACGCTCACCGACCCCTCGCGCCTGGCGGGGCTGCACTTCTTCAACCCGGTGCCGCTGATGAGGCTCGTGGAGGTGGTGCCGGGGGCGGCCACCCGGCCGGAGATCCCGGCGGCCCTCACCGCGCTGGTGGAGGGGTGCGGGCACCGTGCGGTGACCGTCTCCGACACCCCGGGGTTCCTCGTCAACCACGCGGGGCGGGGACTGGTGACGGAGGCTCTGGCGCTGCTGGAGGAGTCGGTCGCGGGTCCGGCGGACATCGACCGGATCGCCCGGGACGTCCTGGGTCTGCGGATGGGCCCGTTCGAGCTGATGGACCTCACCGGGCTGGACGTGACGGCCGCCGTCATCGACTCGGTCTGGACCGGCTTCCGGCACGAGGACCGGCTCCGTCCCTCCTACCTCACCCCGAACCGGGTGGCCGCGGGGCTGCACGGTCGCAAGACGGAGCGGGGCTGGTTCGGTTACGGGGCCGAGGGAGCGGGCGGCCCCGCCCCGGAGCGGCCGGTGACCGGCGACGCGGGAAGGCCGGTCTTCCTCGCGGCCGGGGGCCTGCCCGCCGGTGACGCGTACACCGAGGCCCTGATCGGTTCGCTGGACGCGGCGGGGGCGCGGATCGAACGCGGCGCGGCGCCGTCAGCGCGCGCCGTGGTGCTGGTACCGGTCTGGGGCACCACCGTCGCCGCCGCGGTCGCCGGGCAGGGGCTGCCGCCGGAGCGGACCTTCGGGGTCGATCCGCTGCCGCCGGTGGCCAGGCGCCGGGTGCTGGCGGTGACCCCGGCGGGCGATCCGGTGGCGGCCCGGGACGCCCGTGCGGTGCTGGCCCGGGCGGCCGACGGCACCGAGCCGCACGCCGTGTCGGTGGTACGGGACACGGCGGGCTCCGTCGCCCAGCGGCTGCTGGGCTCCGTGGTCTCGGTGGCGGCGTCCATCGCGGAGCGGTCGCTCGCCACCCCGGCCTCCATCGACCTCGCCGTCACCACCGGACTCGGTTATCCGGAGGGTCCGCTGGCCTGGGGCGACCGGGTCGGGGCGGTGCGGATGCGGGAGTTGAGCCGTGCCCTGTACGCGACGACCGGCGACCCGCGCCACCGCCCGACCCGCTGGGTCACCGAAAGGGCTCAGCTGGGGCTGTCGTTGACCGATCCGGGGACGGCCCCGGAGGACTGCTGAGGCACGGGCGCTCCGGGGACGGCCACAGGTCCGGAACGCCCGCCCCGGTCCTACTGCGCCCGCCCCGGTCCTACTGCGGCGGCCCCGGCCGCCAGGTGGAGCCGCCGACCGGGCCGTCGGCGGAGTCCTTCGGCTCCTGGTGCGTCTTGTCGTCCCAGTCGGCCTTGTCGTCCCAGTGGGCTTTGTCGTCCCGGTGAACCCTGTCGTGCCGGTGGGCTCCGGTGTCGCGGTGCGCCTTGTGTTCCTTCGTCTCCCTCGACTCCTTGTCCCAGGCCGCGTGGAGCCGGGACCTCAGGTCGTCCGGGGGCAGGAAGCGGGACCAGCGTTCGGGGAACTCGGAGGGCATGTCGCCGCCCTCGTCGGCGCCGTCCTCGTCGTCGGCGTACATCGCCCAGGCGGAGGGCCGGGTCCGGGCCACGAACTCGGCGGCCTGGGCGGCACGGGCGAGGTCGTTGGCCTCGCGGGCGGCGGCCGTGGCCAGGGACGGCCACACCCGGTCGATGGCGGCGTTCACCGCGGCCCCGACGAGCACCGCGAAGGCGGAGACGCCGATCCACAGGAGTACGGCGATGGGGGCGGCCAGCGAGCCGTAGATGGTCGGGCCCTCGACGGTGCTGGTGAGGTAGAACCGCAGGACGTAACTGCCGATCACCCACATCCCCAGCGCCACCAGCGCCCCCGGGACGTCCTCGATCCACGGCGACCGGACGGGGACGGACACGTGGTAGAGGGTGGTCAGGAAGGCGATGGTGAGCACGATGCCCAGCGGCCAGTACAGGACGGCGAGGACCTCGGTGCCCCAGGGGACGAGCTCGACCACCCGGTCCGGGCCCGCCACCAGCAGCGGCAGCACCACCGCCCCCAGCAGCAGGGCGACGACGTACAGCAGGAAGGCGAGCAGGCGGGTCTTGACGATGCCGCGCTGGCCGTCGAGTCCGTACATCACGGTGATGGTCTCGACGAAGACGTTCACCGCGCGGGAGCCCGACCACAGGGCGATGGCGAAGCCGATGGAGATCACGTCGGGGCGGGCCCCGTGGGTGATGTCGTCCAGGAGCGGCTTGGCGAAGTCGTTGACGCCGCGCTCGGAGAGGACGGTCTGCGCGGCGTCGAGGATGTTGCGCTCGATGGAGGCGACCGTGGTGGTGGACGTCCAGTCGTCGACGTACCCGAGAAGCCCGATCAGCCCGAGCAGCAGGGGTGGCAGGGACAGCAGGGTGAAGAACGCCGCCTCGGCCGCGAGCCCCAGGATGCGGTACTCCATGCACGAGTTGACGGTGTCCTTGAGCAGATGCCACGCCATCTGCCGCTTGGAGACGTTGCGGTAGAGAACTCGGGCACGGTGGAGCCGGCTCGATCTCCGCTCGGGTGTTTCATTTGCTGCCTGCACGTCCTTACCGTATCGGCATGGCAGCCACCACCCACACAGTGACCAATCAGGTACCGCCGCTGGTCGGCTACGACGTCTTCGGCGCGGACCGCGCCCTGTCCGAAGCGGTGGAACGACATCTCGCCCCCGGAGTCCTGTCCGAGGCCCGGCGGGAGCTGAGCACGCTCGGGCAGGCGGCCGGATCGGCCCAGGCGCAGGAGTGGGGGACGCAGGCGAACGAGAATCCGCCGAAACTGCGCACTCACGACCGATACGGACATCGGATCGACGAGGTCGAATTCCATCCGGCGTGGCACCGGCTGCTGGGTCACGCCGTGACCGCCGGTCTCACGGACGCCTGGGGCCGGGAGGGCGGCCATGTGCGGCGCGCGGCCGGCTTCCTGGTCTGGACCCAGGCCGAGGCGGGGCACGGCTGCCCGCTGTCGATGACGCACGCGGCGGTGCCCGCGCTCCGCACCGACCCGGCGCTCGCCGCCGTGTGGGAGCCGCTGCTGACCTCGCACGTGTACGAGGAGGGGCTGCGGCCGGCGACGGAGAAGTCCGGGGTCCTCTTCGGGATGGGGATGACCGAGAAGCAGGGCGGTACGGACGTCCGCTCCAACACCACCAGGGCCGAGCCGCTCGCCGCCGAGGGCGAGTACCTGCTCACCGGGCACAAGTGGTTCTGCTCCGCGCCCATGTCGGACGGATTCCTGGTGCTGGCGCAGGCCCCCGACGGTCTGACCTGCTTCCTGGTGCCCCGGGTACTGCCGGACTCCACCCGGAACGTGTTCGCGATCCAGCGGCTCAAGGACAAGCTGGGCAACCGGTCCAACGCGTCGAGCGAGGTCGAGTTCGACGGGACGTGGGCCCGCCGGGTCGGCGAGGAGGGCCGGGGGGTGCGCACCATCATCGAGATGGTCGCGGCGACCCGGCTGGACTGCGTCGTCGGTTCCGCCGCGCTGATGCGTCAGGCGGTGGCGCAGGCGATCCACCACAGCACCCACCGGAGCGCGTTCGGCGGTCTGCTGATCGAGAAGCCGCTGATGCGCAACGTGCTGGCCGACCTGGCGCTGGAGTCGGAGGCGGCGACGGTGCTGGGGATGCGGCTGGCCGCCGCGTACGACGCCGACACGGAGGAGGAGCGGGCGTTCCTGCGGCTCGCCGTGCCGGCCGCGAAGTACTGGGTGACCAAACGGTGCACCGCGGTGGTCGGCGAGGCGCTGGAGTGCCTGGGCGGGAACGGGTACGTCGAGGAGTCCGGGATGCCCCGGCTGCTGCGCGAGGCGCCGCTCAACTCCATCTGGGAGGGCTCGGGCAATGTGCAGGCCCTCGACGTGCTGCGCGCCCTCCAGCGGGAGCCGAGGGCGCTGGACGCGCTGCTGCGGGAGGTCGGGAAGGCGCGGGGAGCCGATCACCGGCTGGACGCGGCGATCAAGGACCTGCTGACCGAACTGGCCGATCTGGACGGGGTCGAGGCACGGGCCCGGCGGATCGTCGAGCGGATGGCGCTGGTGCTCCAGGGGTCGCTGCTGGTGCGCTGGGCGCCGCCGGAGGTCGCCGACGCGTTCTGCGCCTCGCGGCTGGGCGGTGACTGGGGTTCGGCGTTCGGGACGCTGCCGCACACGCTCGACCTGGCGTCCGTCGTCTCCCGGGCACGGCCGGTCGTGGACACGCGCTGAGCTCCACCGGGTCCGGTCCGCGGGCGGGCGGTCGGCGGGCGCGGGGCTGCCGGGGACAGCGAAGGAGGGTGGTGCTGCGCCGACACGGCACCACCCTCCCCGCCGGTGCTGCACCGGGCGGCGCCGGCGCGAAGCCGCGCCGAACGGTGTGGACACATTCTCACCCTTCGCCCGATGCTTGGCCAGAGTTGCAAAGGGTTGCAAGCGGGGCGGGCACGTGGAACGCGCGGGCCCCCACCGACGGCAGGCCGAGTACCTTGGGACCTCGTCCGGGGCCCGAGGCACCTTGTGTGGGGGAGAACTCGTGAAACCAGTGGGGGAGACAGGCCCTGCCCGAACGCCCCCGCCGGCGCCCGCAGACGCGGTACGCGCGCTGCGCCGGGCCCGCGAGGCGCGGCTCTCGGGCCGTCTTACCGGTGCGGCGCCCCGGGCGGAGATCGACGCTTCCTGGTCCCGGGTGCTGCGCAGCGGCGTCGATCCGGAGCGGGCACCGGACGGTGTGCTGATGGAGGCCGAGGAGATCGAGCACGAGCGGCGTTCCACGGCGCTCGGCGCGGTGATGCCGCTGCTGCGCGAGGGGCTGGCCTCCTTCGTGGACGGCAGCCGCCAGATCATGGTGGTCTGCGACGCGCAGGGGCGCGTGCTGTGGCGGCAGGGCGACCGTTCCGTGCTGCGGCGGGCGGAGGGCATCCGGCTGGAGGAGGGTGCCACCTGGACCGAGCCGGTGCGGGGGACCAATGCGATCGGTACGTCGCTGGCCGCGCGTACCCCCGTTCGGGTGCACTCCGCGGAACATTTCGTGGACGTCCTGCAAAGCTGGACGTGCGCCGCGTCCCCCGTGCGTGACCCGCGTGACGGGCGGTTGATCGGCATCGTCGACGTCAGCGGTCCGGAGTCCACCTTCCACCCGGCGACCCTGGCCCTGGTGGACTCGGTGGCCAGGCTCGCCGAGAGCGAGATACGCAACCGGCATCTGGCGACGATCGAGCGGCTGCGGTCCGTGGCGGCGCCGATCCTCTGCCGGATCGGCGGCCGGGCCCTCGCCGTCGACACCCACGGATGGCTGGCGGCGGTGGTCGGGATGCCGCCGGTGGACCGGCTGCCGCTGCCCAAGTCGCTCGCCCCCGGCCGGGTGTGGTTCCCGTCGTTGGGGATGTGCCGGGTGGAGCCGCTGCCCGGGGGCTGGCTGGTCCAGGTGGTGGACGGGACGTCCCACCACACCTCGGACGGACCGCCGCGCCGGGTGGTGCTGGACCTGGGGCGGGCCGGACAGCCGGTGGTGCACGTGGCGGGGCCGGTGGGGACCTGGACACAGCGGCTCTCGCCCCGGCACGCCGAGATGCTGTACGCGCTGGCGCTGCGCAAGGAGGGGTGTACGGCCTCCGAGCTGGCGGGGGAGATCTTCGGCGACGGCACCCGCACGGTGACGGTGCGCGCCGAGATGTCGCGGATGCGCCGTCACCTCGCGGAGGTGCTGGCCCACCGCCCGTACCGCTTCCGGGAAGGGGTCGACGTGGAGGTCGTGCACCCGGAGGAGCCGGCCGATCTGCTGCCGCACTCGACCGCGCCGGTGGTGGTACGGGCCAGGGCCGCGCCGCGGAGCTCCTGAGGGCAAGGGCGTCCCGGGGCGTGCGCAGGGGCGTCCCCGGAGCCCGGCCCGGGCATCCCGGAAGACGCCTCCCGGAAGACGGCCCGGAGGTGGACGCACCGGCGCCCCGATGCCCCGGAGAACGCCCCCGTTCCGGCGAGTCCGGGCCCCCGCCTCCCCGTCCCGGCGGCCGTCGTGGTTCCCTGACGCCCATGAACAGCCCCGATCGCCCCGCCACCCCCACCACCGATGTGACCACCTGGTCCCTGGAGCAGACCTCCCCCGCCGATCTCGAACCGGCGAAGGCGCCGGACGGCGACGTGACGATCGTGCGCGCCGAGGTGCCGTCGCCGGAGTTCAGCCGCTTCCTCTACACGGCGGTCGGCGGGGACGTCCGGTGGACGGGCCGGCTCGGCCTGACGTACGCCCAGTGGCAGGAGATCGTGGACCGGCCGGGGGCCGAGACATGGGTGGCGTACGTGAACGGGACGCCGGCCGGGTACATCGAGCTGGACCCGCAGGACGACGGCGTCGTGGAGATCATGTACTTCGGGCTCCTTCCCGCCTTCCGGGGGCGCCGGATCGGCGGCCATCTGCTCGGTGTGGGCACCGCACGCGCCTGGGATCTCGCCGAGCGGTGGCCCGGACTGCGGGCGACCCGCAGGGTGTGGGTGCACACCTGCTCGCTGGACGGTCCGCATGCCCTGGCCAACTACGAGCGCCGGGGGTTCCGGCTCTTCGACACGAAGGTCGCGCCGGAGCCCGAGGTCGCGGCCCCCGGGCCGTGGCCGGGGGCGTTCTCCGTCTGAACGGGCGGGCGCGCGCCGGGGCATTCCGCCGCGCGCCCCGGAGCATCCGTGCGTGCCCCCCGGCGCACCCACCCCTGCTGAGCAGGGCGTCCACCAGCTGAACACCCCTTCGGCCAGGGGCCCGTGGGCACCTTTGGGACATTCCTGGACCAATGGTGACCCAACGGGGGTATGCGCAGGTGACACAAACCACACCGTCTCACCGTGCGAGACGATCTCGTCCGCATGATGGATAGCTATGGACTGGCCGGAGATCCGCGTGACACGCTTCCGTCATGTCTGGAACTGGAATTGCCTTGGTGAGTCGACGTCACGTCGACCTCTGCCGCATGTCCAGCGCCATCTGTCCGGCGGGCTGAGAGTCCCAGCACCGCCGCGCTCCCTTTCCTCTGCAAGCCCCGTCGCACCACCGCGTCCACGCGAGTGCGCAGCTCAGAGCCGCCCTCCCGCAGTCCCGAAGGACGTATTGTCATGGCCGCTACCCCTGAACAGCCTGCGACCACCACGCCTCGCCGCAAGGCCGGACGCCACCGCGGCGAGGGCCAGTGGGCGATGGGGCATTACACCCCTCTCAACGGGAACGAGCAGTTCAAGAAGGACGACGACGCTCTCAATGTGCGCGCCCGCATCGAGAACATCTACTCCAAGCGCGGTTTCGACTCGATCGACCCGAACGACCTTCGTGGACGCATGCGTTGGTGGGGTCTGTACACCCAGCGCAAGCCCGGTATCGACGGCGGCAAGACCGCCGTGCTGGAGCCGGAGGAGCTGGACGACCGCTTCTTCATGCTCCGTGTGCGCATCGACGGCGGCCGGCTGACCTCCGCCCAGCTGCGGGCGATCGGCGAGATCTCCCAGCAGTACGCCCGTGGCACCGCGGACATCACGGACCGTCAGAACATCCAGCTGCACTGGATCGCCATCGAGGACGTCCCGGCGATCTGGGAGAAGCTGGAGGCCGTCGGGCTCTCCACCACCGAGGCCTGCGGCGACTGCCCCCGCGTGATCATCGGTTCGCCGGTGGCGGGCATCGCGGCCGACGAGATCATCGACGGGACGCCCGCGGTCGACGAGATCCACGAGCGGTACATCGGCAGCAAGGAATTCTCCAACCTGCCCCGGAAGTTCAAGACCGCGATCTCCGGTTCGCCGGTCCAGGACGTGGTCCACGAGATCAACGACATCGCCTTCGTCGGCGTCGAACACCCGGAGCACGGGGCCGGGTTCGACGTCTGGGTCGGCGGTGGCCTCTCCACCAACCCGCGGTTCGCCGAACGCCTGGGCGCCTGGGTGCCGTTGGACGAGGTTCCGGACGTATGGGCCGGGGTCGTCGGGATCTTCCGCGACTACGGCTACCGCCGGCTGCGCACCCGCGCCCGGCTGAAGTTCCTGATGGCCGACTGGGGCCCCGCCAAGTTCCGTCAGGTGCTGGAGGACGAGTACCTCAAGCGCCCGCTGCTGGACGGCCCCGCACCCGCGCAGCCCACCTCCCGCTGGCGCGACCACATCGGCGTGCACGAGCAGAACGACGGGAACTTCTACGTCGGCTTCGCCCCGCGCGTCGGCCGGGTGGACGGTGCCACGCTCACCAAGATCGCGGACCTCGCGGCCGCGCACGGTTCGGACCGGCTGCGCACCACCGTCGAGCAGAAGATGATCGTCCTCGACGTGGCGCCGGACCAGGTCGAGTCGCTGGTCGAGGGGCTGGAGGCGCTGGACTTCCAGGTCCGCCCCTCGTCCTTCCGGCGCGGCACGATGGCCTGCACCGGCATCGAGTTCTGCAAGCTGGCGATCGTCGAGACGAAGGCGCGCGGTGCCTCGCTCATCGACGAACTGGAGCGCCGCCTGCCGGAGTTCGACGAGCCGCTCACCATCAACATCAACGGGTGCCCCAACGCCTGTGCCCGTATCCAGACCGCGGACATCGGTCTCAAGGGCCAGTTGATGCTGGACGGCGAGGGCAACCAGGTGGAGGGCTACCAGGTACACCTGGGCGGCGCCCTCGGCCTGGAGGCCGGTTTCGGCCGCAAGGTCCGTGGCCTGAAGGTCACTTCGGCCGAGCTGCCGGACTACGTCGAGCGGGTGCTGGGCCGCTACCAGGAGGAGCGCGAAGAGGGCGAGCGCTTCGCCACGTGGGCGGCGCGCGCCACCGCGGAGTCGCTGTCATGAGCGAGCGAGCCGCGCCGTTCTACTGCCCGTACTGCGGCGACGAGGACCTGCGCCCGCACGAGACCGGGCACGGCGCATGGGAATGCGCCTCCTGCAACCGCGCGTTCCAGCTGAAGTTCCTGGGCCTGCTGACCCAGGGACTGGTGCGCGACGGAGCGGAAGGGGAACGCACATGACGGACACACTGCGGGCCGGCGGGCTCACCGACGCCGAGCTGGAGGAGCTCGCCGAGCGGGCGGGCCGGGAGCTGGAGGACGCCTCGGCCCTGGACATCCTCGGCTGGGCGGCGGACACCTTCGGCGAGCGGTTCTGCGTCACCTCCTCGATGGAGGACGCGGTGGTGGCCCACCTCGCGTCCCGGGCCCGGCCCGGCGTGGACGTGGTCTTCCTCGACACCGGCTACCACTTCCCCGAGACCATCGGGACCCGGGACGCGGTGGAGGCGGTGATGGACGTGAAGGTCATCACCCTGACGCCCCGTCAGTCGGTGGCCGAGCAGGACGCCGAGTACGGCCCGAAGCTGCACGACCGCGACCCCGACCTCTGCTGCGCGCTGCGCAAGGTGAAGCCGCTCGAAGAGGGGCTGACCGGCTACACGGCCTGGGCGACCGGGCTGCGCCGCGACGAGTCCCCGACCCGGGCCAACACCCCGGTGGTCGGCTGGGACGCGAAGCGCCGCAAGGTGAAGGTCTCGCCGATCGCCCGCTGGACGCAGGACGACGTGGACGCCTACGTGCTGGAGCGCGGGGTGCTCACCAACCCGCTGCTGATGGACGGTTACGCCTCCGTCGGCTGCGCGCCCTGCACCCGCCGGGTGCTGGAGGGCGAGGACGCTCGCGCCGGACGCTGGGCGGGCCGGGGCAAGACCGAGTGCGGGCTGCACGGCTGATGACGACTGATCAGGAGATATCGATGAGCGTGACGGAGACGGGAGCCACCGTCTGGCTGACCGGTCTGCCGAGCGCGGGCAAGACCACCATCGCGTACGAACTCGCGGGCCGGCTGAAGAGCGGCGGCCACCGGGTGGAGGTCCTCGACGGTGACGAGATCCGGGAGTTCCTCTCCGCGGGTCTCGGCTTCTCCCGCGAGGACCGCCACACGAACGTGCAGCGGATCGGCTTCGTCGCCGAACTGCTCGCGGCGAACGGCGTGAAGGTGCTGGTTCCGGTGATCGCTCCGTACGCGGACAGTCGTGACGCCGTCCGCAAGCGGCACCACTCCGAGGGCACCCCCTACCTGGAGGTGCACGTGGCCACACCGGTCGAGGTGTGCTCCGTGCGCGACGTGAAGGGGCTGTACGCCAAGCAGGCCGCGGGCGAGATCAGCGGGCTCACCGGGGTCGACGACCCCTACGAGGCACCCGAATCGCCCGACCTGCGCATCGAGTCGCATCAGCAGACCGTGCAGGAGTCCGCAAGCGCGCTCCACGCGCTGCTCACCGAGAGGGGCCTGGCGTGACGTCCGTCGCCACCGTGCCGGAAGGCACCGTCCACCCGTACGCGCTCAGCCACTTGGACTCGCTGGAGTCGGAGGCGGTGCACATCTTCCGTGAGGTGGCGGGGGAGTTCGAGCGGCCGGTGATCCTCTTTTCCGGCGGCAAGGACTCCATCGTGATGCTCCACCTCGCGCTGAAGGCCTTCGCCCCCGCCCCCATCCCCTTCACCCTCCTGCACGTCGACACCGG
>NZ_JBSFHV010000055.1:0-11072 GCF_053597235.1 Streptomyces sp. NPDC001493
CCTCCATGTACTGCCCGACATCGCGTTACTTACGGTAACAGCAGTCTGTTACCGGCAAGTAGCCGCTGTCAACCGCCCCTGGACCGGCATCGAGGGCGAGGAAAGCGAAGGAGCTCGTTTCAGGAAAGGAATGGAGAAGGAAGCCCCTTCATGGCCTCGCCACGTCTCACGCTAACACTCAGCCCGGGATCAGGTCGCGCAGATTTTCGAGCGTGATGACCTGGGAATCCGGGTGCAGCCCTTCGGGGCGTTCGAGGCCGATGTACATCACGGGTCCGTCCGGGACCGGCCCGCCGTCCCACAGGTCCAGGGCCGTGGTGCCGCCGGACATCAAGTCGATCAGGTACCCCACCGTCAGCTGCTCGCGCTCCACGAGGGCGCGTACCACCTTCGACACCGATACCTGATTCTCCTCGACCCGGTTGGCCGAGGAGATGCCCTTCAGATACAGGTGCAGCCACTTCGCGCGCCACCGGCCGTCGTCCCCCCGACGGAACACCAGCGGCAGCGCCACGCGGCCCGCTCCGCGCAGCTCCGACTTCATCCGCACCGTACGCGGCTCGAACGGCCGGCCCTTCTGCTCACCGTCGCGCAGCATGAACCCGAAGAACGACTCCTCGACCTCCTCGAAGCCCTCGCCCGCGTAGATGTTGACCTGCGGAACGATGAACGAGCTGCGCACCCGGTCCAGGGACAGGTTGATGAACTCCGAAGCCCCCTCGGGCGCCGTGGTGACATCGCCGGAATGCTCGCCCCCGGCTGCCTTGAGGGACGTGTAGGAGAGCCAGGAGTCGGTGCTGTAGTCGGAGTGGAGAAGCAGCGCGGAGAGGTCGTAGTCGGTCCGTTTCTCACTCTCCTTCCAGTAAACGAAGAAGCGCAGTTGTTCGCCGTCGACCGCCGAGACCGAACCTCGCGGCAGTACCCCGAGCCCGGACGCGGTCGCCCTGCCGCTGAGCGGGAGCGCCACGTCCAGGACCTCGGGGTCGATCAGCAGCCGGTCCGGGACCGGGAGCCGCCGGCGCATCTCGGCATCGAGGGCGGAGATCAGCCGGTCGCGGTCGGCACCCGGTACCGGCGGCCGGACGTCGGGGGTCACCCAGGCCCGG
Organism: Streptomyces sp. NPDC001493; assembly: GCF_053597235.1. Classification (NCBI taxonomy): domain Bacteria; kingdom Bacillati; phylum Actinomycetota; class Actinomycetes; order Kitasatosporales; family Streptomycetaceae; genus Streptomyces; species Streptomyces sp. NPDC001493. The sequence continues at coordinate 1,107 of NZ_JBSFHV010000055.1, forward strand.
CCCCGCCGGTTGACGAAGATGCGGGGTTCGTCGGTCTCCCGCTCCCGGTTGTGGAGGTGCTCGCGCGCCGAGAGCACGACCCGGCCGGAGACGCCGGGAGCGGCCTGCACGGCGGCGGCCACCACAGCGTCCCGTTCGTCCTGGTCCGCCGCCATGCGCAGCAGAAGGTCCAGGGCGCGGAACAGCTTGCCGGGAGCGGACTTCAGCAGGTGCACCGCACCGAGGACGTCGAACTCGTCCAGCAACTTCTCGACACGGCCCTCGAAGGACCGCGCCTCCTTCTCGCCCCGTGCGACGGCGAACACGTCGGCGGCATGCGGCCACCGCGGGTACTCGTGCGGGTGGAGTCGCTCGCCGAGCCGCTTGAAGGGTTCGCGATGCGCGTGCACGTCGGCGAGCTTCGCGGGACTCGCCGCGACCACGGTGTCGAGGCCCGCGAGCAGCGCACGGCGGACCGGCCGCGACAGCGCCCGGAACCGGGTCGGTTCCTGGAGCGTCACGTCGCCGCCCGACAGGGCGCAGGCCAGCCGCAGTACATCGGTGACGGTGTCGAGGAGAAGGTCCGCTCCGACGCCGAGGCGGGCCTCGTTGACGACCGCCCTGTTCTCCCGTACCGGGATCGACTCCGGCTGGGGTCCCTGCGCGCACCGCTCGGCGAGGGCCTTGAGGTCGCGCAGGTCGTCCTCGCCCAGCGGAGTCGTGCTGCCCGCCAAGGCCAGGTACAGATCGGTGACTTCGTCGTCCAGGTCCCGCCCGAGATGCAGGACGGTCACCCGGTCGCCCGCGGAGGCGATCAGCGCGTCCTGCGCCGCGAGCATCTCCTCGTACGTGTGCTGGTACCGGCCGTACGCGGGAAGGCTGAGCAGGTTCAGCACCCCCTGGGCCAGCTGCGTCAGCACGTTCTGGCGCGACGTGTCGTCGCCGAGCGCCTGCGCCACGCACCGCATCCAGAACTCTTCCGTGTCGGGCACGTTCGCCGGAAAGTCAATGAAGTACGCGTTGTGCCGGACGTGGTCGCCCACCATCCGGCTCACGGTGTGCAGCGTCCGCTTCGCCGTGTGCACGACCGCCGCCTCGGACAGCCCCGACAGCCGCTCGAACAGCTCGGGCGAGAGCTTGAAGCCCACTGATGCCAGAGCCGCGTCGAGCTGTCGGGCGGCGGCCGCTCCTTCGCCGGCGGAACCCTTGGGAGAGGAGAGACGATGGGTGTGTCGGACGACCAGCGATTCGAGGCTGTGTAGCATTCGCAAAGGATCGCAGAGGTGTACGAGCGGACGCACAGGAGTTTTTGCCGCACCGGCCGAACCAAGGCACACGCGGTCGGGAGAAAGGCCCGGACTTCCCGACGCGGATGGGTTGGCGGGTGACGCTCGGAAGCGGTCATGAGGAGCTCGGCCGCGGCCCGTTCAGGACCACAGGCCCGCTTCCATGCCGCCCATCACCGCGGCCCGTTCAGGACCACAGGCCCGCCTCCATGTCGTCCATCACCGCAGGCCAGACACTGCGGTTGGCGAAGGGCAGCGGACCTCGTTCGGAAACCGTCGCGCGGATGTCCGCCGGAGACCGGGCCAGTCGCTCGGATTCGCCCTCCTCGTCCTCCTCGTCGTCGCTCCATTCGAATTCCTTCAGGAGCCGGTGCAAGGCGAAGGTGAGACAAAAGAGGGAGGACATGTCCGCGTGCAGTTCCCGCACTGGACCACCGTTCTCGGAGAATCCGTGGATCAATCCGGTCCCCGGGTCAGGAGCCAGGTGGGTCTGCGGAATCCAGCCGAAGACCATCCACGCTCCGCACCCGGGCGGGGCCTCGTCACCAACCGGGATGCCGCCTCACACGACGAACCGGGGTGTCAGGGAATGGACCTGTCACCGGTCCGGGCGAGGCCGTCAGCGGGACGGCGGCGGGAACCCGGCCGTTCTCCACGGCTTCGCCCCGGTGCCTCCCGGCTCCGCGTGGTAGTAGCGCGTACAGGACTCGACCATGCCGTCGCCGGCGATTCGGAAGAAGTCCACGAAGCGCAGACCGATGTCCTCCTTGCCGGGGGTGATGCGGCGGCCCGCTGCGACGATGCTCCTGTCCCGGGCGACGACGCGGTCGATCTCGTGACGGGTGTCGCACCCGTTGTGGTCGCGGTGGGCGCGCAGGACGGCGGTCCGTCCGCGGACCATGGGGACACCGGGCAGTTCCAGCTCGACGTGGTCGTGCAGCAAGGATGCGCACGCGTCGAGGTCACCGGCGTCGAGGTAGTCGTACACGAGGCGGACGTGGTCGGTACCGGCTGCGGTGACCAGGTCGACCACCGAATCGGGGGCTGCGCTCGTCCAGACGTCGGCGTGCATGGGACGCCTCCTTTCTCCTCCGCCAGGCACTCTTCCGCAGTGCGCCAACCTTCGCCTATCGCGCCGCTATTCGCCGAGTGATCGCAATCGGCGCGAGGAAGGATGGACAGACCGTGACGGTTGTGGAACCTTTGGGAAAGTTGATCCCGAGTTCAAGTCGCTTACGAGGTCGGAGGCTCGGTGACCGAGGGCACGCCGCATACGGTCGAGCATGTCCCCGGCGCGTCGCGGCCGCCCTTCCAGTTGCTGGGTCCGCTCCAGGTGCGGGGCAAGGACGGGCCGCTACGGGTTCCACCGGGGCGGCAGGAGGTGATCCTGGCCGCGTTGTTGCTGGAGGCGAACCGGGTCGTCGGCACCAGCTATCTGGTGGATCTCATCTGGGAGGACAACCCTCCGGAGACCGCGCGCACCCAGGTGCAGATATGCGTGTCCCGGCTGCGGAAACTGCTGGCCGGAGCGGACAGCACGGTCTCGATCTCGACCCGGCCGCCTGGTTACGTCCTCCAGGTCGACACCGGGGACGTCGACTCGCTGCTGTTCACCGGCCTGGTCGCGATGGCCCGACGGCATCGTGACGAGGGCGAGCCGGAGAAGGCGGTCACGCTGCTGAAGTCGGCGGTGGCCCTCGGCCAAGGCGATTCGCTGACCGGGCTCGCGAGCGGACCGCTCGCCAACAAGGCCCGCAAGCTCGACGAGGAACGGCTGAGCGCCGTCGAACTGCGTTTGCAGATCGAATTGGAGCTGGGACGGCACGACCGGCTCGTGGGCGAGCTCCAACTGCTCGTCCACGAGAACCCGTTGCGCGAGCGCCTGCGCGAGCAGCTGATGTGTGCCCTGTACTGGTCGGGGCGCCAGGCGGAGGCACTGGAGACGTACCGCGCGGGGCGCAGGATCCTCGACCAGGAACTGGGGCTGGCGCCGGGCAGGGAGCTGCGGCGGCTGGAGTCGGCGATCCTCGCGGGTGAACTGCCTCCGCCCGCACGGGCGATACGGTCCGGCGAAGAGGCGGCCGGGAGCCGTCCGGGTCCGGCACCGGCCTCCGCGGCCGGGGCTGGGGAGGCCGGAAGCCCAGCAGGGTCCGGCAGACCCGGGCCGCACGGCGGTGACGAGTACGCCGCGGGCCGGAGCGGTGCCGGCGAGCCGCTCCACGTCACCGTCCGGGACGACTCTCCCGATCCCGCCGAACCGCAGCCGCACGACGCCCGTCCCCAGCAACTCCCCGCCTCGACGTCCGACTTCGTCGCCGACGAGGCTCAGATCACCGCTCTGGAGCAGGCCTTGGCCAGTGACCGGGGCCGCAAGGCGGTAGGACTCGCCGTGATCACCGGCAAGCCCGGCACCGGCAAGTCCACGCTCGCCGTGAACGTCGCGCACCGGCTCGCCGAATCGGGGTTCCCCGACGGTCAGCTCTACTGCGACCTGCGCGGCACCGGCACACCGGCCACCGCCCTTGAGGTGCTGGGCCGCTTCCTGCGGGCGCTGGGCATCCCCGGTCAGCTCATCCCGGACTCGCTGGACGAGCGGGCGGAGATGTACCGGACCCGGCTCGCCTCGCGCCGCCTTCTGGTGGTCCTGGACGACGCGGCCACCGAGAGCCAGGTGCAACCGCTGCTGCCCGGCAGCCGCGACTGCGCCGTCCTCGTCACCAGCCGGGCCAGGCTGACGGCGCTGCCGGGCGCGCACCGCGTGGAGCTGGACGTCCTGGACGAGGACCGCGCACTGAGACTGCTGGCCGCCATCATCGGGCCGGAGAGGGTCGAGGGCGAGGCGGCATCCGCCAAGGCTCTGGTCCGTACCGTCGGACGGCTGCCGCTGGCCCTGCGGATCGCGGCGGCCCGGCTCGCCGCCCGCCCGCACTGGACGCTCGCCTCGATGGTGCTCAGGCTGGCCGACGAACGGCACCGCCTGGACGAACTGGCCCACGGCGAGATGACGATGCGGGCCAGCCTCTCGCTCACGTACAACGGCCTGGCGCCGCAGGACCGCGGGCTGCTGCGGATGCTGAGCATGTCCCGGACGCCGACGCTGCCCAGCTGGCTGGCCGGCGCTCTGCTGGAGGACGACCGCCCCGTACCGTCGGACCTGATGGAACCACTGGTGGACATGCAGATGCTGGACGTCGTCGGTGTGGAGCGCACCGGCGGCTACCGGTACCAGTTCCACGAGATCATCCGGGTCTACGCCCGCGAGCAACTGGCCCTGCACGACGCCCCGGAGACACAGCGGGCCGCGCTCACCCGCATGGCGGGCGGTTGGATGTATCTCGCGCAGGAGGCCCATCGCAGGGTCTACGGCGGTGACTTCACCGTGCTGCACGGCGATGCTCCGCGCTGGGTACCGCCCGCGTCCTGCACCAAGGAGTTGCTCGCCGACCCGCTGGCCTGGTTCGACGCGGAGCAGGCAGCCCTCTGCGGGATGGTGGAGCACGCCGCCGACGAGGGCCTGCACGACGTCAGCTGGAACCTGGCGACGACCCTGGTCACCCTGTTCGAAGTTCGAGGTCATTACGACCTGTGGGAGCAGACCCACGTGCGGGCGCTGGCGGCCGTCCGCAAGGCCGGCAATCTGCGGGGAACCGCCGCCGTCCGCGCCTCGCTCGGCTCGTTGTACCTGAGCCGCAACGAGTTCGGTATGGCACGCCAGGCGCTGGGTTCGGCTCTCGACGTCTTCCAGGCATTGGACGAACCGCAGGGCGAGGCGCTGTGCCGCCGTGACATGGCCCTCATCGCGCGGACGAACGGCGAGGACGACACCGCCCTCGATCTGTACGAACGGGCCCTGGCCGACTTCGACCGTGCCGGAGACGTGGTGGGACGGGCGATCGTGCTCACACAGAGCGCCCACATCCGGATGCGCCGGGGTGACAAGGCCGCGGCCCAGGCGCAGTTGGACGAGGCCCTGGAGATCTACGACGGGGTCGGCTATGTGGGAGGCAGGGCACGGACCCTGCGCAGGGTGGGACAGCTGCTGCTGGAGCGCGGTGAGTTCGACCTCGCGGTGCTGACGTTCACAGAGGTCCTGGAGCTGTGCCGGGACTCCGGCGACGTGATCGGCGAAGGACATCTGCTGCGCGATCTGGGCCAGGCCTTCGTACTGATGGGGCGGCCCGACCGGGCTAGGTACTTCTTCGACCGGGCCGTCGCGGCCCGGGAGCAGATCATGGACTTCAACGGCGGGGCTCTGGCACGGCTGGATCTGGCACGGCTGCTGGAGGACGAACCGGTGCGTCGCCGGGAGCTGCTGTCCCCTGCGTTGGGAGTGTTCAGGGACCGGGGAATGACGCGGGAACTGGCGGAGACGCGGCAGCTGCTCGGCGCCGGCTGAGCCGGGCGGGCGCGGAGGCGTCACTGGTACAGCCGTTCGACACCGGCTCGGGATTCACGGGCGTGGGCGGAGTCGGCAGGAGCCGGGGCTGTCCGGGGCCGAGGTCCGCCGGCGCGGAGGCCGGGGTCGGAGTCGGGGTCGGGTCCGGCCGGAGCCGGGGCCGGGAATTCGGCGGGCGCGGATCGCGCTCCGGGCCTGGAACCCGGGAGCGGGCGCCCCGGCCCGTCAGTCCCAGGGGTTGTTGTCCGTGGAGCTGGACGGGGTGGGGGTGGGAGTGGCCGCGGTCGAGGTCGAGGTCTCGGTCGACCGGGTGCCGGTGCCGGACGTGTCGTCGGCCCAGCCCACCTGGACACCGATTCCGGTGACGACGACGACCGCGACGGTGGCGAAAGCGGTGCGGAGGGCGTTGCGGGCGGTGGTGTTCTTCGACATCGGACTGTCCTCTCGTCGGTGTTCCGTTTCCTTCTGAGCACCAAGTTAGGAATGACCGGATTCACCGCACCGGTCCCGGTCCTATCGCCCCGTTATCACGGTCCTCCGCCCCCTATCACCTGAGGCGCGTGCAGGTCCCGGCAGGGCCCGGCGGCTTCTCGTACGCGCCTCGCCGCTATCTCGGTGCGGGCCCGGCGGGCCGCGGACCCTTTGGTCCCGCGATGCTCCCCGGATAGGGCGCGTGTGGAGGATTCCGGCAGAAGCAAGGCACGACAGCCGTCCCGCACAGCGCCCCGGCCCGCAGCCGCTTCCGGGGTCGGCTCTCCCCGACGAGCAGGAGTCCTTTCATGACGCTCACCCTCCCCCAGCAGGACAGCCCGGCGACCACCGCCCCGCTCGGTTCCCTGATACGCCGGCACCGCCTCCGCATCGGGCTGACGCAGCGAGAGCTGGCGGACCTCTCCACCATCAGCGTGCGCGCCATCCGGGACCTGGAGAAGGGGAAGGCCCAGCGGCCGAGAACGGAGACGGTGCGTCTGATCGCCGACGCGCTGAGACTCGGCCCGCGGTCGCGTACGGAGCTGGAGGCTGCGGCCAGAGGGGGCTCACGGGCGGGCGACGCCGTCCGGCGTCTGTCCGTGGAGCGGGCGGCGCCGCCCGTACCGCTGTACCCGCAGGTTGGCCGGGAGGCGGAGACCGGCGTGGTCGTGGAGGAGTTGGGGTCGGGCGCCGAACGGCTGGTCACCGTGGTCGGACTGAGTGGCGTCGGCAAGACCCGGCTCGCCCTGGAGGCGGCTGCCCGCCTGCACGATGCCGGCCTGCCCGTGCTGTGGCACTCCGGTGACGGGGCCGCCGCCGACTGCCTCGGGGCCGGCGACGACCCGCTCCCCCGGCTGGCCGACGCGTGCGCGCGTTTCCTGGGTGGCGGCGGAGAAGCCGGGAACCCGCTGACCGAGCTGGCGGATGTCGTGGAGGCCATCGGCGGACAGGGCACCGTGCTCGTCCTCGACGGCGTCGACACCGGCGCCCTCGACTTCGGCCGGTTGAGCCGTCTGCTGCGGGAGTTCCCCGGCCTGCGGCTGCTGATCACCGGAGAGCGGCCGTGGAACGTACCCGGTGAACGCCTCTTCCTGCTCTCCCCGCTGGAGGCGCCCGCGCCCGCCGCCGGGTCCATGGACGCGGCGGCCGTCCGGTTCTTCCTCAGCCAGCTCCGCCGGGTGCGCCCCGACATCGTGCCGGACGAGCAGGCGCTCGCCGATGTCGCCTGGATCTGCCACCGCCTCGACGGCCATCCGGCAGCGCTCGAGGCCGCCGCCTCCTGGCTCGCCGTGTGCGATCTGTCCACCCTGCGCGACATCGTCGAATCGGACCCGGCCCCGCTCTTCGACCACCTCGCCGGGGACCCGCACGGCTCCCGCCTCCAGGAGCGGGTAGGTCGCACCCTTGCCGCGCTGCCCGACCCGTACCGGACGCTCGTCGGCGACCTGTGCCGCGCGGCGGACGGGGAGTTCCTGCTCCAGGACGTCGTACGGCTCACCGGACGCACGCTGCCCGAGTGCGGCCGGCTGATCCGTGAACTGCTGGTCAACGGCGTGATCCGGTCCAGCGCGGACAGCGGGCGGCCGGGGTTCCGCGTCCTGTGCGTGGTACGCGCGTCGGCCGATGCCACGGCTGCCGTCTGACTGCCGCCGCCCCGCCGAACTGCTGGCCCTACCGCCGGAGCAACTGCCGCTCCGCACCCTGCTCCGGCAGTTGTATGGCTTTACCGCTCCGGCGCGGACGGACAGGCCGAGGACGGCCGGTCCGGCCTCTTCTTCCCGGGCCGTCGCCCGCACCGCTCACGTTCCCGGCTCCGCACACCCAGGACCCGCTCGTCCCCACCGCGACCCATACAGGAGATCCCATGCCGTCCGACGCGACCGTCGCACCCGCTCCGGCCGTCCTCCGGCTGCCGCTCTCGGAAGCCCAGCGTGACATCTGGACGGCCCACGCGCTGGACCGCACCGGCCTGAAGTACAACGTCGGCGAGTGCCGGGACATCCTCGGCCCGGTCGACCCGGAGCTGATGGGGACCGCCTGGCGCCGCCTCGTGGAGGAAGCGGACGTCATGCGCACCCTCCGCTTCGAGGACGACGGCGAATCCGTGTGGCAGCTGATCGACGCCGAACCGGGAGCCCGCACCCTCCCGTTCACCGACGTGAGCGCCGAGGACGACCCGGAGCAGGCGGCCTGGAGCCTGGTGGACGCGGCGATCGGCGCCCCCTTCGACCTGACCCGCGAGTCCCCGGTCCGCTGCGCGCTGATCAAGCTGGCGGAGGACCGGTACTTCTACTTCTACGGTTTCCACCACCTGCTGGTCGACGGCGTGAGCGTTTCGATGCTGCTGAAGCGGCTGGTCGAGCTGTACGAGAAGGCGGTCGCCGGCGAGCCGTGGGACGATTCCCCGTTCGGCCGGCTGGCCGACCTGCACGCCGAGGACGCCGCTTGGCGGAGCTCGGCGGAGGCGGCCGCCGAACGGGCGGCCTGGCACGAGCACTTGGCCGGAGCGCAGGAGACGCCGGACAGCCTGGTACGGGGCACCGGCCGCGCGGTTCCGGCCCGAGGCGCACTGCCTTTCGCCCGGCGCACGGTCCTGGTACCGGCGGCGGAGGCGGACCGGCTGCGGACGGTCGCACGCGCCGAGCGGGTCTCCTGGCCGGTCCTGGTGATCGCCCTGTTCACGGTGTACCTGCACCGGGTCACACCCCAGGACGAGCTGATGCTCGCACTGCCGGTGACGGGCCGTACCACGAAGGCCGCCCGCAGTACGCCCGGCATGACCTCCAACGTCGTACCGTTGCGGCTGCGGGTGAACGCCGAGGAGACCCTCCGCACGCTGGTGCGGAGCGTGTCCGCCGAGGTCAAGCACGGCCTGCGCCACCAGTTGACGCGTTACGAGGGCCTTCGGCGGGATGCCCGGGTCCTCACCGGATCCCGCAGGCCGACCGGGCCGGTGCTCAACATCATGGGCTTCAACGCCGACATGACGGTGTGCGGCCACCCCACGGTCAACCACAACGTGAGCAACGGCCCGGTGGACGATCTCAGTGTCGCGGTGTACGACCTGGGCGCGTCGGACGGTCTGCGGATCGACTTCGACACCCCGGCCGACGGCGTCGACGCGGACGCCGTCGCCGCCCACCAGGACCGCTTCGTCACCTTCCTCGCAACCGCCCTCGCTCCGGCCGAGGGGCGGGGTGAGCCGGCCGATCGCAGGGTCGCCGAGTTGGAGGTGCTGTCGGGGGCCGAGCGGGAGCTGTTGCTCGGTTCGTGGGCCGGGCCCGTGACCGACCGGGACGACGTCTCACTCGTGGAACGGTTCGAGGCACAGGTCACCCGCGCACCGGAGGCCGTCGCGCTGATCGACGGCGACCGGCGGATCACCTACGGAGAACTGAACGCATCCGCCAACCGCTGGGCCCACCACCTGCGTTCACAGGGACTCGGCCGCGGCGACCTCGCCGGCATCCTCCTGGAGCGCGACGCCACCTTCGCCACCGCACTGATCGCCGTCCTCAAAACCGGCGCCGGCCACGTACTCCTCGACCCCGACTTCCCCGACGAACGACTCCACACCGCCGCCACCGAAGCCGGCATCACCCACCTCGTCACCCGCACCGGACTCACCGACCGCCTCAGAGGCACCTGGACCACCACCGTCGAAGGACCGGACGACGTCCTCGACCACTCCCCGGACAACCCCGGCCTGCCCATCCAGGGCGACGACCTCGCCTGCGTGATGTTCACCTCCGGCTCCACCGGACGCCCCAAGGGCATCCTCTCCTCCCACCGCAACCTCGTCTCCACCCTCGTCGGACAGACCTACCTCCCCAC
>NZ_JBSFHV010000056.1:0-10837 GCF_053597235.1 Streptomyces sp. NPDC001493
GAGGCCGAGCACGCGCTCACCGTCCAGGAGGTCCTGCGGATCACCGGCAACACCGAGCTCCTCGGTACCAGCCCGGTCCTCCAGCAGACCTTCGCGATCCGTGACGCCTACCTGGACCCGATCTCCTACCTCCAGGTCGCCCTGCTCAAGCGCCAGCGCGACGCGGCGGCGGCCGGTGAGGAAGCCGACCCGCTCCTCGCCCGCGCCCTCCTCCTCACCGTCAACGGTGTGGCCGCGGGCCTCCGCAACACCGGCTGACACTGCTCCCGCCCCACCCCCGCTCCATGCCCGCACCCCATGCCCGCACCCGATGCCCCACCCGATGCCCCCGTCCGGCCCTTGTCCGGACGGGGGCATCGGGTGGGGCATCGGGTGCGGCCATGACAGACCGCATATCCGTCTCCTCCCGCCCTTCCCGCCGCCGAGTGCTGCGCACCGCGCTCGTCTCCGGCGCCGCACTCTCCGTCCCGCTCGCGGGCGCCCTGCCGGGGTCGGCATCCGCCGCGGACGCCCGGCCCCGCACCGGCGACGCCCCGACCCGTACCGGCCGCCTCGGGGACCAGTCGGCCGTACGCACCCTCACGGTGGGAGACGTCCGCCTCACCTACGTCGTCGACGCGGCGATGGAACTGGACCCCGTGGGCTTCCTTCCCGCGGTCCCCGCCTCGTACTGGAAGGAGAACCCGGAGGCACTCGCCCCCTCAGGACGGATCGCCGCCTCGGCCGGCGGCGTCCTCGTGGAGCGGGGCGGCCGCCGGCTGCTGATCGACGTCGGACTGGGCAGCAACGTGCTGGCGCCCTCGCTCGGTGTCTCCCGGGGCGGAGCGCTCCTGCGGACGCTCCGGGCGCTGCGGGTGGCACCGGAGTCCATCGACACCGTGGCCTTCACCCACCTGCACACGGACCACACCGGTCTCGGCTTCGTCCAGGGGCGCGACGGGCGGATGCGCAAGGCGTTCCCCCGCGCCGACTACCTCGTGGCGGACGCCGAGTGGGAGCCCTTCTGGAACGGTGAGGTGGAGGTCGGGGCGCCGTCCTGGGAGGGATTCATGGTGCCCATGGCCCGTGTGCTGCGGCGGTTCGACGACGGTGCCGAGGTGTGGCCCGGCGTCACCGCGGTGATCACCCCCGGCCACAGCCCGGGGCACACGACGTACGTCATCTCGGCCGGCGGCGGCCGGCGCGTCCTGGTGTTCGGCGACGCCTTCCACACGCCGGCCCAGATCGCCCACCCCGAGTGGCCGTCCGGGCCGGACACGGACGTCGGCGGCGTCCTGAAGGCCCGTTCGACCCTGCTGGGGCTGCTCGGTACGCCGCGCACGTACGGGTTCGCGTTCCACTTCGGCGACCAGGCCTTCGGCAGGGTCGCCACGGCCGGCGACGGGAGCCACCAGTGGCGGCCGGTGCCCGCACGGGCCCTGCTGCCCGCCCCGATCCGCCTGCCCTGACCGTCCCGGGCGACCCGTCGGCGCGGGCCGTCCGGGAACGGGCCGGGTTCCGCCGCACACGGAGCGGCGGAACCCGGCCCGGCTTTTCGGCCGGACCGTTTCGTCAGCCGGCTACTGCGCGCACTTCGTCTGGTCGGCCGTGGACTTGGCCACCTCCGGCGGCTTCGCGGGAGCGGTGAGGGAGACCCCCGCACCCTTGAAGTCCTTGCCGAGGGTGAGGGTCATGGCGGGCAGCCCCTGCGCGTTGTCGACGCTCTCGCCCGGCTTCATCGCCGATCCGGACAGGCCCATCAGCGCGGCGAGCTTGCGGGCCTGGTCCGCCTGGTCGGGGGCGTACTCCAGTGTCGTCTTCGCGAGCTTCTCCGGGGCGTTGGCCCCGTTCTCGGACTTGGTCACGCCCACTTCGTTCTGCAGCCACTCCACGGTCTTCCCGGCGGAGCCGCCCTCGGCGCCGCCGTTGAGGACCCGCACCCGCACGTCGCCGGCGGCGGACTGGGTGCCCTTGAGGCGGGCGGCGACCGAGGCCGCCTCCTGCTTCTTCTTCTGCTTCACCTCGGTGAGGGAGACGTCGTCGGCGATGGCCTGGAAGACCGGAGGCGCGGCCGCCTCGTTGAGGATCACCGTCACCGGGGGGTGCTCCTCCGGGTTGTCGAGCACCGGCACGGTGGTGAAGGCGATGTTCTTCGTCGGGACCTTCTTCAGCTCCAGCGCCATGTCCTTGAGCGTGCTGGGCTTGCCGATGCCGGTGTCCACGGTCAGTGCCTCGGTGGTGGCCTCCGCGAGCTTCACCAGCTTGGTGGGGCTGGTGAGCGTGTCGCTGGAGGACATCTTCCGCATCAGTGAGCCGAGGAACTGCTGCTGCACCCCGATACGGTCGAGGTCGCCCTTGTTGCCGAAGCTGTGCCGGGTGCGGAGGAAGGCCAGCGCCTGCTCGCCCTGGATGGTGTGCGTCCCCTTGCCGAGCTTCAGGTGCGAGTCGGGGTCGTCGACGTCCTTGGCGAGGCACACGTCGACCCCTTCGACCGCGGTCGTCAGCGTCTTCACCGCGTTGAAGTCGGCCATCATGAAGTGGTCCACCGTGATGCCGGTGGTCTCCTTGACCGTACGCATGGTGCAGCCCGGGTCTCGGCCGTCCTGGCCGAGACTGGTGTTGAAGCGGACGTGCTGCGTCCCCGGCACGATCTTCTCGGTGCCGTCCTTCTGCTTCGTCGGGCAGTCGGGCACGTCGACGATGAGGTCGCGCGGGATGCTCAGCGCCGTCGCGTTCGTCCGGTCCTCGGAGACGTGCAGCAGGATGTTGGTGTCGGCGTGGCCGACGCTGCCGCTGTCGCCGTAGCCCTCGTTGCCGGCGCCGGTCCGCTTGTCGGTGCCGATGATCAGTATGTTGAAGGCCTTGTCCTTGCTGAAGCCCGCGGCCCCGGCGTCGCCCACGTCCGTGGTCGTGACGTTGCCCTCCAGGTGCTTGAGGTAGGCGTACCCGGCGGCGGAGGCGGCCACCAGGACGAACGCCATCGTGCCGCCGGTCCAGAGCAGAACGCGCTTGGTCCTCGGCTTCCGCTTGTTCCGCGCCCCCCGGCGCCCGGGCGGCTCGTCGGGAGCTCCCCGGCGCCTGCGGGGCGCCGGAAGACCGGCGGGCGACTCCGTACGGCCCGGGGCCCGGGCGTCCCGCTCCGGCCCGGCCTGTGTCCGGCCGGAGCCGCCGCCCTCACCCCGGACCGGCCCCCGCGGGCTCGGAACACCCGTTCTGCCCGGTTGCGGTGCGGAAGGGGTCAATCGCAGTTCGTATTCGCCGGTGCTCGGGTTGAGCACCCACTGGTCTGCGGGGTCGATGTCGTCCGCCCGCCCACGGCCTTGCGCGTCCACGGTTGTCCGAATCCTCCGTCGGGGCCACGCGGCGCCTTCCCCCTGAAGACGCTCGGGTCTCGTACAAGGTGTCACCAGACACATGACTTCGGGATTGCCCCCGTGGCCGGTGCACCGGATCGCTCACCCTATCCGCCTGGATCGGCGCTGGGCCAAGATGGGGAAACTCTTGACGCCCCCGTATCAGGGCAATTCATGTGAAAACGTCCGATGAGCTCTCGTCGCCTTGGCCATTGCCCTACTCAGAGCACCCAATTCAAACGAAGGCCCCGGCCCGCACGGCACCGCCCGATCGCGTCCCGCCGGGATGCGGACCGACGGCGGGGCATGCAGCGTGGGGGAGTGGTGCAGTCGAGGAGTGTGCTGTGGATCCCCGCCGGCGTCATCGTGCTGGCGGTCGTCGTCGACCTGCTCACCCCGCACGAGGTGACCTCGGCGCCGTTGCTCATCGCCGCACCCGTCTTCGCGGGACCGCTCCTGCGGCCCCGGGGCATCATCCTGACCGGGCTCGTGGCGATGGCCGTGCACGCGGTCCTCGCCCGCGTCGACGGCACCTTCGGCTGGCGCCGGGGGGTGGCCAACCAGCTCACCCTGGTGGCCGTGACCGTGCTGGCCCTCTTCATCAACCGGAGGCTGGAGCGGCAGTACGCGCACACCCTGCGCGCCAGACAGGTGGCGGCCGTCGCCCAGCGGGCCGTCCTCCCCGATCCTCCCGAACGGATCGGCTCCCTGAGGGTCGCGGCTCGCTACGTCCCCGCCGAGGACGAGGCGCTCATCGGAGGCGACCTCTACGTCGTCCAGCACACCGCGCACGGCGTCCGCGCCCTGATCGGAGACGTCCGGGGCAAGGGCCTCGGCGCGGTGAGCGCCGTCTGCTCCGACCTCGGCGCCTTCCGGTACGCCGCCGACGAGGCCGAGGATCTCGCCGCCCTGGCCCGCGCCATGGAACGGGCCCTCACCCGGGAGGGCGACCGACGCGGCGGACTGGAACGGGCCGAGGGGTTCACCACGGGCCTGTTCGCCGAATTCGCCGCCGACCTGTCGTCCGTACGCATCGTCAACCGGGGACACCCGCCGCCGGTGCTGCTCGACGTGGAGGGCACCGCCACCCTGCTCGAACCCTCCGAGGAAGCACCCCCGCTGGGCATCGGCGCGCTGCGGGACTGGACCGCGCCCATCGACACCTTCGCCTTCCCGCCCGGCGCCACCCTGGTCCTCTACACCGACGGCGTCAGCGAGTCGCGGGACAGCACGGGGACCTTCTACGACGCCGCCCAGCGGCTGCCCGTCCTGGCCCGGCGCCGCATCGCCCTGGGCGACCCCGTCGCCCCGGGACAGATCCTCGACGCACTGATCCGCGACGTCCGCCGCCACACCGGCGACCGGCCGCAGGACGACCAGGCCCTGCTCGCCCTGCACCGGCCCCCGGAGGCAACTTTTCGGTGGTAGCCGGTTTCGGTCCCCGGCTGTCGGTCACCCGAGAACCGGAGACGAAAACACGCAACCGGCCACCGGAAGTGGGAACCATGGAGAACTGGCGCACACGAGCGGCCTGCCGCGAGGAGGACCCGGACCTCTTCTTCCCGATCGGGAGCACCGGGCCCGCACTCGTCCAGACCGAGGACGCCAAGGCGGTCTGCCGCACCTGCCCCGTACGGGAGCAGTGTCTGCGGTGGGCTCTCGACAACAACCAGGACGCGGGGGTGTGGGGCGGCCTCGCGGAGGACGAACGGCGTGCGCTCAAGCGCCGCGACCGCCGCAAGGCCGGGCAGCGCGGCTGAGGAGCCGACCGAGGGGACGGTCCGAGGACCCGGCTGTTACCGTCCGGATGCCGTGCGCGGCCCCCGGGCGGGTACACGATGAGCCATGGACCTCACCGCTTGGCTCGTCATCGGCGCCGTCGCCGCGCTGCTCACCATGGGTGTCGCCGCCGTCCTGCTGGTACGCGTCGTACGTGCCCGCAAACTCCTCACCGACGCGGGGATTCCGCTCCGGTCCAAAGCCCTGTTCTGGGCCGCGGTGATCTACACGATCTCACCGGTCGACCTCATCCCCGACCCCGTCTACCTCGACGACATCGGCTTCCTCCTCGTCGCCCTCCGCTCCCTGCACTCGGCCGCGAGCGCGGCCGGCGTCGGGGTACGGGGGAGCCGTGCCGGACGGCGGAGCCCCGAGAAGACGCTGCCGAGGGCGACGCCCGACGGCGGCTGAGCGGTACGGGAGGCGGCTCGGGGAGGCGGTGCGGGCCGAGGGTGCGCGGGGCGGCCTGCGGGGGGCGGCCACCGGCCGGCGGCAGTCGAATACTGCGCCGAAGACGGCGCGGGGGAACCGGATCCTGATGCGGTGCGGGATCCGGCGCCGGAGGCGGCAACCTTTGTGCGGCCGGGGGCGACTGACGTACGCAACCCGTCACCCGCCCCCGGCCGAAAGTGCGAACCGTGAACCCCACATCCGCTTCAGCCCGTTCCCCCCACCCTCGAGGCAGGCGCCGCAGGACCGCCCGGACCCGCGCGCTGATCAGCTCGCTGACCGCCGGTCTGCTCGCCGCCGCCGGCCTCGTCGCCGCGGGCCAGACCTCGCACGCCGCGACCCTGCGGCAGGCCGAGGCACTGGACCGGGGCGTCGTCAGCGTGCACACCGACAGCGGCAACCTGATCAGCTGGCGGTGGCTCGGCACGGACCCCGACGCCGTCGCGTTCAACGTCTACCGGGCCGGCACCAAGGTCAACGCCTCGCCCATCACCGGCTCGACCAACTACTTCCACGCCGGCGCACCCGCCACCGCGGACTACACCGTCCGCGCCGTGGTCGGCGGCGTCGAACAGGCCGACTCCGTCCACGCCATCCAGTTCCGCACCGGATACAAGGACGTGCCCATCACCCCGCCCGCCGGCGGCACCACTCCGGACGGCGTCGCCTACACCTACGAGGCCAACGACGCCTCCGTGGGCGACCTGGACGGCGACGGAGCCCTCGACTTCGTCCTCAAGTGGCAGCCCACCAACGCCAAGGACAACTCGCAGTCCGGCTACACCGGCAACACCATCGTCGACGGCATCAAACTCGACGGAACCCGGCTCTGGCGCGTCGACCTCGGCCGCAACATCCGCTCCGGCGCGCACTACACGCAGTTCCAGGTGTACGACTACGACGGCGACGGCGAGGCCGAGGTCGCCATGAAGACCTCGGACGGCACCGTCGACGGCAAGGGCACCACCATCGGCAGCGCCTCCGCCGACTACCGCAACTCCTCGGGCTACGTCCTCACCGGCCCCGAGTACCTGACGATGTTCAACGGCCGCACCGGCGCGGCCATGGGCTCCGTCGACTACGTACCCGCGCGAGGAACCGTCTCCTCCTGGGGCGACTCGTACGGCAACCGGGTCGACCGCTTCCTCGCCGGAACCGCCTACCTCGACGGCTCCCGGCCCTCCCTGATCATGGCGCGCGGCTACTACACGCGTACCGTCATCGCCGCCTGGGACTGGCGGGGCGGCGCCTTCACCCGGCGGTGGACCTTCGACACCAACAGCTCCACCAACACCGGCCGGGGCTACGACGGCCAGGGCAACCACCAGCTCTCCGTGGCCGACGTCGACGCGGACGGCAAGGACGAGATCGTGTACGGCTCCATGGCCGTGGACGACAACGGGGCCTCCCTGTGGACCACCAAGAACGGCCACGGCGACGCCCAGCACGTCGGCGACCTCGACCCCTCCCGGGCCGGCCTGGAAGAGTTCAAGGTGGACGAGGACGCCTCCAAACCGTCGTCCTGGATGGCCGACGCACGCACCGGACAGATCCTGTGGTCGACCCCGGCCTCGGGCGACAACGGGCGAGGCGTCTCGGGCGACATCTGGTCCGGCAGCCCCGGCGCCGAATCCTGGTCCTCGGCCGCCGACGGCGTACGCAGCCCCACCGGCGCCGTGGTCGCCACCCGCAAGCCGTCCAGCACCAACTTCCTGACCTGGTGGGACGGCGACACCACTCGCGAACTGCTCGACTCCACCCACATCGACAAGTACGGCACCTCGTCCGACACCCGGCTGCTCACCGGCGACTCCGTACACGCCAACAACGGTACGAAGGCCACCCCCGCGATCTCCGGAGACCTCTTCGGAGACTGGCGCGAGGAGGTCGTCTGGCCGACGACGAACAACACCGCCCTGCGCATCTACTCCACGCCGTACGAGACCACGACCCGGATCACCACGCTGCTCCACGACACCCAGTACCGCACCGCGCTCGCGTGGCAGAACACCGCCTACAACCAGCCGCCGCACCCGAGCTTCGCCATCGGCAACGGGATGCCGACGGCCCCGCGGCCGGCCATCACTACGCCGTAACCGCGAAAACAGTGTTCTGACGCCCACGAAATCGGCGGCTACGAGTGAACCACTCGTAGCCGCCACTTTCGTGAGCGATGGGCGACCTCGGGCTTGGCCGAGGTGTCGGTGAAGCCCCGCGTTCCCTGCTTGATCGTGCCGGCGAACTCGGGAACAGCGGGCCGGCGCGACAGCGATGAACAGGGCCGCGGTGGCGGCGGTACGAGCACGCCTGCGTCCCCCAAGACCATCGTGGCGTCCGGCCGTCAGTCGGGCCGCTCTCTGCGCATCGGTGCATACGTGACCGGTGGCCCACCTGACGACCGTGCAGCGGCAGGATCGGAAACGCTCCGCGGCTGGGCGACGGAAGTGGTCCCGGCTACGGGCAGCTCTCAGGGCGTGTCCCGGCAGGAGCTCGACACCATCATGAGTGAAGACCCCTACCGCGCGGCCGGACCCGTCAAGCACGAGATCATCGAACTTGATCCCACACGTTGTCAGCCCTCGTCGGCCGACCCCCTGGGCCTGTCGGACCTCTGACACACCGCGGTCCCGCCGCCTGCACGCACGAGTGATGCCCGTGTGATCCCTCCAAGGGCATCACACGGGCATCGGCGCGTTCGACTCATATGCCGCTTCAGGCCGACGACTTGGCGGGCTCCACCTGTCCGGAGTCGCCCGATGCCTGCTCGGCCGACCGTCCGCGCTTCGGTACTGGCACGGCCAGCGCCGCTGCGCCCGCGATGACCGCCGCCAGTCCGAAGCCCGCGGCGTAGCCCGCGACGCCGATCAAGGCGCCGATCAAGGGCGGGGTCAGGGAAGCCGTCACGTTCTGGCCGGTGTTCTGGATCCCCATGGCGCGGCCGGACCAGGAGCGGCCCGCGAGTTCCGCGACCGCCGTGAAGGCCAGGCCGTTGGTGCTTGCCGTGATCCCGCACGCGATGACCAGCAGAACGTCCGAGGCCGGTGTGGGCCACTCCGCGCCCAATGCGGTCAGGCAGAGCACCGCGGCTGTGCTGTAAGTCAGTTGACGCATGGGGCGTACGCGGCTGGCGACACGGTCGGACCAGCGGCCCGCCACTACGCGGGAGAGGGCACCGAGTACCTGGGCGAAAGCGAGGAGCTGACCGGCCGCGACGGCACTGTAACCGCGCACGTCGACCAGGAAGACCAGAGCGAAGGCGCTCGCCGTGAACTGCGGGACACACAGCAGGGCACTCGTTCCGTGGAGGCGCCACAGGGAAGGGTTGCGGTAGGGATTGCCGGGCCGCTCCTCGGGCTTGGTTTGCGAACCCGACTGTTCTTTCGGAGGGTTGACTGTCAGTGCACCCACCAGGAGGGCGAACAGCGCGCACAGTGCGGCGCAGAAGACCGCCGGGCCCCGCACCCCGAAGGACTCCGAGAGTCCCGGGATGCACAGCGCCGCGATGCCCATGCCCAACGGCGTCGACGTCTGGCGGATCCCCATCGCCAAGCCACGCTCCTTGGCGGAGAACCAGCCCATCACCAGGCGGCCGCTGGCCGCGTACACCGACGCGCCGGCGGCCCCGGACAGGGCGAAGAGGAGACCCAGCGGTACCAGGCCCGATACCTGAGTGCCAAGGGCGAGGAGCGCCGAGGTCGCCGTCAGGCCTGCTGTGATGACGATGCGCTCGCCGATGCGGTCGGCCAGCGCGCCCCAGGCGACCAGGGCAAGGACCAGGCCGGCGGTGGGGCAGGCGACGACGAGGCCGACCTGACTCAGACTCAGGGATTCGTCGCGACGCAACTCGTCGGACATGTAGGGCAGTCCGTAGACAAAGACACAGGCGACGGTCTGTGCTCCGGTACCCAGCGCAAGAATCAGCCAGCGCCGCATGGCGGGGTCCTTTCTCTGTTCTCGTCTGTGGCGTCGACCGCGGGCATCAGGAACGGCCCTGTGGCGACGTGGTGTTGGTGGCGGCCGGCGACGCGGTCGTCAAGGAATCTCCTCCGGCGTCCGGGGTGCCCTGTCTGGCAGCCCGCTCACCACTGACGGCGGCGATCCCGGTGCCGATGAGTGCGGCCACTGTTGTGACGGAGGGAGCCGTCTCCATGCGCCCGGTGAAGTCGGAGGTGTTGAGGATCGAGCCGAAGAGGGCCACGGAGATGAGCCCACCGCTCTGGCGGAGCGTGTTCTGTTGGGCCTGGGCCCTGGAGGCGCACAGGTTCTTACGTAGATCGGGGATCGCCGCATTGGGCACGCTGCCGTCGAGGATGACGGCGAAGTAGCCCAGGCAGATCCCAGAAAGCTCGTCGTGTTGCGCATGGGCCTCTCCTTTCTCGGAGTGGTCGCAACTTGAAGATCGTCTATTTGAGTCTCGAATGTATGCAGGTCAGAGGCGCTAAGTCTGCGAGATGAGACAACCGTCCCGCAGTATGAGACAGGGGTGGGTGTTGGTGGCTCGGTCGAGTGGACCGTGGTGTTTGCCAGTTGAGACGCAATGTCTCGAATGGTGATACGAATATGATGGGGCGGACGACCATGGGACGGATACTCGCCGAGAAGCTGTGGGATACGCGTGTGGTGCGGCGTGCGCCGGGGGAGCCGGACCTCCTCCACATCGATCTGCACATGCTTCACGAGGTGACCAGCCCGCAGGTGTTGGGTGGCCTGCGTGAGGCAGGCCGCCCCGTGCGCCGTCCGGATCTCACCATCGCCACCGAGGACCACAACGTCCGTACCACGAGCCTCACGCAGATCGAAGATCCGGTTGCGCGCAAGCAGTCGGAGACTCTGCGGGCCAACTGTAAGGAGTTCGGCCTACGCGTCCACTTCCTGGGTGACCCCGACCAGGCATCGTGTTCGTCGTCGGTGCCCAGTTCGGCCTGGTCCACCCCGGCATGACACTGGTGTGTGGTGACTCGCGGGGTGCCGTGTCCGTCCGTGATCAGGTGGTGTTTCGATCCGGATCGGGCACGGTCGACCGGACTCGGTCCGGTGTGATCCCCCTTTTACGGCCCGCACGTGGCTGGAGTCGACGACGGCCCGCGAGCAGTCGAGGCGGGCGGCCGCGTTCAGCTCGGCCGGCAGCACTTCGTGCAGGCGCTGCCGGACGCCGGCCTCGTTCCAGTCCTGGAGCCGCCGCTAAAGCGTGTTGCAGAAGCCTGCGCTGCGGGTATTTCTCCTGTATGGGTGGGGTGTTGCGGGCTGAGGCGTTGTGGGTTGAAACGTTCACCGGG
>NZ_JBSFHV010000057.1:0-10040 GCF_053597235.1 Streptomyces sp. NPDC001493
ATCAGGCACCCACCGACTACTGACGGCTAACACACCGACACACTAAGCGAAGCACGTGGGGCGTTCCGACCGAGTCACGTCGAGCGGATGCCCGACCCTGCTGAGCGGCTCGACGGCTACGTCCGACGCGTCGCCGAGCAGGGCGCCTGGCTCTTGCGGGCGGGTGGCGGCGCGTCCGGCGGCGTCGCAGGCGGCTTCCTGAGCCGGCGGTAGGGACTCGGCGCCGAGGCCGGGCGCGCGACGATCGCGGGCGAGCCAGCTTGAAGAACCGGCAGGTCGCGGCCGCGCGTCGGGGCTGCGGCCGATCTCCGGCCGCAGGGGCAAGGAGGGTGCGGTTCGCCGGATGGCTGCAGGCGGCTCGTGGACCGTGATCGCCCGGCCCCTGGACGGCAACCAACGGGGCGCCGTCGAAACGACGGCCAGACGGCAGGTGTTCAGCGGCGGCGGCCCAGGAAGGACAGTCCGCAAGCAGGTGACTGGCGACGAAGGCCACAATGGAGGCTGGCGAGTTCCGAGCCGGGCGGACCCCGATCGCTGTGGGTGCGACGCGGGCGCACGCCATAGGTTCGGGTGACACGTCGGCTGTTGCGTTACTCGGCCGACAAGAACCGGCGGGTACGGGCAGAAAATGTGAACGCAGGACATTGAGTGCGCTGCTCCAGCAGGCCGCCCTGCAGCTCGGGAACACGCTCCGCTCGCGTACCCCGTCTGCTTGAATACGGCAGTGATCGAACTAATGATTGGTGCGGTCGCCGCGGCCCTCGCGGGATGGCTGATGCGCCACAAGCGGCAGCAGAGATCGACCGCGATAGCCGCCGGGGAGCCGACCGGGGTGCCTTGCATGCTCAAGTGGTCCGCTCAGGGCTCTCGCTGGAAAGCGGGACGTCTGCTGATCGGCGCTGGTCCCCCCGTCTGGAAGCCGTCCTTCGGCAAGCCGGAAGCCGTTCTGCCAACTGATCTGCGTCAGGACGCAGTCCGCTCGCCCTCACTGCGTGAGGCAGTGGCGGTCAACCCGGGATCCCGGATCGTGGAATGCGAGTCGTCCGGCGGAAGGTCCTGATCGCGGTCATGCCGCCGGAACTAAACCACGTGGTCAAAGCTCTCGAGAGCGCGTAGCCCGCTGATCACGCACTCGGCTGAGGAGCAGTCAGCCGACAGGCGGTTCCCTCGTCTTCCAGCTGTCGGAACGCGGACCATCCCGAGACCGAGCCCGCGTTCCACCAGGCACAAGCCGCCAGCCGTGATTACTCGTAGCCGCCTCGAAGGAGGACCGCCTAGGCTCCAATCCATGCGCACCGTGTTCGTGTTCCCCGCAGGTGAGCGAGCTGAAACCATCGCCTCACTTGATCAACACCTGAACCAGCAGCGCCATCCGTGGACTCTGGACGGCAACCTCTACATCGACATCGACGACGAGCAAACCGGCTGCCTCTTCTCCGACTGGGACCCCGACGACGTGACGGTGCTCGAGGCGGCCGTCGAATACCACCCCACCTGGGCCGTGCAGATCGACATCTCCGGCCGGATCGACGGCACTGCAGAGGTTCACCAGATGATCGCGCTGCTACTCGAACGCGGAGGGGTGGCGATCGATGACTACTCCGCCCACCCCTGGACCCTGCAGGAAATCCAGTCCGGAACAGTCACCGACGGTCTGCGCTTCTTCGACTTCCGCGCCTACGACGAGCTCAATCGCAAAACCGGCCTCTCCTGACTCGACGAGCGCTCCAGTGTCGAACCGGTGGTTCGGAGAAGGGCTGCTCTGCATGGACGGCAACATCGCCCTTGGCAAAGCGAAGGACAACACAAACACGCTCAGCAGGATGATCGACTACCTGAAGGTGCAAAAGGCATGATCAACGCCTCTATCGAAACGGTACGCGACTGAGCACGAAGCACGCCAAATCGGCCACCCAGAAGGCGTTGGCCGGTCCTGAAACACAGTTCGCCCCCGCCCAGGGGCAGGGCCGACTCACTCTCCCACGGCACGCCCCGGACAGCATCACCATCACCCAGCCCCACCAGGCCATGGCCGACCACAGCATCTCCCCCACACACCACGCGCACACGCTGAGCACCACCACGGCGCATGCCACGGTGACCCAGATCATGCTCGGCATGCACCCGCCCAAACCGAGCATGCTTACACCCCGCCAAGCCCGGACGACCTCGCCGGACCAACGGCAAGCAAGGGAAGCTGCCAGGACCCCGCAGGCTTGGACAAACCACCTGGCGGGCCGACACCTCCGCCTCCGTACCCTGTCCTGCCGCAGCCCGGACCGGGCAGCGGCAGGACAGGGGCATCGGCTCGGGCGGCCGCGACCAGCGGCAATCGTGCTTCCCCGGTCCGCGATGTCAGGGGCCTGGCCCCGGTGCGCGGTAGGGCTCTCGCCCCGGCGTGACGGCTATCGATGACCGGCCGTGAAGGTGTGGACCCCCGGTCCCAGGTTCGAGAGGGTGATACGGCCGCCCGTGAACCGGACGGATCGGTCCGACCCGCGGCGTCCGTCCCAGCGCACCGTGCGCCCCTCGCGTACAACCGTCTTGTTCGCGTCACCGGGGAAGGCGAGGGATCCGCGTGTGCCGGCGGGCACCTTCACCGTCACGGTGAAACCGTCAGCGGAGTTCTGCCAGGAAACGGTCAACGGACCCTCGGGTGTGGGGAGTTGCCCCTGCGCCCAGGCGACGTCACCGGGATGGGGACGGACCTCCCACGTGGCGTAGCCCGGCGAGGTGGGACGGGCACCGAGGAGTTGGTGGGTGAGTGCGGGCAGTACGCCGGTGGACCACCCATGCGCCATGCTCGTGTACGCGTCCTCGTACAGGGAACCGTCCGGCCCGATGCCTTCCCAGTTCGTGATGCCGGGGTCGTTGCGGTCCATCCAGCCGTAGGTACGGCGGATCTGGTCGAGCGCGGAGTCCGCTCGTCCCGCCTCGAATCTGGCCACGATCTCGGGGTACGACGTGAAGGCGTACACACGCCGCGACGCGCCGTCGAATATCGTGTCGTTGTCCATGAAGGCGTTGCCGTACGGCTGGCGTGTGGTGGCGTCGAGGTGGGCGAGTGCCGAGGCGGCCCGGCCGGCGTCGGCGACACCCGCGACGACGGCGATCCCGTTGCCGTCCTGGGCGTGCCGCACCGCGCCGGTGCCGGAGTCCAGGTAGGCACCCGCCTCCTCGTCCCACAGGTACGCGTTGACGGCTTCGGCCACACGGGCCGCCCGTTCCTCCCATCGGGCCGCGTCGCCGGTGCGGCCCAGCCAACGGGCCAGGCCGGCGGCGTTGTTCAGCGCCTGCACGTAGAGGACGTTGTAATACGTGACCCTGCCCGTGCGGCCCAGGAAGGCGTAGTCGCCGTAGCCTCCGGTGCCATTGAGGCCCTTGCTCAGCAGTCCGGCCTCGTCGGTGACGCTCGGGTACCAGGTGTCGAGGACCTTCAGCAGGTTCGGGTAGTACTGCGACGCGTAGGCGTGGTCGCCGGTGTAGAGCACGTAGTCC
This sequence comes from Streptomyces sp. NPDC001493, assembly GCF_053597235.1. Lineage (NCBI taxonomy): Bacteria > Bacillati > Actinomycetota > Actinomycetes > Kitasatosporales > Streptomycetaceae > Streptomyces > Streptomyces sp. NPDC001493. Next base: position 3,499 of record NZ_JBSFHV010000057.1, read on the forward strand.
CAGCTGCACGTCACCCACCACAGCGGATAGTCGAACAGCGGAAGGGTGTAGTCGCTGATCGACGCCGGCGGAATCCAGCCGTCCGTCCGCTGGTGGTCGGCCAGGTCTGCGAGCACATTGCGTGCGGCGGCCGCGGCTTCGTCGTGCGTCAGGTAGAGAGTACGGGCCGAAACCGCCAGATCGCCGACGTAGGGATCCCGGTCACGCTTCGCACCGTCGTGCAGGACCAGCATTCCCTCAAGGGTCGCACTCCACGCGTTGCGGGGGTCGACGTCGTCGCGGCGGAAGGTGTCGGTGACGAGCTCGTTGGTGTAGGACGCCCCGTACCAGTAGCGGTTCAGGTCGTCGTCGGAGCACAGGAACCAGCCACGGTACGTACCCGGTGTGCCCAGGTACGCAGTGAAGTCCAGGCTCACGGAGTCGATGCTGACGGTGCCCCACGACTGCGCGGCGGGGGCGTCCGACGCCAGCGCGTCCAACGTGATCTTGAGGTAGCGGAAGCCGTGCAGTCCGTCCGCGAAGACCTTGTCGCCGGCCTGGAAGCCCTTGTGGTCGAGCCAGTCGGCGCCCTTGGCGGGCACGGCGAACTGGTCGGTACCGTGTCCGGCCCCGCCGGCCTGGTCGGAGCGGGTGAAGTCGCTGCGCTCGGTCAGGAACTGCCTGGTCTCGGAGAAGGCCACCCGGACACCGGGCGAGTTGTCGGAGGCGGAGCTGAAGCGGATGCGCGGATAGCCGACGACGACCTTGCCGAAGTCGACCGTGACGCTGGGCGGTTCCTCCACCGCGACGGCCTCGGGCCAGACTTCGTTGATGCGCGTGAACATGCCCTGCGAAGTCTGCTGGACCGCCGTCACGGTGATGCGCACCCTGGACGCCTGGACAGAGGCGGTGAACGGCACCGCACGCTGTACGACATCGTTGTCAGAGACGGTGGCGACCAGACGCCACGCGTCGTCACTCCACGCCTCCACGGTGAAGTCGGTGGGCACACCGTCCCTGTTGGACAGCACGGTGATGCCCGACAGCTCACGCGGCGCGGGGAGCGACACGGTCAGCGTGTCGGGGAAGACGCGTTCGGTGTCGTCGTTCCAGAAGGTGTCCGGGTCGCCGTCCACGGCGTGAGAAGCGTCGTAGGAACGGGGCTGCCCGTCGCTCCCGTTGTTGCCCGCATGCGCCGAAGATGCCTCCGCCGTGGTGCCCTCGGGCCAGCGAGGAGCCGGGGCCGGCTGCGGGCTACGCAGGACGGTGACGGACCCGCCGGGCTTGAGCAACGCGTCCGGCTTCACGACGTCGCCGGTCGTAGCGATGCTGCTTACGGGACGTACGGTCCGGGAGGTGGGCCCCTGGACGTAGCGCTGCCAGCCGGTGCCGCCCCGGGGCGGCCCGGCCACGGGACGCCGGGGGACGCCACCGCTCGACGACGCCAGCGCTGGAGCCGCGCCCGCGAGAGAGACCCCCGCCGCCGACAGGGCCACGGCCGCCGTACCGGCCGCGATCACGGAGCGACGGGTGGGACGGACGGCAGGGGTGGGCTGCGCGTCGGGGACGGACTGCATGTCGTTCTCGGACGATCGGTCCGGTGTCATTACGCCTCGCTTCGTGACGATGCCGACTTTATGATCATGCGATTTTGAAACGTTTCACTCGCGATGAGCGTGGCGAAGGTATCGCAAAAGCCGGACGGCGTACAGATCTTGAGCAGCCCACGAAGCCGGCATGACGAACCGGCCGGAGTCGCGTCCCGACGAAGCCCCGGCCCGCGCCCACGACCTCGGCGTTCGCAGCATCCGGAATCGTGAGGCCTCTCGCCCGGAGGGCTCAGGGACGATGACCGGCGAAGCGCCGAGACGGTTGGTGACCTCGGTCAGGGTGCGTAGCCCCGCGTCAAGGCTGGTGGCACATCCCAACACGCCCACGTCCACGCTGGACAGGTTAGAGATCAAGTTGGAGGCGAGCGGGCTCGGGATTGCTCACGAGAAATGACACTGGCCCAACTCCTGCGGCAGGCAGCCCGACGCTGCCGCCTGCCAGACTGACGCCGTACGCGTCGCGGCATGCGACGTCGAAGGGGTAAGGAACTGATCGCGAGATGCCTCAATGGATAGTCCTGGCCGTCCCTGTCAGCGGCGTGTCGGACGCAGGTCGTGACGGGCGGACCGTTGCGGAGTTCGAAGGCAGCACGGAAGAAGCGGAAGCGGCTCTCCTGCGTGCGGCGCACACGTACGAGCACGGTCTCTGGAAGGTGCGTCGCCGCGAGATCTTCAAATGCTCAAGCAGGTCCTACTTCATTCGCCTCCAGAATCGTCTGGCGGCGTACGGTTTCCTCATCCAACTTGCCGAATTGGTCCACGACTCCGATACGAAGCAACTGGACCGTCCCGCCACCTGATGGAGGGTCACCGACGTCAGCGGACCGGTATCCGGCGGGAGGCGCGCAGGGCGCCACTCGTGCAGCGGCGTGACGATCGCCTCCGTCTCGCCGTGCAGCCGCGAGACGGAGGCACCGACGGTTGGCTCGTCCTCCGACTGCGGCCTCACGGGCCTCGATCGCAGTGACGTCGGCGTTCATGGCGCCGTGCCCTGCACGAGCCGGTGAAAAGATCCGCGTGATCGTGTACCGCTGCTTGGGCGGCGCGTCTAGGTCCGTACGCAGCGTCCCGTCGATCATCGGCTTGTACGGATCCAGCGCAGTCGGCAGCGGTGGCAGCTTCTCTCCGGGACTCCGGCCGGACAGAGTCCACGGCCTTCTCGACCGTCCGCACGGCACGTTGTCCTTGCGCTCGCTCGCGCGTCTTCATGCCAGCGCGGTGATCACACCGGGTCGCCGCGTACAGCTCGGCCTTCGACATCTGCGGCGTGACCAGAACCTTTCACCAGGAGCATCCCGACACCGCCCCGGCAAGTACCCCACGCACCGACGGCGTCCGGTACCTCTGCCGAAAAGACGACACGACACCGCGTCTCTGCCGCCGAAACCCCCGCGCCACGCACCAGCGGAAACAGAGATCCGGAACCCTGGGAACTCCGGGTCCCGGCCGGACGGGCCTGCACGAATCGCCGAGGGAGCCCCCTCCGCCGCTCGTCCACATGGTCGAAGGACCGTCACCTGTGCGGAAGTCGGGGACTTCGCCGAGCCAGAATGAGCGAAGCCGCGGCGGGCTCGGAGCGCGGTCGCCAGGATGGAGACATGAACCATGACGACGTCACGCACGCGGGCCGATGGCGGCCACTCACGGTGAGCTCGCCCGAGGGGCCGGTGGCCGAGGTTATGGAGGCCGACGCGGTCGATGCCGTGCGCAACCTCCGAGCGCTGCTGGTGCGGGGCCCTGTGTTCGGGGTGGTCGCGCAGCACCCGCAGGAGGCGCCACGCTGGCGGGTGATCGAAGAGGTGACGTCCGGCTGCCCCCAGTTGGCCCGGGACAGCCTGAACTCGACTCTGTGGTTCCGGGCCAAGGACGAGGCCCGGAACCGGGAAGAGCGGCGCGCCCTGCTGGCGGCCGTCGCCCTCCTGGAGAAGGAGCCGGTCGACGAGCTCACCGTGCTGGGCACGCGCTACCGGGTGGTGCGCGCCGAGGAGTACGCGGGCGCGGGGCGGGACGACAGCGGGCCCGAGAAGCCCCGTCCGACCGATCCCGAACCGGCCGTCCCGGTCTGGGACAGCCGCGAGACCGACCCGCGACCGGACGAGGGCCTGGTCCTGGACCCGGACGCCCCGGTCACCCCGGCGCAGGCCGCGGAGCACCTGCTGCTGCGCGACCTGACCTACGGCGGCCTGCGGTCGTCGCTTCCCGAAGACGTACTCGCCGACTCCCGGCGGGCGCTGGAGAGCCACCCCGAAGTGATGCTGATGCCCACACTGTTCCGGGTGGTGGAGCGGCAGGGTTCGGGCAGGTGGTCGCCGGGCGGCAGCCTGCACGCCCGGGTGCACGACGCCCGCAGGTCGCTCGAGTTCGGCCTCACCTGGCTGGAGCCGCGCCAGCTGGGGCTCATCCCCGAGGACACCATCGACCGGGACATCGACGCCCGCTCGTTGGCGGCCGACACCACCCATCCCGCCGCCGAAGCGCTGGCCCAGTACGCCCGCGCCGGAGACCTGCTGCGCGAGAAACGGGTCGACGAGGTCGAGTGCCACGGCACGGTCCACCGCATCTGTCGTGTGGGTCGGCTGCTGCGCTGGGGCCCCGACGGGCCGGAGCGCGTACGCCCCTCCGACATCAGCAGCTATCCGCCCACGCGGATCCATCCCTTCCTCGACGAAGACGGCACCGTCCATCACGACAGGGAGGACGACGAGTACACGGATGAGGAAAGGGATACGGACGGGATCGGTGGCGGGGGCAGAGGGGGATGTGGTTGAGCGTCGCGCGTACGGAGCCTCCCCCGTGCGGGGCGAGCGTAAAGCCTGCGCAGCTCGTCCGGCGAACCCCTGAACGCTGACCAACGGCTCACGCAGAAGGCCCCGTTCCGAGTACAGCGGGAACGGGGCTTCTCATGGAGCGCTGGGCAGGCCTTGCACCTGCATTTCCCCGCGGGAAGCGGGGCGTCTTTCCTTGGACGACCAACGCACAGGCAACCGCGCCGTCGAAACGGCCCGCACCCTCAAGATCAACTATAGCCCGGGCCGACCGGAGTTTGCACACCTGGTCCAAGAGGTGCGGGACGAGACCTCACCTGAGCCCATGACGGCCGTCCACTACCAGACGAACTCACCCCCGACGCCGACCGGCCGACGGGAATGGGGAGAATCCTCGACCGCCACCAACCGCTCGCCACGGAACACGTACTGAGCACCGAACGCCGCACCCCCGGGGCCAAACCCGAGCATTCCGCGCCGCGCGTCGGAAGAAGTCGTCGCGGGACGGCGTCAACACCGAACACCCCGGGCCGCAAGGGCGCCAGACCGCGCCGACCGTCCATCTGATTCGACACACACCACCCCGGGCGGCCGCCCGGCGGTGACACCTGCGCCGCATCGCCCCGAAGGAGCCACCCTTCGAGCCTTTCGCCATGACTCGCACGCCCAATGACAGAGGCAGAACGTTCGGTCTTGACATGCGATGGCAATCTTGCCACTCTAGAAACAGAACGTTCGGTCTTGCCAGGTGCTTCCGGTGACCCGCAGAAGTTCCGCGGCCTCTGGACCTGCTGGGCCGGCTTCCCCTCCATGGGTTTCCCTCCGTGTGTCCACGGAGAAGGCGAAAGGATCGTTGTGAGCGCTGTTGCTGCTTCATCAGGAGGCTTTACCGGGACGGCGTCCGCATTGCGGCGGCTGTATTTCGTACGGTTCGCGTTCGCCATCGTGTGGGCGCTGGTGATGTTCACGATGGCGGAGGAGATCAGCCCGGCCGGGGCCGTGCTGCTGGTGCTGTACCCGCTGTTCGACGTGGCTGCGGCCGTCGTCGACGCCAGGGCGTCGCGCCTCACTGGAGCACCCGGGTCGCCGGTCCTGTTGTACGTGAACATGGCGGTGAGCCTGGCCGCGGCTGTGGGCGTGGGCGTGGCGTGCGCGTCGGGGATTCCGGCGGTGCTGCAGGTATGGGGCGCCTGGGCGATCGTGTCCGGGCTGGTCCAGCTGATCGTGGCCGTGCCCCGTCGCAAGCTGGGCGGCCAGTGGCCGATGATCCTCAGCGGCGGCATCTCAGTATTGGCGGGCGCATCGTTCGTCGCCTCAGCCGGCGCCGACGACCCCGCGCTCACCAGCGCGATCGGCTACGCCGTCCCGGGCGGCATCTTCTTTCTCATCTCCGCCCTGCGCCTCGGCCGCGCCGCGAAGCAGGACTGACGAGAAGACGACGGCCATGGGGTCGGCCGGCCCATGCACCGGGCCCCGCGAACGTCCTGCCGCCCAAGGGTGTGAACCACGCCCTTGGGCAGCAGGGCGTTTCCGGGAAGCCAGCTGCCCGGCGAACCCGTTGACCGGCCCATGCCTCACTCGGACCGGTACAGGAGCGGGGCGGAGCGGCGAGGTTCGCCGACTCGTCGTCAGCCAACCTTCGTCGAACAGAGGCCGGCGTCGGCCTCTGTCGCTGCTGCCCATGGGCACCCCTGGCCCCGGTCGATACCGAGCCGGAGGTCAGCTCGCCGGTGATCCACTCGCCCGTCCCCCGTCCCCGTGCCGCACGGCGTGCCATCGGTAGGCGCGACACCCCCGCCGTCGTCTCCGTGGACAGCGGGCGCGCATGAATCCCGCAGGCCTCGATCAGCGGCCGGGCGCTGGAACAAGCAGACCCGGCCGACAGCGATGGAATGGCGATACGGGCCTTGATGTTCGCGATCGCCCCGCCCTCCCCCGGAGCAGCTCCCTGCCACCGAGACCGATCGTTCACTCTCCTGATTCGTTATCCTGGGTGCATGAGCCAGAGGACACGAGAGAGCGGTACGTCGGAAGCACGAGCGCGGCTGCTTTCCACGGCGACCAGGATCTTCTACGCGGAGGGGATCCACTCGGTCGGCGTCGACCGGATCGTGGCGGAGGCGCAGGTCACCCGTGCCACGCTGTACCGCCACTTCAAGGGCAAGGAAGAGCTCATCCTGGCGTACCT
>NZ_JBSFHV010000058.1:0-7225 GCF_053597235.1 Streptomyces sp. NPDC001493
ATACATCCAGTATCGGGGCGGCCCTCCGCCTTGCGATCGCACGCACCGGACGCCGCCGGACCCGCCCTCCGGGCGGACGGCGCCACTTTCGACACGCGCCCTCGCGGCCCACCGGCGCACAGCGACCAGGCTGCACCCCCGGCCCGGCACGCCGACGGCGCGGGACAGTTCCGTGGCGGGTCCCATGCTGTGGCCGGCCGGGGAACCGTGGCCGGTCTGCACGGCGGTACACCCGAAGGGCACCGGCCACCTCCTCTCCGACGTACGGCTGCGCCGCCGCATCGCGAACGACGCCCGGGGCCACGACCACACCGAGGAGGAGCGGCGGCTGCTCGACGGAATGGTCCCGGGCGCCCACGCCCCGGACCTGCGCGACGACGCCCCCCTGCCGATGCTGGCGGTCGCCCAGCTGTTCACCGCGGACGTCCCGGATCTCGTGGGACCCGAGGGCCACGACCTGTTGCAGGTCTTCTGGTGCCCCTTCGAGGTGCACGGGCCCACCCGCACGATCGACGTCGTCCTCGGATGGCGGCGCGCGGCCGAGGTCGGCGCCGTACTCTCACCGCAGCCGGAACCCCTGGTGGCCGGCCGCGCGGAGTGCGTACCGACCATGTGTGTCGTACACCCGGAACAGGTCCTGGAGCACGAGTACTTCGGGCTGCTGGACGAGACGCTCCAGGAGGAGATCTCCGACTGGGAGGAGGAGATCTCCGAGGACGGCGAGGGGGACACGGGCGGTCCCTCCCCGTCGGCGGGGTACGCCACGTACGAGGAGTACGAGGCGGCGATGGCTGCGGCCAGGGCGGCGGAGCCGGACGGGATCGACTACATGAGCGACCTGTCGATCGCACCCGGCTGGAAAGCCGGCGGCTTCGCGTCCTGGCATCTGACCGACCCCGCACCCGTCGACTGCCCGGTGTGCGGAACGGCGATGCCGCCCCTGCTCACCGTGGCCACATGGGAGGGCGACGGCGCCTCGCGCAGCTGGCTGCCGCTGGAGGACCGCGACGCCCACGGCGACCCGCCCGTCATCGACCCGACCGGGGTCCACCTCGGCCGGGGCCTGATGCGCGTGCACACCTGCCCGGCCGATCCCTCCCACCCGCACCGGCTCAGCTTCCAGTAGACCGCCCTCCGTCAGGTGAGGGTCTGCACCGGTTGCGCACCGGACCGGCGAAGACCCTGCCGCACAGTCGCCGACCTGCGGGAATCGGCATGAAGATCGAAGAGTTCGCCTGCGAACGTGACGTCAGGAAGGGGGGTGATGACGATCGGATGAAGGTGTTGAGCGGTGTGTGAGGAGTGAGGGTTCGGGATGGCCGCTGGTCGAGTGATCCGTTTCGACGGGATGCGTGGTTACGGCTTCATCGCGCCGGAGGGCGGCGGGGAGGACGTCTTCCTTCATGTGAACGACCTGCTCATTCCCGAGGGGACAGTGCGCTCCGGTCTCATGGTCGAGTTCGTGATCGAGGACGGCGACCGTGGGCTCAAGGCGTCCAAGGTGCGGCTGGCCCGTGACGCGCAGACCACCTCGGACCGGGCGTCCGCCCTGCCCGCCCCGCGGCGCACGGCGGTCGACGCGTCCGTGCCGGAGGACCAGGAGCCGATGTGCGACGTGCTCAGCTCCGCGGAGTTCACGCGTGAGGTGACCGAGCTGCTGCTGACCTCCGCACCGGAACTGACTGGTCATCAAATCCAGATCGTGCGCGCGCAGTTCGCGGCACTGGGCAACCGGCACGGCTGGATCGAGGACTGATTCCCCGGACGGAGCCGCCCTGAGAGCCAGTTCCGGGACGGCCCCCGTCGGCGACGAACGCGAACTACGGGTCACCGCACGGAGTGCTGTCGTCGACGAAGCCGAGTACGGCCGGAGGCCGGAGCCAATTCGGCCCGGCCCCGACCGGGCGGTGCCGGGCAGCGGCACGTGCGCACCTTCCCGGTCCCTGGAATTCTGGAAAAGTGGGCGTCGCACAGATCAACCTTTTGACCCGAAGGGAAGCCATGACCACCGAGACGCTGGAGTTTCAGGCCGAAGCGCGACAGCTCCTGCAGCTGATGGTCCACTCGATCTACTCGAACAAGGAGATCTTCCTCCGCGAACTCATCTCCAACGCCTCGGACGCCCTGGACAAACGGCGCCTCGCCGCGCTCACGGACGAGAGCCTCACGGCCGAGGACCCGCATGTCGCCATCGAGGCCGACAAGGAGGCCCGCACCCTGACCGTGCGGGACAACGGCATCGGCATGTCGCGCGACGACGTGGTGAGCCTCATCGGCACCATCGCGAAGTCAGGCACTGCCGAAGCCCTGCGCAAGCTGCGCGAGAACAAGGAATCGGCCGAGCTCATCGGCCAGTTCGGGGTCGGTTTCTACTCCGTCTTCATGGTCGCCGACAAGGTCACCCTCCATACGCGCAAGGCCGGTGAGGCGGCGGGCGTGCGCTGGGAATCGGAGGGCGACGGCACGTACACCATCGAGGCCGCCGACGACGTGCCGGAGGGCACGTCCGTGACCGTGTACCTGCGGCCCGCCGACGAAGAGGACGCGCTGCACGACTTCGCCGACGAATGGAAGATCCGGGAGATCGTCAAGCGGTACTCGGACTTCATCTCCTTCCCCATCCGGATGGGGGACGACACCCTCAACTCCATGAAGGCCCTCTGGGCACGGCCGCGGTCCGAGGTCACGGACGAGGAGTACCGGGAGTTCTACCAGCACATCAGCCATGACTGGACGGAGCCGCTCGACATCATCCAGATGCGGGCCGAGGGCACCTTCGAGTACGAGGCCCTGCTGTTCATCCCGGCGCGCGCGCCGCACGACCTCTTCCAGCGCGATGCCCGTCACGGCATTCAGCTGTACGTCAAGCGCGTCTTCATCCTGGACGACAGCCGCGACCTCCTGCCCGGCTACCTCCGCTTCGTCAAGGGAGTCGTCGACGCCGCCGACCTGTCTCTGAACATCTCCCGCGAGATCCTCCAGCAGGACCGGCACATCCAGCTGATGCGCCGCCGCCTCACCAAGAAGGTCCTTTCGACGATCAAGGACCTGATGAGGAAGGACTCCGACAAGTACCGCACGTTCTGGCGCGAGTTCGGCCCCGCCGTCAAGGAGGGCCTACTCGACGGGACCGAGGACCAGAAGGCGATCCTCGACATCGCGTCGTTCGCCTCCACCGTCGGCGACGAGCCCACCAGCCTCGCCGACTACGTCGCCCGGATGAAGGACGGCCAGGACAAGATCTACTTCATGACCGGCGAGAGCCGCGCACAGGTCGTGAACTCCCCGCACATGGAGGCGTTCAAGGCCAAGGAGTACGAGGTCCTGCTGCTCACCGACCCGGTCGACGAGATCTGGGTCGAGGCGGTGCGGGAGTACGAGGGCAAGGAATTCCGGTCCGTCGCACGCGGCGCGGTCGACCTGCCCTCCGAGGAGGAGCCGTCCGAGGAGAAGTCGGGCGCCTACGCGGCCGTGCTCACCTGGCTCAACGAGACGCTCGACGAGGTCCAGGACGTACGTCTGACGACCCGCCTGACCAGCTCGCCCGCCTGCCTGGTCAGTGACGCGGACGGTCTCACGCCGACACTGGAGAAGATGTACAGGGCGATGGGCCAGGAGGTTCCGCCGGTCAAGCGCATCCTTGAGCTGAACCCCGAACACCCGCTGGTCAGCGGGATGAAGTCGGCGTACGAGCAGCGAGCCGCCGACCCGGATCTGGCGGAGACGGCCGAGCTGCTCTACGGCACCGCACTGCTCGCGGAAGGGGGCGACCTGGCCGACCCGGCGCGCTTCGCCAGGCTGCTCGCCGGCCGCCTCAGCAGGACCGTGTGACGATCGGCCGATGACGGCGAATGCCGCGAGCACATCCGTGCTCGCGGCATTCGTGTCCGCGGTGTGCGAGGCCGAGCGTGGCCAAGATCGTGGTCGTCCGGGCCAACCCTGTCCAGGCCACCCCTGTCCAGGCCCATCCCCGTCCGGGCCCGCCCCCTCCAGGGGGCGCCGGAGGGCGGTTCCAACAGATCGACCCGGAGTGGTGGTTCACTTCCGCTCACGTGGGGGAGAGCGCACCGGCCGTGGCCCACACGTAGGTCGCGCAGCTCGGTAGTGGCGCGCCCGAAAGGACCGCATGAGCGAGGTCGCTGCGGCGACAACTCTGCGTAAAGAGTGATGGCCCATCAAGTTGTTCTGGCGTGTCGTCATGCAGTCAAGATCATCTTGCACGGTCGTTGCACAAGCCCGACAGCGGAGTGGTCTCGCTTTGGCGGTTGACGTCGTGTGGTTGAGGCTGCACCGCGATCGTGGGCGGTGGGCTCGCCTCGCCCGTTGCGGCTCACGGCCCTCACTCGTCGGTGGCCACCTGGAAGAAGCTCAGTGACGACACCGTTTGCCAGACACGTCTCCCTGTTTGTCGCCTGCCGACCTGACACATGGCGATCCCGCTTCCGGGCCCGGGCGGACCGGAGCGACCGTCGTTGCCGCAGGACGGCAGAGCGTCCGGTCGTTCGCATGTGACACCGTTCAGGTGTCGGACGCGGTCCCGCTGTCATCATCCGGACCGTGCTGGTCCAAGTAGGCCTGCGCTTCCTTGCGCGCGTCGGGTTCGGCTCCGGTTCCGAACGCCGCCGCGGCCCGGTAGGCGGCCGTTGCGGCCCGGAGTCGGCCGGCGCCCAGGTGGGCTCGTGCGAGGCGGGCGTATGCGCGGCTCTCCATGCCGGTGTTGCCGCTGTCGTGGGCGTGTTCGACGCACACGTTCAGTTCTTCCACGGCCTCGTCCCAACGTTGCAGGGCGATCAGGACGTCGGACAGTGCGCCGTGGCCGTTGAGCCGGGCGTTCAGGAGGAAGGGTGCCTCGTAGGTCTCGGCCGCAGCCTCGACGGCGGCGAGCGACTGCCGGTAGGCGTCGGCTGCTTCGTGGAGTCGGCCGGCCCCGAGGAGGGCGCCGGCGCGTCCGAACATCGCCGCCACCGCGCCGTGGCGCTCCCCGACGCGTGAGAACAGGTCAGCGGCCAGTCCGTTGTGTTCGGCCGCGGCGGAGGGCTCGCCGATACGGGCCAGTGCCCAGGCGCGGTAGGTGTGGGACCACCCCTGCTGGGTGAGGTCCCCGGCCCCTCGCGCCGCCTCCAGCGCCTGGGCCGCGCACTCGGCACCTTCCTCGGGGCGTCCGTCACAGATCGTCAGTGCCCACGCCTGGTAGTTGAGTTGAGTTGCTTCGGCCAACCGGTCTCCCTGTGACCGGGCCGAGGAGGCGGCGGTCCGGAAGACCTCGGTCCAGTGACCCCAGAAGAGCCACTCGTCGGAGAACCAGTGCATGGCCTCGGCGGTCTCCACGACCCTGGCGTGCTCGCCTGCGGCTGCGGCCGCACGGAGCGCGCCGAGCCAGTTGTCGGCTTCGGCCTGGAGCCACAGCCGTGCCCTGTTCCTGTCGGAGAGGTCCGCGAGGACCGGCGGCGTGGTCGGGGTCCCGTGCTTCGGCTCGTACCAGCGGCCCGCCAGGACGGTGGTGTCGAGCAGCCAGTGCCGCAGCGAGGTGCGCGCCGTGTCGGCGTCGACCGCCGAGTCCTCGGCCTTGAGCCTGGATTCGGCGAACAGACGCAGGAGGTCGTGGAGGCGGTAGCGGTCGCGGTCGGTCGCGAGCAGTCCGGTCTCGACCAGTTCCTCCAGAGCGTCCTCGACGTCGAAGAGGTCGAGCCCCGTCAGGACGCCGGCGCCGGCGGTGGCCGTGTCGGGGCCGGGGACGAGTGCGAGCAGGCGGAAGAGCCGCGCGGCGGGAGGCGACAGCCGGCGGTAGGACAGGTCGAAGGCGGCGGCCACGCGGACGTCGCCGGCGACCAGCGAGTCCAGACGCCGTCCCTCGGCGGACAGGCGTTCGGCGAACCGATCGGCGCTCCAGCCTGTGCGGGTGGCGAGCCAGTTGCCGGCCACCCGCAGCGCGAGGGGCAGGTTGCCGCACAGGGCGGCGATGCGCGCGACCGCCGCGGCTTCGCCGTGGGCGCGCTCGGTGCCCAGCAGGCCGGCCAGCATCGTCTCCGCCTCGGTCCCGGTGAGTTCCCCGAGCGGCATGCGGTGCACGTTGTTCAGGCCGGTCAGCATGCGTCGGCTGGTGATGATCACCATGCTCCGGCCCGCTCCGGGCAACAGCGGTCGCACCTGGGCCTCGTCGCGGGCGTTGTCCAGTACGAGCAGGCGGGGCTGCTCGGCCATGGCGTCCCGATACATCTCGGGATGGCCTTCCGGGCCGCTGCGGGCCAGGTCACGGTCGGCGACGCCGAACGCCTTGAGGCAGCGCAAGGTCAGCGTCTCCGGCCCGGGCGGGTCCTCGTCCATGCCGCGCAGATCCAGGACGGTGCGGCCGGCGGGGAAGTGGCTGTCGAGTTCACGGGTGGCCTGGAGGGCGAGCGAACTCTTGCCGATCCCAGGGGAGCCGGACACCGCGATGACGGGGCAGTACCCGTTCTCGGCGGAGGCGGCGAGAGTCCTCATCCTGTCCAGTTCGGTGCGCCGGCCCACGAAGTCGTCGACGCCCCGGGGGAGCCGTCCTCCCCCCGCAGGCTCGCCCACGGGCCTGGCGGCGCGTGCCGCCGCCTGGAACCTGGCCCGGCCCGCGTCGTCAAGACGCAGGCCGAGGGCCAGGGCCGCGATCGTGGACCGCTGCGGGACGGCACGGCGTCCGCGTTCCAGGTCACCGATGCCGCGCACGCTGAGTCCGGAGGCTTCGGCGAGCTCCTCCAAAGTGAGCGACGCCTCCTGCCGCATCTGCCGCAGCAGTGCCCCGAAACTCGCCATACCTGCCTCCCGATGCTCTCTGCGCACGCACCGGACGGACGGTCGCGTCTTGGCGATCAGGCTAGCGATCGGGCGGCTCGCAGCATCATCCGGGGAGGGATACGTGCTGGTCAGCGCCGATGGTCCGGACATGCCGCGGCCGCAGCGGGCTCGGCCGGATCCGTCCTGCGCGCAGCGGCGGCGCGCCGGCGGCCGGCCGAGGCCGACCAGGTTGGGGGGCAGAGGTGGCGCCATCCGGGGAGCCGGAGGGCGGGACAAACGGCCCGTGCCCCGCCTCCCGGCGCCCGGGTGAGCGGCGGCCTGCCGATGGCACCGCTCCAGCGGGTGGGGCGTCAGCCCGGCTCCGACTAGGGCGTGTGTCGAAAGTGGCGCCGTCCGCCCGGAGGGCGGGTCCGGCGGCGTCCGGTGCGTGCGATCGCAAGGCGGAGGGCCGCCCCGATAC
>NZ_JBSFHV010000059.1:1557-2867 GCF_053597235.1 Streptomyces sp. NPDC001493
TGTTTGAGAACTGCACAGTGGACGCGAGCATCTGTGGCCAAGTTTTTAAGGGCGCACGGTGGATGCCTTGGCACCAGGAACCGATGAAGGACGTGGGAGGCCACGATAGTCCCCGGGGAGCTGTCAACCTAGCTTTGATCCGGGGGTTTCCGAATGGGGAAACCCGGCAGTCGTCATGGGCTGTCACCCACTGCTGAACACATAGGCAGTGTGGAGGGAACGAGGGGAAGTGAAACATCTCAGTACCCTCAGGAAGAGAAAACAACCGTGATTCCGGGAGTAGTGGCGAGCGAAACTGGATCAGGCCAAACCGTATGTGTGTGATACCCGGCAGGGGTTGCGCATGCGGGGTTGTGGGATCTCTCTTTCACAGTCTGCCGGCTGTGAGACGAGTCAGAAACCGTTGATGTAGGCGAAGGACATGCGAAAGGTCCGGCGTAGAGGGTAAGACCCCCGTAGCTGAAACATCAACGGCTCGTTTGAGAGACACCCAAGTAGCACGGGGCCCGAGAAATCCCGTGTGAATCTGGCGGGACCACCCGCTAAGCCTAAATATTCCCTGGTGACCGATAGCGGATAGTACCGTGAGGGAATGGTGAAAAGTACCGCGGGAGCGGAGTGAAATAGTACCTGAAACCGTGTGCCTACAAGCCGTGGGAGCGTCGCTGTATGTGCTTGCACATGCAGTCGTGACTGCGTGCCTTTTGAAGAATGAGCCTGCGAGTTAGCGGTGTGTAGCGAGGTTAACCCGTGTGGGGAAGCCGTAGCGAAAGCGAGTCCGAATAGGGCGATTGAGTTGCACGCTCTAGACCCGAAGCGGAGTGATCTAGCCATGGGCAGGTTGAAGCGGAGGTAAGACTTCGTGGAGGACCGAACCCACCAGGGTTGAAAACCTGGGGGATGACCTGTGGTTAGGGGTGAAAGGCCAATCAAACTCCGTGATAGCTGGTTCTCCCCGAAATGCATTTAGGTGCAGCGTCGTGTGTTTCTTGCCGGAGGTAGAGCACTGGATAGGCGATGGGCCCCAACGGGTTACTGACCTTAGCCAAACTCCGAATGCCGGTAAGTGAGAGCGCGGCAGTGAGACTGTGGGGGATAAGCTCCATGGTCGAGAGGGAAACAGCCCAGAGCATCGACTAAGGCCCCTAAGCGTACGCTAAGTGGGAAAGGATGTGGAGTCGCAGAGACAACCAGGAGGTTGGCTTAGAAGCAGCCACCCTTGAAAGAGTGCGTAATAGCTCACTGGTCAAGTGATTCCGCGCCGACAATGTAGCGGGGCTCAAGCGTACCGCCGAAGTCGTGTCATTCCA
>NZ_JBSFHV010000059.1:2964-4816 GCF_053597235.1 Streptomyces sp. NPDC001493
GGGATGGGTAGGGGAGCGTCGTGTGCCGGGTGAAGCAGCCGCGGAAGCGAGTTGTGGACGGTTCACGAGTGAGAATGCAGGCATGAGTAGCGATACACACGTGAGAAACGTGTGCGCCGATTGACTAAGGGTTCCTGGGTCAAGCTGATCTGCCCAGGGTAAGTCGGGACCTAAGGCGAGGCCGACAGGCGTAGTCGATGGACAACCGGTTGATATTCCGGTACCCGCTTTGAAACGCCCAGTACTGAATCAGGCGATGCTAAGTCCGTGAAGCCGGCCCGATCTCTTCGGAGTTGAGGGTAGTGGTGGAGCCGATGAACCAGACTTGTAGTAGGTAAGCGATGGGGTGACGCAGGAAGGTAGTCCAGCCCGGGCGGTGGTTGTCCCGGGGTAAGGGTGTAGGCCGTGTGGTAGGCAAATCCGTCACACGTTAAGGCTGAGACCTGATGCCGAGCCGATTGTGGCGAAGTGGATGATCCTATGCTGTCGAGAAAAGCCTCTAGCGAGTTTCATGGCGGCCCGTACCCTAAACCGACTCAGGTGGTCAGGTAGAGAATACCGAGGCGTTCGGGTGAACTATGGTTAAGGAACTCGGCAAAATGCCCCCGTAACTTCGGGAGAAGGGGGGCCATCACTGGTGATCCGATTTACTCGGTGAGCTGGGGGTGGCCGCAGAGACCAGCGAGAAGCGACTGTTTACTAAAAACACAGGTCCGTGCGAAGCCGTAAGGCGATGTATACGGACTGACGCCTGCCCGGTGCTGGAACGTTAAGGGGACCGGTTAGCTGACTTTCGGGTCGGCGAAGCTGAGAACTTAAGCGCCAGTAAACGGCGGTGGTAACTATAACCATCCTAAGGTAGCGAAATTCCTTGTCGGGTAAGTTCCGACCTGCACGAATGGCGTAACGACTTCTCGACTGTCTCAACCATAGGCCCGGTGAAATTGCATTACGAGTAAAGATGCTCGTTTCGCGCAGCAGGACGGAAAGACCCCGGGACCTTTACTACAGTTTGATATTGGTGTTCGGTTCGGCTTGTGTAGGATAGGTGGGAGACTTTGAAGCGGCCACGCCAGTGGTTGTGGAGTCGCCGTTGAAATACCACTCTGGTCGTGCTGGATGTCTAACCTCGGTCCGTGATCCGGATCAGGGACAGTGTCTGATGGGTAGTTTAACTGGGGCGGTTGCCTCCTAAAGAGTAACGGAGGCGCCCAAAGGTTCCCTCAGCCTGGTTGGCAATCAGGTGTTGAGTGTAAGTGCACAAGGGAGCTTGACTGTGAGACCGACGGGTCGAGCAGGGACGAAAGTCGGGACTAGTGATCCGGCAGTGGCTTGTGGAAGCGCTGTCGCTCAACGGATAAAAGGTACCCCGGGGATAACAGGCTGATCTTCCCCAAGAGTCCATATCGACGGGATGGTTTGGCACCTCGATGTCGGCTCGTCGCATCCTGGGGCTGGAGTCGGTCCCAAGGGTTGGGCTGTTCGCCCATTAAAGCGGTACGCGAGCTGGGTTTAGAACGTCGTGAGACAGTTCGGTCCCTATCCGCTGTGCGCGTAGGAATATTGAGAAGGGCTGTCCCTAGTACGAGAGGACCGGGACGGACGAACCTCTGGTGTGCCAGTTGTCCTGCCAAGGGCATGGCTGGTTGGCTACGTTCGGAAAGGATAACCGCTGAAAGCATCTAAGCGGGAAGCCTGCTTCAAGATGAGTATTCCCACCCCCTTTGAGGGGTTAAGGCTCCCAGTAGACGACTGGGTTGATAGGCCAGATGTGGAAGCCCGGTAACGGGTGGAGCTGACTGGTACTAATAGGCCGAGGGCTTGTCCTCAGTTGCTCGCGTCCACTGTGTTG
>NZ_JBSFHV010000060.1:0-2698 GCF_053597235.1 Streptomyces sp. NPDC001493
GCTGGAGGACGGTGGTTCCGCCGTGGAGGAGGGCTCCCCAGAATTCGAGGCTGAAGGCGTCCCAGGAGACGGGTGAGCACTGGAGGAAGACTTCGTCGGGTCCGAAGTGTCCGTGGGTCTGTGCGGTGAGGGTGGAGACGAGGTTGCGGTGGGAGGAGAGGATGCCCTTGGGGCGTCCGGTGGAGCCCGAGGTGAACATCACGCACGCCACGTCATCACCCTGAATGGGCAGACCCAGGTCCGCGTCCGACGTGCCGGCGGGGGCGTCCGAAGAGCAGGAGACCAGGGTCCAGGGGCCCTCCGCTCGTCGGCCGAGAGTGTCGTCGGTGAGAAGCAGAGTGATCCCCGCGTCCTCGGCGGCGGCACGGAGACGCTCGTCGGGGAAGTCCGGGTCGAGCAGCGTGTAGCCGGCGCCGGTCTTGACCACCGCCATCACCGCCATGGCGAAGGTGGCGCCGCGTTCGAGGAGGATGCCGGCGAGGTCGCCGCGGCCGAGTCCCTGTGAACGCAGGTGGTGGGCCCAGCGGTTGGCGGATGCGTTCAGCTCTCCGTAGGTGATCCGCCGGTCGCCGTCGATCAGCGCGACGGCCTCCGGTGCGCGAGTGACCTGCGCCTCGAACCGTTCCACGAGCGACACGTCGTCCACTGCGGCCACGGACCCGGCCCACGGCCCCAGCAACAGCTCCCGTTCGCCCGCCGACAGCACGTCGAAGTCCGCGAGGTGGGTCTCCGGGTTGGCCACCGCCTGGCGCAGCACCTCACCCAGCACGGTCACCATGCGCCGGACGGTGGTGTGGTCGAACAGATCCGCGGCGAAGACGACCGCGCCGTGCAGGCTTCGGCTGTCGTCCGAGCGGAGCAGGAACTCCAGATCGAACTTGGCCGACCCGTTGGTCAGGCCCACCACCTGGGTGGATCGGTCCTCACCCAGGCAGAACTCCGGGGCCCCTCCTGCCTCCAGGGTGAGGCAGATCTGGAAGAGGGGGTGGCGGGTGAGGGTGCGGGTGGGGTTGAGGGTGTCGAGGACGAGGTCGAAGGGTGCGTCCTGGTGGGCGAAGGCGTCGAGGTCGGTGGTGCGGATGTGTTCGAGGAGCTGGCGGAAGGTGGGGTTGCTGTCGGTGCGGGTGCGGAGGACGAGGGTATTGACGAAGAAGCCGACCAGGTCGCGGAGGGCTTCGTCGGTGCGGCCGGCGACGGGGGTTCCGATGGCGAGGTCCGTACCGCCGCCGAGCCGGGTCAGTGCGGCGACGAGTGCCGCGTGCACGACCATGAAGGGGGTGCATCCCTCGGCCCGGGCCAGTGCGCCGACGTGCTCGAACAGGTCACCTTCCAGGGTGACTTCGACCGTTCCGCCGCGGTGCGAGGCCTGTGCGGGGCGGGGGCGGTCGAGGTTGAGCGTGTGTTCCTCCGGCAGTCCTTCCAGGGTCTCGCGCCAGAAGGCGAGTTCCTGCGAGAGGACGCTCCCGGTGTCCTCGGGCGAGCCCAGCGCCCGCTGCTGCCAGACCGCGTAGTCGGCGTACTGGACCCGCAGTGGTTCCAGCACCTGGCCCTCGGCGCCGACGACACGTGCCTGGTAGGCCCGCGACAGGTCGTCGAAGAACACTCCGGCGGACCGTCCGTCCGTCGCGATGTGGTGCATCAGGAGGTGGAGGACCGCGCGTCCGTCGCCGAGGCCGAAGAGGGTGGCCCGCACCGGGACGTCCGTCCTGAGGTCGAACCGGTGCCGGACGGCTGCGGCCAGATCGTCGTCCAGCGTCTCGGGCGTGGATTCCCCACGCTCGATGCGTACGCGGGCCTCTGCGGCGGGGAGGACATGCTGCCGCGGTTCGCCGTCGACGGTGGTGAAGACGGTGCGCAGAGGCGCGTGTCTTCCGACCACGTCGTTGAGGGCGGTTTCGAGGGCCTCGGCGTCGAGTGGGCCTTCGAGGTGGATGGCCATCGGGACGTTGTAGGCGGCGCTGTCGCCGTCGAGTTCGGCGAGCAGCCAGAGTCGGCGTTGGGCGTAGGACAGGGGGGTGTCGTTGTCGTCGGTCGATGTGCCGGCGGTGAGGGGCGGGAGTGCGGGCCGGCCCTTGAGGGTGCTGATGTGCTGGGCGAGGCGCGCGGGTGTGGGGTGCTGGAAGACGTCGCGGATGGTCAGCCGGACGCCGAGTTCGTCCGCGACGTGGTTGGTGAGACGGGCGGCGAGCAGGGAGTGGCCGCCGTGGTGGAAGAAGCTGTCATCGACCCCGACCGGTCGGGCGGTGTCCAGTACTCGGCTGAAGAGGACGAGGACGATCTCTTCGAGCTGGGTCTGCGGCGCGCGCGTCGAGGCCATGAGGGCTGCCGGCTCGGGGAGGGCTCGCTTGTCGATCTTGCCGTTGGGGGTGAGGGGGAGTTTGTCGAGGGTGGTGAGGTGAGCGGGGACGAGGTGTTCGGGAAGCCGCTCCACGAGGTGCCGGCGGATGTCGTCCGGGGCTGTCGGCGTGCTGGTGACGATGTATGCGGCGAGCTGCTTGTGATGCGTGGTGACGGTGGCTTGGGTGATGTGGGGGTGGGTGAGGAGGGCGGTTTCGATTTCGGCGGGTTCGATGCGGAAGCCGCGGATTTTGATTTGGTTGTCGGCTCGGCCTTGGTAGTGGAGGTTGCCGTGGTGGTCGAAGTGGGCGAGGTCGCCGGTGCGGTAGAGGCGGGTGCCGGGGGGTCCGTAGGGGTTGGG
>NZ_JBSFHV010000061.1:0-2596 GCF_053597235.1 Streptomyces sp. NPDC001493
GCTGGAGGACGGTGGTTCCGCCGTGGAGGAGGGCTCCCCAGAATTCGAGGCTGAAGGCGTCCCAGGAGACGGGTGAGCACTGGAGGAAGACTTCGCCGGGTCCGAAGTGTCCGTGGGTCTGTGCGGTGAGGGTGGAGACGAGGTTGCGGTGGGAGGAGAGGATGCCCTTGGGGCGTCCGGTCGAGCCCGAGGTGAACATCACGCACGCCACGTCATCACCCTGAATGGGCAGGCCCGGGTTCTCCGGTGAGTGGTCCAGGACGTCGTCCGGTCCTTCGACGGTGGTGGTCCATGGGCCCTGGAGGCGGTCGGTGAGTGCGGTGCGGGTGACGAGGTGGGTGATGCCGGCATCGTTCGCGGCGGTGTGGAGCCGTTCGTCGGGGAAGTCGGGGTCGAGGAGTACGTGGCCGGCGCCGGTCTTGAGGACGGCGATCACCGCGGTGGCGAAGGTGGCGCCGCGCTCCAGGAGGATGCCGGCGAGGTTTCCCCGGCCGAGTCCCCGCGAACGCAGGTGGTGGGCCCAGCGGTTGGCGGATGCGTTCAGTTCTCCGTAGGTGATCCGCCGCTCGCCGTCGATCAGCGCGACCGCTTCCGGCGCGCGTGCCGCCTGGTCCTCGAACCGTTCGACCAGCGAGGTGTCACCGATGTCGGCGACGGACCCGGCCCACGGCCCCAGGAGCAGCCTTCGCTCGCTGTCCGAGAGCACTTCGAGTTCCATGAGGTGCAGGTCGGGATCGGCCAGCACCTGGCGCAGCACCTCACCCAGCACGGTCACCATGCGCCGGACGGTGGTGTGGTCGAACAGGTCCTCGGCGAAGAGAACCGTGCCGGACAGGCCCCGACCGTCGTCCGAGCGGAGCAGGAACTCCAGGTCGAACTTGGCCGCACCACTCGTGACACCGGTGACGTCGGCGACCCGGACGTCGCCCAGCCGCAGCTCCGGCACACCTCCCGCCTCCAGGGTGAGGCAGATCTGGAAGAGGGGGTGGCGGGAGAGGGTGCGGGTGGGGTTGAGGGTGTCGAGGACGAGGTCGAAGGGTGCGTCCTGGTGGGCGAAGGCGTCGAGGTCGGTGGTGCGGATGTGTTCGAGGAGCTGGCGGAAGGTGGGGTTGCTGTCGGTGCGGGTGCGGAGGACGAGGGTGTTGACGAAGAACCCGATCAGGTCGCGGAGGGCTTCGTCGGTGCGGCCGGCGACGGGGGTTCCGATGGTCAGGTCGGTTCCCGCGCCGAGCCGGGTCAACGCGGCGGCGAGGGCCGTGTGTACGACCATGAAGGGGGTGCATCCCTCGGCGCGGGCGAGTGCGCCGATCTGTTCGAACAGGGCGTCTCCGAGGGGGACTTCCACCTGTCCGCCGCGGTGTGTTGCGTGTGCCGGCCGGGGGCGGTCGAGGTTCAGTGTGTGTTCCTCGGGCAGTCCGTCCAGGGTCGACCGCCAGTAGGCGAGTTCCTGGGACAGGACGCTTTCGGTGTCGTCGGGCGAACCCAGCGCTCGCTGCTGCCAGACCGCGTAGTCCGCGTAACGCACCTGGAGCGGCTCCAGTACCTGGCCCTCGGCGCCCGCGGCCCGCACCTCGTAGGCCCGTGACAGGTCGTCGAAGAACACGGTGGTGGACCGTCCGTCCGTCGCGATGTGGTGCACCAGGAGGAAGAACACCCAGCCGTCGGCAACCCTGAACAAGGTGGCCCTCAGCGGGAGTTCGTTCCGCAGGTCGAAGACGTGACGGGCGCCTTCCGTCATGGCCTCGTCCAGCTCGTCGCGGGCCACCTCACGGCGTTCGACCGTTACCCGGGCGTGCGTGGCCGAGAGGACGTGCTGTCGTGGTTCGCCGTCGACCGTGGTGAAGACGGTACGGAGGGGGGTGTGGCGTTCGACGACGTCGTTGAGGGCCGCCTCCAGCGTCTCGGCGTCGAGTGGGCCTTCGAGGTGGATGGCCATCGGAACGTTGTAGGCGGCGCTGTCGCCGTCGAGTTCGGCGAGCAGCCAGAGCCGGCGTTGGGCGTAGGACAGGGGGGTGTCGTTGTCGTCGGTCGATGCGCCGGGGGTGAGGGGCGGGAGTGCGGGCCGGCCCTTGAGGGTGCTGATGTGCTGGGCGAGGCGTGCCGGTGTGGGGTGCTGGAAGACGTCGCGGATGGTGAGCCGGACGTCGAGGGCGTCGGCGATGTGGTTGGTGAGGCGGGCGGCGAGGAGGGAGTGGCCTCCGTGGTGGAAGAAGCTGTCGTCGATCCCCACAGGGCCGGTGGTGCTCAGCACGCGGTCGAAGAGGGCGAGGACGATCTCCTCGAGCTGGGTCTGCGGGTCGCGTGCCGAGGTGAGTGCTGCGAGGGGTTCGGGGAGTGCTCGCTTGTCGATTTTTCCGTTGGGGGTGAGGGGGAGTTTGTCGAGGGTGGTGAGGTGGGTGGGGACGAGGTGTTCGGGGAGTCGCTCGACGAGGTGCCGGCGGATGTCGTCGGTGGGTGTGGGGGTGTTGGTGACGATGTATGCGGCGAGTTGTGTGTTGTGGGTGGTGATGGTGGCTTGGGTGATGTGGGGGTGGGTGAGGAGGGCGGTTTCGATTTCGGCGGGTTCGATGCGGAAGCCGCGGATTTTGATTTGGTT
>NZ_JBSFHV010000062.1:0-2429 GCF_053597235.1 Streptomyces sp. NPDC001493
AACTCGGCCTCCGCGACGAATACCAGGACGACACCACCCCCCACCGCCCCCAGATCGAGGGCAGCCTCCTCGGCAACTACCACCAACCCTCACCCGACGCACTCCCCCACGCCCAACTACGCCAACGCCACCTCCAACTCCTCGCCACCCTCATCGGCGACACCGACATCCAGCACAGCAACGGCAACTGGAACGAGTCACGGGCCAACACCACGCCCACCGCGCGCAGTCACACCTGGGTCGACCCCGTCTCCGAACCCCTCGGTCCGGAAGACGACAACACCGGCCCACGGGACACCGACGCAGTCGCTGCCCGCATGCTCCCCATCCCACGCGGCCTCCGACAGGACTCCGACGACTCGGACGCCGAAGACTCCGACGACACCGACTGGGACGCACCCGCCCCGACCCCGGCAGGCCCGTCCGCGGTGCCGCGCTTCATGGGAGTGCAGCCCTCCGTCTCCGCGCCGAGTCCCGTGCAGTCACCGCCCTCGCCCGAGCCCGCGCAGGACGACGAGGCAGAGCAGAGCACGCCGTTCGACGCATCGTCCCTGGTCACCTACGTTCTTCCGGACAACCTCCCCGAGGGCCCGTTCAACGCCCAGACCCTGTGGTCGCTGGCACCCCCGATGGAATCCTTCGCCGTGGTCACCGACACCAGGCAGGGCCTGACGGTGCCGCTCACATATCCGGACAACCGTGTATCAGCCGAGTGGGACGACCCCCAGTACGGCATCGACGTCTTCAACGCCGTCATGGAACCAGCCGACAAATACCTCGACCTCGTCATCGAACGGGCCGAGCGGATACGGGCCGACGAAAACGCGGACAGCAACGAACGGGAGACCGCAGAAAGGCTGTTGAAGGCCAACGCGGTACTCAAGGACGACAACTGGCGGCCCGAATACCGCAGCGAATTCCTCCGCGTTCAGATGCTTCTCGCAGAGCACGGCCTGCTCGACCGTCTCCCCCGCGAACTCGTCAGCAACCCCGACTGGCAGCGGCAGAACGACGTGCAGGACCCCGAAGACACACCGTGGGCCCTGGTCGATCCCGCCGACATGACCGGCCCGGTCGGCGGTTCACTCCGCGGCACTGACGGTGTGTCCGCCCAGTTCCACACCTGGCTGAACGACAACGGCGGAAACAGCGCCTGGCTGTCCGCCTGGGCCGAAGAGCAAGCGGGCGGATCGATCAACACCGAACCCCAGCGGTTCAAAGTGCTCATCAGCCACTTCCGCCCGCCCAAAACAGACGGCGGTTACTACACAGCCGGCCTGAGCAGCAACCTGCGCCACGACACCTGGCAGTTGGGCTCCCAGGAATACCCGGTCACGCGATTCGACCGGACATCCCTGGACGATCCGGCCGTCTACCTGCGCAGCATGATCGCCCAGCACGTCTTCACCTACGAGGTGCTGACCCGGGTGAAAATGCCCAACGTCGACGTCACCAGAGGAGTCGTTCAGCTCATCCGTCTGGAGAAGCGGAGCCTGCTGGAGGACCAGAACGGCGGACCCATGACCGTCGGGGACAACGTGCAGATGACACGCGGCCCCGCCGAGTCCTACAGCCTCCTCACGCCCTACAAGGACCCCACCGACGAAAGCAGCCACACCCTCGGACCGTTCTGGGTCACCTCACAGAAGATCCCGCTGCACCATGTGTTCGGCACCTACCTCCAAAGCCGCGCCGACACGACCCCCGACCGCTCACTCCTCCTGGGCGAAGGAGAAAACGAGTTCCTCGCACTGGGTGAAGGCGCACCCATCACCTACCACGGCACCGACACCCCACCCGTCCTGCCCACCGCACCCACCCCACCCCAGACCGTCTCCGCCCGATCCCCCCGGCCCGGAATGCGAACGGCCCGACAGTCACCACCACAGGTGGCTGCGGCAGCCCCGATCGAGGAGCTGCCGAGCGCAACAGAGATCGCGGCGCGGGCGCGCCTGCGCGCTGCGGAGTCGGCTCTGGAGGCCGCCGGCCTGCACGCCGACGACCTCCAGCACAGAATCAGCACTGCCGACGGCCCACAGGAAGAGGCCGCTCTGCGAGAAGAATTGCAGCGGCATACGACCGTCCTTGGTGACGCCCTCCACGCAGTCGACCTCGCGCTCGCGGAGACGCGGCCCGCTCCCGCCGGGGCCGGGCCCGCCGACGCCGGTCCCGTAACGCGCCCCCGGATGCGACTGGACCGCACCCCCCGCTTCGCCGTCCCCTCCCGCTTCGACGTCCGCCGCATCCGGCACGACAACGACACGGTCACCGACCTCACCATCACCGTCGCCTTCAACGGCGGCAACAACGCCACGGCCTGGAACAAACTCCACCAGGGAGTCGACGAGTACTACAACGCTCCCGGCCACCGCCTGCCCAACGGCGACCTCCTCCACATCACCGTCGAACCCGCCCCACCCGGCACCACA
>NZ_JBSFHV010000063.1:0-2191 GCF_053597235.1 Streptomyces sp. NPDC001493
CCGCCGTTGAAGGCGACGGTGATGGTGAGGTCGGTGACCGTGTCGTTGTCGTGCCGGATGCGGCGGACGTCGAAGCGGGAGGGGACGGTGAAGCGGGGGGTGCGGTCCAGTCGCATCCGGGGTCGCGGGACTGGACCGGTCTCGGCGGGAGCGGGCCGCGTCTCCGCAAGGGCGAGGTCGACTTCGTGAAGGGCGTCGGCGAGGACGGTCGTATGCCTCTGCAATTCTTCTCGCAGAGCGGCCTCTTCCTGTGGGCCGTCGGCAGTGCTGATTCTGTGCTGGAGGTCGTCGGCGTGCAGGCCGGCGGATTCCAGAGCGGACTCCGCGGCGCGCAGGCGCGCCCGGGCCGCGATCTCCCTTTCGCTCAGCAGCTCTTCGATCGGGGCTGCCGTGATTTCCCGCGGTGGTGACTGCCCGATCGTTCGCGTTCCGGGGCGGGGTGCCCGGGCGGAGACCGTCTGGGGCGGGGTGGGAGTGACGGGCAGGACGGGCGGTGTGTTCGTGCCGTGGTAGGTGATGGGTGCGCCTTCACCCAGTGCGAGGAACTCGTTCTCTCCTTCGCCCAGGAGGAGTGAACGGTCGGGAACCGTGTCGGCGCGGCTTTGGAGGTAGGTGCCGAACACATGGTGCAGCGGCACCTCCTGTGATGTCACCCAGAACGGTCCGAGCGTGTGACTGCTCTCGTCGGTGGGGTCCTTGTAGGGCGTGAGGAGGCTGTAGGACTCGGCGGGGCCGCGTGTCATCTGCACGTTGTCCCCGACGGTCATGGGGCCGTAGTTCTGGTCTTCCAGCAGGCTCCGCTTCTCCAGACGGATGAGCTGGACGACTCCTCTGGTGACGTCGACGTTGGGCATCTTCACCCGAGTCAGCACCTCGTAGGTGAACACGTGCTGAGCGATCATGCTGTGCAGGTAGACGGCGGGATCGTCCAGGGACGTCAGGTCGAATCGTGTGACCGGGTATTCCTGGCCGTTTGACTCCCAGGTGTCGTGACGCAGGTTGCCGCTCAGACCGGCTGTGTAATAGCCGCCGTCTGTTTTGGGCGGACGGAAGTGGCTGATCATCACCTTGAACCGCTGGGGTTCGGTGTTGATCGATCCGCCTGCCTGTTCGTCTGCCCAGACGTTCAGCCAGCCGCTGTTTCCGCCGTTGTCGTTCAGCCAGGTGTGGAACTCGGCGGACACTCCGTCAGTGCCGCGAAGCGAACCGCCGATCGGGCCGGTCATGTCGGCGGGATCGACCAGGGCCCACGGTGTGTCCTCAGGGTCCTGCACGCCTAGCTGCCGCTGCCAGTCGGGGTTGCTCACGAGCTCGCGGGGGAGACGGTCGAGCAGGCCGTGCTCTCCCAGGAGCATCTGCATGCGGAGGAACTCAATGCGGTACTCAGGTCGCCAGTTGTCGTCCTTGAGTAATGTGTTGGCCTTCAACAAGCGCTCTGCGGCGTCCCGTTCGCTTCTGCCCGCGTGCTCGTCCGCCCGTATCTGCTCGGCCCGTTCGATGACAAGGTCGAGGTACTTGTCGGCCGGTTCCATGACGGCGTTGAAGACGACGTTGCCGTCCCAGGGGTCGCTCCATTCGGCAGCCGGGCGGTCGTCCAGGTACTTGAGCGGCACCGTCAGGCCCCGTCTGGTGTCGGTGACCACGGCGAAGGATTCCATCGCCGGTGCCAGGGACCACAGGGTCTGTGCGTTGAACGGCCCCTCGGGGAGGCTGTCCGGAAGGACGTACGTGACGAGGGACGATGCGTCGAACGGTGCGTTCTGCTCTGCCTCGTCGTCCTGCGCGGGCTCGGGCGAGGGCGGTGACTGCACGGGACTCGGCGCGGAGGCGGGGGGTTGCACCCACGTGAAGCGTGCTGCCGTGGACGGGCCGGCCGGGGTCGGTGCGGGTGCGTCCCAGTCGGTGTCGTCGGAGTTTTCGGCGTCGGAGTCGTCGGAGTCCTGTCGGAGGCCGCGTGGGATGGGGAGCATGCGGGCGGCGACGGCGTCGGTGTCCCGTGGGCCGGTGTTGTCGTCTTCTGGTCCGAGGGGTTGGGAGACGGGGTCGATCCAGGTGTGGCTGCGGGGAGATGGGGCGCTGGTGTCGTGGGCTTGTTTCCAGTTGCCGTTGTGGTTCTGGGTGTCGGTGTCGCCGATGAGGGTGGCGAGGAGTTGGAGGTGGCGTTGGCGTAGTTGGGCGTGGGGGAGTGCGT
>NZ_JBSFHV010000064.1:0-2131 GCF_053597235.1 Streptomyces sp. NPDC001493
ACGGTGATGGTGAGGTCGGTGACCGTGTCGTTGTCGTGCCGGATGCGGCGGACGTCGAAGCGGGAGGGGACGGTGAAGCGGGGGGTGCGGTCCAGCCGCATCCGCGGCCGGGTGACGGGCCCGGTCCCGGCCGGAGCGGGCCGGATTTCGGCGAGCGCGAGGTCAACCTCGTGGAGGGCGTCGGCGAGGACTGTCGTGTGTCTCTCCCATTCCGCTCTCAGGGAGGCCTCTTCCTGTGGATCGGTGGTGGTGTCGATCCTGTGCTGGAGGTCATCGGCGTGTAGTCCAGCGGTTTCCAGGGTCGACTCGGCGGCGTGCAGGCGTGCCCGGGCGGCGATCTCCTTCTCGGTCAGCGGCGTGTCGATGCTCGGCGGCTCGTCGATCGGCGCTGCCGCGGTCTCCCGCAGCGGTGGCTGTTCGCCCGGCACCCGACCGGGCTGGGGGGCTCGGGCGGAGACGGTCTGGGGACGGGTGGGAGTGACGGGCAGGACGGGCGGTGTGTTCGTGGCGTGGTAGGTGATGGGTGCGCCTTCGCCCAGTGCGAGGAACTCGTTCTCTCCTTCGCCCAGGAGGAGTGAGCGGTCGGGGACCGTGTTGGCGCGGCTTTGGAGGTAGGTGCCGAATACGTGGTGCAGGGGCACCTTCTGTGATGTGACCCAGAACGGTCCGAGGGTGTGGCTGCTTTCGTCGGTGGGGTCCTTGTAGGGCGTGAGGAGGCTGTAGGACTCGGCGGGGCCGCGTGTCATCTGCACGTTGTCCCCGACGGTCATGGGGCCGTAGTTCTGGTCTTCCAGCAGGCTCCGCTTCTCGAGGCGGATGAGCTGGACGACTCCTGCGGTGGGGTCGACGTTGGGCATTTTCACCCGGGTGAGCACTTCATAGGTGAACACGTGCTGGGCGATCATGCTGCGCAGGTAGACCGCGTGATCTCCCAGGTAGTCCCGGTCGAATCGCGTGACGGGATACTCTCGGCCGTCCAACTCCAAAGCGTCGTGTCGCAAGTCCCTGTCCAAGCCGGCCATGTAGTACCCACCGCCCGGCTTCGGTGGGCGGAAGTGGCTGATCATCACCTTGAACCGTTGGGGTTCGGTGTTGATCGATCCGCCCGCTTGTTCGTCGGCCCAGGCGGTCAGCCAGGCGCTGTCTCCGCCGTTGTCGTTCAGCCAGGTGTGGAACTCGGCGGACACACCGTTCGCGCCGCGGAGTGAACCGCCGATGGGGCCGGTCGTGTTGGTGGGATCGACCAGGGCCCATGGAGTGTCTTCGGGGTCGTGCACGCCTAGCTGCCGCTGCCAGTCGGGGTTGCTGACGAGTTCGCGGGGGAGACGGTCGAGCAGACCGTGTTCTGTCAGGAGCATCTGTACGCGGAGGAACTCAACTCGGTACTCGGGTCGCCAGCCGTCGTCCTTGAGGAGGGTGTTGGTCTTCAACAGCCTTTCTGCTGAGTCCCGTTCGCTCCCGGGCGTGTTCTCGTCCGCCTGTATGCGCTCGGCCCGTTCGATGACGAGGTCGAGGTACTTGTCGGCCGGTTCCATCACGGCGTCGAAGGCGGCGAAGCCGTCCC
This sequence comes from Streptomyces sp. NPDC001493, assembly GCF_053597235.1. Taxonomy (NCBI): domain Bacteria; kingdom Bacillati; phylum Actinomycetota; class Actinomycetes; order Kitasatosporales; family Streptomycetaceae; genus Streptomyces; species Streptomyces sp. NPDC001493. The sequence continues at coordinate 1,565 of NZ_JBSFHV010000064.1, forward strand.
AGGAGTCGCTCCACTCGGCTGCTGCCGGATGGTGCTCCGGGTACTTGAGCGGCACCGTCAGGCCTCGTCGGGTATCGGTGGCCACGGCGAAGGATTCCATCGGGGGTGCCAGCGACCACAGGGTCTGTGCGTTGAACGGGCCCTCGGGGAGGCTGTCCGGAAGGACGTATGTCAGCAGGGACGATGCGTCGAACGGTGCGTTCTGCTCGGCCTCGTCGTCCTGCGTCTGGTCGTCCTGCGCGGGTTCGGGCGAGGGCGGTGACTGCACGGGACTCGGCGCGGAGACGGGGGGTTGCACCCACGTGGAGCGTGGTGCCGTGGACGGGCCGGCCGGGGTCGGGGCGGGTGCGTCCCAGTCGGTGTCGTCGGAGTCGGCTGCATCCGAGTCGGAGTCGGAGTTCTGTCGGCGGAGGCCGGGTGGTATCGGGAGCATGCGGGGGGCGACGGTGTCGGTGTCTTGTTGGTTGGTGTTGTCTTCTGGTCCGAGGGGTTGGGAGACGGGGTCGATCCAGGTGTGGCTGCGGGGAGATGGGGCGCTGGTGTCGTGGGCTTGTTTCCAGTTGCCGT
>NZ_JBSFHV010000065.1:0-2102 GCF_053597235.1 Streptomyces sp. NPDC001493
AACCAAATCAAAATCCGCGGCTTCCGCATCGAACCCGCCGAAATCGAAACCGCCCTCCTCACCCACCCCCACATCACCCAAGCCACCGTCACCACCCACAACAAACAGCTCGCCGCATACATCGTCACCAACACCCCCACCACAGACCTGAACGACATCCGCCGCCACCTCACCGCGCGGCTCCCCGAACACCTCGTCCCCACCCACCTCACCACCCTCGACAAACTCCCCCTCACCCCCAACGGCAAAATCGACAAGCGAGCTCTCCCCGAACCCGCTGCGGTAGCGTCGGGCGGTCGTACCCCGCGCAACCCGCTCGAAGAGACCCTGACCAGCCTCTTCACCAGCACGCTCGACACGCGGACCGACCTGTCGATCGACGACGACTTCTTCCAGCTCGGTGGGCATTCCATCCTCGCGGCCCGCCTCACCAACCGGATCGCCCAGGCCCTGGGCGTTCGGCTGACCATCCGGGACGTCTTCGAGAACCCGACGGTGGTGCGGCTCGCGGAGAAGGTCGGCGCGGAGAAGGGCCTTCCGGCGTTGCCTCCGCTGTCCGCCACCGGGGGTCCCGACGAGGGGCCGGCGCCGATGTCCTTCGCCCAGCGGCGGCTGTGGCTGCTGGCGGACCTGGAGGGCGGCAGCACCGCGTACAACGTGCCGATGGCGGTGCGTCTGGAGGGCGCGCTGAACGTCGATGCCCTTGATGCGGCCCTCAACGACGTGGTCGAGCGGCATGCGCCCCTGCGGACCCTGTTCGAGACGGTCGACGGCGAACCGCGGCAGCGCGTCCTCCCCGCCACGCAGGCCCGGGTGGTGATCCAGCACCGCGAGGTGACGCCGGACGCACTGGACCGAGCCGTGGACGAGGCCGGCCGTCACGTCTTCGACCTCCGCGCCGAACTCCCGCTCACCGTCACGCTCTTCCGCCTCGACGAGACGACACACCACCTGGTGATCGTGCTGCACCACATCGCCACGGACGGCGAGTCCGGCACCGTGTACTTCACGGACCTCGCCCACGCCTACACGGCCCGGAACGCGGGTTCCGAGAGCAACCAGGTGCTGGAGCCGCTCCAGGTGCGTTACGCGGATTACGCGGTATGGCAGCAGCGGGCACTGGGCTCGCCCGACGACACCGAGAGCGTCCTCTCGCAGGAACTCGCCTTCTGGCGCGAGACCCTGGAAGGACTGCCGGAGGAACACACGCTCAACCTCGACCGCCCCCGCCCCGCACAGGCCTCGCACCGCGGCGGAACGGTCGAAGTCGCCCTGGAAGGTGACCTGTTCGAGCACGTCGGCGCACTGGCCCGGGCCGAGGGATGCACCCCCTTCATGGTCGTGCACGCGGCACTCGTCGCCGCACTGACCCGACTCGGCGCAGGAACCGACCTCGCCATCGGAACCCCCGTCGCCGGCCGCACCGACGAAGCCCTCCGCGACCTCGTCGGCTTCTTCGTCAACACCCTCGTCCTCCGCACTCACACCAGCGACAACCCCACCTTCCGCCAGCTCCTCGAACACATCCGCACCACCGACCTCGACGCCTTCGCCCACCAGGACGCACCCTTCGACCTCGTCCTCGACACCCTCAACCCCACCCGCACCCTCACCCGCCACCCCCTCTTCCAGATCTGCCTCACCCTGGAGACCGGCACCCCCGTGCTCGATCTGCCGGGTGTCCGGCCGGGACACGTCCGGACGTTCGCCAACGGGTCCGCCAAGTTCGACCTGGAGTTCCTGCTCCGCTCGGACGACGGTCGGGGACTGTGCGGCATGGTCGTCTTCGCGGAGGATCTGTTCGACCACTCCACCGTCCGGCGCATGGTGACCGTGCTGGGTGAGGTGCTGCGCCAGGCGGTGGCCAACCCGGAGACCCGCCTCGCCGAGTTGGAGGTGCTGTCGGGGGCCGAGCGGGAGCTGCTGCTCGGCTCGTGGGCCGGGCCCGTGGCCGACCGGGACGACGTCTCGCTCGTGGAACGGTTCGAGAAGCAGGTGGCCCGGTTCCCGGAGGCCGTCGCGCTGATCGACGGCGACCGGCGGATCACCTACGGAGAACTGAACGCATCCGCCAACCGCTGGGCCCACCACCTGCGTTCACA